>NZ_CP041327.1:3042500-3380429 GCF_013394125.1 Pseudoalteromonas sp. Scap25 | reverse complement strand
TAATGATTCAAAAATCACACCTGTATTGCGTTTAAATGGCTCAATAAGCAGCCCAAGACCGACTATTATGAATGCACTTTATCCACAAGTAAAAGATTGATTTTGTAAAATTGTTGATATCGATGTATAAATATAATAACAGACTGATTCTAATAGCTTTTTATTTTAAAGCTTGATTAGAGATCATAACAAAACTGGCAGCAGATCGCGACCACAATTTACGATCTAATTTACTTTTCCCATGCTTTTATTCACTTTTTATACAGGGGCTGTGGAAAACTTCTTATTTATGATGATCCTATCGGATCATGAAAATTGATCATAAATAAACATGCTTTACGCACTCTATTATGATTGACTTTTCGTCACTTCATCTATAATATCTCGCGCTCGCAATGGCACCTGTGCCAGGATCGCGACCTGCATAGGATGTTTTAACTTTAACCGATCGGATGAGATTGTTATGAAAAGAACTTTTCAACCTAGCGTTTTAAAACGCAAACGTACACACGGTTTCCGTGCTCGTATGGCAACTGTAAATGGCCGTAAAGTATTAGCTCGTCGCCGTGCTAAAGGCCGCAAAGTTCTTTCTGCTTAATTTATAAGTGGAAGACTTTAGCTTTGGCAGGGAGTTACGTCTGTTAACTCCCTCGCATTACTCTCGCATATTTAACGAACCCGCTCGGGCTGCAACTCCTTTCTTTACCTTATTAGCAAAACCAAGTGACCAGTCAAAACCTAGATTAGGCCTTACTGTTGCTAAAAAACGTGTAAAAAAGGCATGTCAACGAAACCGTATTAAACGTCTTGCTCGCGAAAGTTTTCGTTTAAACCAACACACGCTCGATAATATTGATATTGTGTTGATGGTTAAAAGTGGCATTGATGAACAGTCTAATGAAGAATTAACCAAACAACTTACAAAGCTGTGGCGTAAGATTAATGAACGCTGCAAACCTGGTGCCCCTAAACCGCCACCATTTAAAAAACGCCCAAACAAATCAGCTAAATCGACTAAACAAACCCAATAGCAATAGAATTACAGGGTTAATTAAGGTATCTTTAGCTCACCTTTTAATCATGCGTTTAAAATCTCATAGTGAGTCTTTAAATACATGGTATCTATTCACTAAACATAACGTAGGGGCATGTACAACATGAGGTTACTTAAACCACTTGCTGCTTTACCAACACGTTGTTTAGTTTTATTTATCCGCGGTTATCAAAAGTGGATTAGCCCGCTATTAGGTCCGCATTGTCGTTTTAATCCAACATGCTCTAGTTACGCTATTCAAGCAATTAATTTGCATGGATCGGTAAAAGGGAGTTGGTTAGCAGTTAAACGCATATTAAAATGCCATCCTTTACATTCAGGCGGAGACGACCCCGTTCCTGAAAAATTAACCCGTATTAACCACCAACACGAGAAATAAGAGCTGTTATGGAATCGCAACGCACGTTTTTATTCATCGGCCTAATGCTAGTGTCGTTTTTATTATTTCAAGAGTGGAATAATGACTACAACACACCAAAAGCCGATCCTAGTGCCAACACACAAACACTACAATCTAACTCACCTGATTCTGATGATTATGTACCTTCGTCAACAGACGGTGATTTACCAACTGCAGCAATCAGTGCAAAACGTTCAGTAATCGATATCACAACTGACGTATTCACTGTAAAAATAGATACCCGCGGTGGTGATATTGTTGAATCAGACCTACTGCAATACGAAGAAGTAAAAGGTGAAGAAACACCCTTTATGCTTTTGGGTGAGTTTGATGGCAATCAATACTTCTCTCAAAGTGGTTTAATTGGTTTAAATGGCCCAGATGCATCTGCAAATGGCCGCCCTGTTTATAGTACACAGCAAAAAAGCTATACAATGAATGGTGATGAACTGCGTGTTCCTTTAACGTTTACTGATAGCAAAGGTGTTACCTTTACTAAAACCTATGTATTCAAAAAAGGCCAATACGACGTTGCTCTTGAGTACACTGTAAACAACACCACTGCTGAGCCAATTCAAGTACAGCTTTACACACAAATTAAACGTACTGTGCAAGAAAAAGGTAGCTTAGTTGACCAGAACTATCTTGGTGCTGCTTATGGCTCTAGCGAAGAGAAATATGAAAAGTACAGTTTTTCAGACATGGCTGATAAAAACCTCAGTATTAATACTCAAGGTGGTTATGTTGCCTTTATTCAGCATTACTTTGTAAGTGCTTGGGTACCAATGCAAGATCAAACTAATACTCTTTATAGTTTAATTACTAAAAGTAATGCGGCTATTATTGGTGTTAAAGACGAAGCGGTTAATGTTCAAGCTGGTAGTGAGCAAGTACTTACTGCAACTTATTACATGGGCCCTAAAGAGTCAGATAAACTTGAAGCCATTCATCCAGACCTAGACTTAACAGTTGATTATGGTTGGTTGTTTTTCATTTCGCAGCCGTTATTTGTGCTACTTAAATGGTTACACAGTATTTTAGGTAACTGGGGTGTAGCAATTATTGCCATCACTATTATCGTTAAAACATTAATGTATCCACTGACTAAAGCACAGTACACCTCAATGGCTAAAATGCGTGCGTTACAGCCTAAGATGAAGGCGCTAAAAGAAAAGTATGGCGATGATCGTCAAAAATTCGGCCAAGCGACTATGGAAATGTACCGTAAAGAAAAAGTGAACCCTATGGGTGGCTGTTTCCCTATTTTACTGCAAATGCCAATCTTCTTAGCCTTGTTCTATGTATTCTTAGAATCAACAGAACTACGTCATGCTGAATTTGTACTTTGGTTAACTGACCTTTCTGCAAAAGACCCATACTACGTATTACCAATTTTATTTGGTGCGAGTATGTTCATAACGCAAAAACTACAACCTATGACGGTTACCGATCCAATGCAGCAAAAAATGATGACCTTTATGCCGGTTATCTTCTCTGTATTCTTCTTATGGTTCCCATCTGGTTTAGTACTTTACTGGTTAGTGTCTAACCTTATTTCTATTGTCCAGATGTTAATCATCTACCGTGGCATGGAAAAGAAAGGAATTAAAGTAAGGGGCGATTAAACTCCCTACTTATATAAAGGCGACTTAAGTCGCCTTTTTTATTGCCTATTTTTTATAACAGCATTCGCGAGTGCCTATTTGATAGGTTACAATACCGCCATTACGTTATTTAAGTTGGCAAATAAACCGCATGATCAATCACGATACAATTGCAGCACAAGCCACTGCCCCAGGCCGAGGCGGTGTTGGTATTATTCGCGTTTCAGGAAACCTAGCCAAACAGGTTGCTGAAAAAATAATAGGCAAAGTCCCTAAAGTTCGTTATGCCGACTATGTGCCATTTAACACCCTTGCAGGTCAGCAACTTGACCAAGGTATTGCGATTTACTTTGCTGGCCCACACTCATTTACCGGTGAAGATGTACTCGAACTCCAAGGCCATGGTGGCCCTGTTGTTCTTGATATGCTACTCAAAGAAATAAGTAAAATAGACGGTGTGCGTTTAGCTAAACCAGGTGAATTCTCTGAGCGTGCGTTTATGAACGACAAGCTTGATTTAACTCAAGCAGAAGCAATCGCCGACTTAATTAATGCAACTAGCGAGCAAGCCGCTAAAAGTGCTCTACAATCACTTCAAGGGCAATTCTCTAAGCACATAGAAACCCTAGTTGAAAAAGTCATTCACTTACGTATGTATGTGGAAGCGGCTATTGATTTTCCTGACGAAGAAATCGATTTTTTATCAGACGGAAAAGTGGGCGGTGATTTAAATGCCATCATCGAGCAGCTTAATGCCGTTACCAATCAAGCCAAACAAGGCAGTATAATGCGCGAAGGTATGCGCGTCGTTATTGCAGGTCGTCCTAATGCAGGTAAATCAAGCTTACTTAATGCATTAGCAGGACGAGAAGCGGCCATCGTAACTGAAATAGCCGGCACCACTCGTGACGTATTACGTGAGCATATACATATAGATGGTATGCCACTGCATATAATAGATACCGCAGGCCTACGAGAAAGCCCAGATAAGGTAGAGCAAATAGGCATTGAACGTGCCTGGGATGAAATAAACCAAGCTGATCGGGTGCTATTTATGCTTGATGGCACCGACACCACTGATACCGATCCACATGCTATTTGGCCTGAATTTATGGCTAAGTTACCCCAAGGTATGGGCGTGACTGTGATCAGAAATAAAGCCGATTTATCAGGTGATGTAGTCGGCATAGATCAAAAACAACAATATCCTGTCATTAGTTTAAGCGCTAAAAATGCTGATGGTATAGAGTTAGTTCGTACTCACTTAAAAGCTTGCATTGGTTTTGATGGTGCTACAGAAGGTGGTTTTATGGCACGCCGTCGTCACTTAGATGCACTAGAACATGCTGCGTATCACTTAGATACAGGTAAAACACAATTAGAGATGCATGTGGCCGGTGAAATCCTCGCGGAAGAACTGCGTTTAACACAGCAGTATCTTAACGAAATAACTGGTGAATTTACTTCTGATGATTTGCTTGGCAAAATTTTCAGCTCGTTCTGTATCGGTAAATAGTCGAACTATTAATTTGATCATTAAGGGCACTTAGGTGCCCTTTTTAATGCCCTACTATTTTTAATATCGACTCGCCAAAATGTATTTTAATAACTCACTTTAAAAACCAAACAGACTAAAAAATACAGCTAAATTGCACCAATATTAGCCTCCATTTATGTTTAAAAATGTGTTTAAGGCAGATGAGCTAAACCTATAATCACACCAAACAGCAGATAAACTACCTACATTCATAGTAAAAAATTAAGCTTATCTCCCCCTAAAAGAGAACCTATTACATTAGCTTTTCAAGCTTGGCCATAGGTAATTATTAAACCATAAAAATAAAACGTACCTAAAAAGTAAGTTTGATCGCCCACTCCACCAGCAAAATATAGTTAATTTCTTAGTTTAAATTGATGAAAATTATTTTTTGCAGATCAGTTATCCACAATTGGGGTTTTATTGCCTTGAAAATGAGTTAAAAGCGATAAAAAGTAAAAATATGCTGTGTTTAAATCAGTTAAATAGTGATTTTTAGAAAATAAAAATGGATTTTTAGTCTGATCTGCATAAATGGATCATTTTTTTTAATTATTCTCGATCCCAATTTTAAGTTATCAACATGCTTTGTATCCACACTAAGATCAACACGCCTTTATTTATGAATTTGTGCTAGCTGGTGGTTAACACTCAATATAAAATCAATAACTTAGCAAACTATTTATAACATTGCTTTTTAGTTAAGCAGAGCTTTCCCCAACCTTATCAACAACTTGATCAGAAGATTACATTTAAATATATTTTGTTAACTCATTAATAATCAACAAGTTAAAGCACTAGTTAGCGCGACGGCTTAAATTACCACAAAAATAGTTATACAAAATAGCACTCTTAACTTTACTGTTATACTCACTGAGCTATCATATGCAGCAATTAAAACTAATAGTGATCAGCCATATTCATGAGTTCAGTAAATATTATCGTTGGTAGTCAAATGGGATCCGCCGAGTACGTTGCAGAGCAGTTAAATGATGCACTTAACAACCAAGGGATTAATAGCCAACTACATGATCAACCTGAATTTAATGAAATAGATCAACAAAATACTATTTGGTTGGTTTGTACATCAACCTACGGTGCGGGTGATTACCCTGACAACCTGATTGGTTTTATCGAACAAGTATCACAAGTGGATGATCTTTCGCATTTAAAGTATTCGGTTATTGCACTTGGCGATACTAGTTACGACACTTATAACCTTGCAGGACGCAATATAGATGCCCTTTTAAGTCAAAAAGGCGCTGTAAAAGTAGCACAACGTTTAGAGCTTAATATTCTTGATGAAGCACTGCCCGAAGATACGGCCTTAGCTTGGTTAGACTCATGGATAACACAAACAGGTTTAAAATAGAAAGATCAAGCGAAAAGTTATAAATAAAGTTACCCACAATTTACTAATAATTTAATAGATTTTGTGGATAAACACTGATTAAACTGCTTTTTTAGTCATGCTTATCCATGGGATAAGATCGAGCCTTGATCGGCCTGTGTATAACAGCCCGTTTTGATCAGAGCTTATTTGCCTGAAGATCCGATCATACTAACACCTTTAGATCCGATCTAATTATATGTTTTTAATCATGATCTAAAGCTTATCAACAGAAAACCCGATCAGTAGTAGTAATAGTATTAAAAGATCTCTTTAAAAGATCCTTTATATTATTAGAGATCACTTACTTAGATCTTGAGCACTGTTTAATCATTTATCTTCTGCTAATTTCTAGGTAGAATACGCTCCCTTTTGAAGTTTACTGGTTTGATTTAAGTAGGATCCCATTAATGATTTTTCACGAAAATTTTGACGTTATCGTAGTAGGTGGTGGACATGCAGGCACTGAAGCCGCATTGGCAGCTGCCCGTATGGGGATGAATACCCTGCTGCTGACTCACAATATGGATACCCTTGGTCAAATGTCTTGTAACCCAGCAATTGGTGGCATTGGCAAAGGCCATCTGGTTAAAGAAATTGATGCCCTAGGTGGCGCAATGGCTCAAGCCATTGACAAAGGTGGGATCCAATTCCGTACACTTAATTCCTCTAAAGGCCCTGCTGTACGAGCAACGCGTGCACAAGCGGATCGTGCCTTGTACAAAGCGGCTATTCAAAATACACTTCAAAACCAAGAAAACTTAAAGATTTTTCAGCAATCATGTGATGATCTAATCGTTGAAAATGATCGTGTAACCGGTGTGGTGACACAAATGGGTTTGCGTTTTAGTGCACCTAGTGTGGTACTAACCGTGGGCACATTCTTAGGCGGTCAAATTCATATCGGCCTTGAAAATTTCAAAGGTGGCCGAGCTGGCGATCCGCCTTCAATTGCCTTAGCTGATCGCTTACGTGAATTACCATTTAGAGTAGATCGTTTAAAAACCGGCACGCCACCGCGTATTGATGCCCGGACTGTTGATTTTAGTAAAATGCAAGAACAACCAGGTGATGCACCAACACCGGTATTCTCATTTATGGGTAAACAAAGCGACCACCCACAACAAATTCCGTGTTACATCACTTACACCAATGAAAAAACACATGATGTTATTCGCAAAAACTTACATCGCTCACCTATGTACTCAGGTGTTATCGAAGGAATAGGCCCACGTTACTGTCCGTCTATTGAAGATAAAATTGTACGTTTTGCAGATAAAGATAAACACCAGATCTTTGTAGAGCCAGAAGGTTTAACGTCATACGAGTTATACCCTAACGGTATTTCAACTAGCTTACCGTTCGATGTGCAGTTAGAAATTGTGCAATCGATCACCGGCTTTGAAAACGCACACACTTGTCGTCCTGGCTACGCTATTGAATATGACTTTTTTGATCCACGCGATTTAAAACAATCATTAGAAACTAAATTTATTGATGGTTTATTTTTTGCTGGTCAAATTAATGGTACTACCGGTTACGAAGAAGCGGGTGCACAAGGTTTGATCGCAGGTATGAATGCAGCCTTACAAGTACAAGGTAAAGAGTCGTGGACACCACGTCGTGATGAAGCCTATGTTGGCGTACTGATTGACGACTTAGCAACACTGGGTACAAAAGAACCGTATCGTATGTTTACTAGCCGCGCTGAATACCGTTTGTTGCTTCGTGAAGACAACGCTGATATTCGTTTAACTGAAAAAGGCCGTGAACTTGGTTTAGTTAACGATGAACGTTGGCAAGCATTCAACGAAAAAATGGAAGTGATCGCTAAAGAGAAACAGCGTATTAAAGATACCTGGATCCATAAAGATCATGCCATGGTTAATAAAGTAAACGAATTACTTAAAACGCCACTTGTGCGTGAAGCCAGCTTAGAAGAATTACTGCGTCGTCCAGAAGTGCGTTATAACGACTTGATGGCGATTGAAGGACTCGGATCTGAGTTCACTAATCAGGCCGCTCTAGAACAGGTTGAAATTCATACGAAGTACGCAGGTTATATCGCGCGTCAACAAGATGAGATCAATAAGCAGCTTCGTCATGAAGAAACAATTTTACCAAAAGAGTTTGATTATAAAACCGTCTCTGGTTTATCAAACGAAGTAGTTGCTAAGCTAATTGATGCTCGTCCAGACACTATCGGCCAAGCTTCGCGTATTTCTGGTATCACCCCAGCGGCGATTTCGCTATTATTAGTGTATCTGAAGAAGCAAGGCTTGTTACGCAAAACTGCGTAACGGTAAAGGTACATTGTGTTACAGCAACAATTAACAACTTTGTTAGCGCAAACTGATATTGCGCTAACACAAAAACAACAGCAACAACTTGTCCGCTATGTTGAATTACTCGATAAGTGGAATAAAGCCTATAACTTAACCTCGGTACGTTTGCCTCAAGAAATGATGGTTAAACATATAATGGATAGCTTAGTTGTTGCTCCTCACTTGACCGGTCATCATTATATTGATGTTGGCACAGGTCCTGGTTTACCGGGCATAGTGTTAGCTATTGCCTTACCTGAAACGCAGTTTGTATTATTAGATAGTTTAGGTAAACGTGTACGTTTTTTAATGCATGTTAAACATGAGCTTGGTCTTGATAATGTCACCCCGGTGCAGTCAAGAGTTGAAGAATATCAACCAAGTGTTAAATTAGATGGCGTACTAAGTCGTGCATTTGCATCGTTACAAGATATGATTGACTGGTGCTCGCACTTAATTGATCATTCAGGTAAGTTCATTGCACTTAAAGGGGTATTTCCAAGTGAGGAATTAGACTCACTCCCTACAGGTGTTAAGTTTGAGCAAAAAATTGCATTAGAAGTACCGGATTTAGATGCACAACGACATTTAATAATTCTTTCTAAAGACTAGGGATCAGAGACACTGTGGCAAAAGTCATCGCATTAGCAAATCAAAAAGGTGGAGTAGGTAAAACTACCACTGCCGTTAATCTCGCTGCATCTATGGCTGCAACGAAACGTAAAGTGCTGTTAATAGATCTCGACCCGCAAGGCAATGCGACCATGGGCAGTGGCGTCGACAAATATGGTGACGTCCCTACTATCTATGATTTGCTCATAGAAGATAAGCCTATTGATGAAGTGATTATTAAAGAAACCTCAGGCGAATATCATATGATTGCTGCAAACGGTGATGTGACCGCTGCAGAAGTTAAGCTGATGGAATTATTTGCGCGAGAAGTACGTTTGCGTAACGCGCTTGAAAAAATACAAGATCAGTATGAGTTTATTTTTATAGACTGCCCGCCTTCTTTAAATATGTTAACCGTTAATGCCATGGCCGCTGCCGATTCTATTTTAGTACCTATGCAATGTGAATATTATGCATTGGAAGGATTAACAGCATTAATGGACACGATTACGCAACTTGCTAAGTTAGTTAACCCTAACTTACAGATTGAAGGCATACTTCGTACTATGTACGATCCGCGTAATCGACTAGCAAATGATGTATCAGAACAATTAAAACAACATTTTGGCGATAAAGTATACCGTACGGTGATCCCACGTAATGTTCGACTTGCAGAAGCCCCAAGTTTTGGTGCCCCAGCAATGTACTACGATCGAGCATCAAGTGGCGCGAAAGCTTATTTAGCTCTCGCTGGTGAAATGCTACGCAGAAAAGAAAAAACAACTCCCGTTGTCGCCTAACTTTGAGGTAAAAAAATAACATGTCTGCTAAAAAACGAGGTTTAGGCCGAGGACTCGATGCGCTTTTAAGTTCATCTAAACCTGCACCAAGCGAAGGTAAGGAACAGGATACTGCTAACGTAACCAGCGCCGTTGAAAATGCAGCGCAGCCTAGTAACAGTGAATTACAAAAACTACCGATCGAGCTTTTACACTCAGGTAAATACCAACCTCGTAAAGACATGTCTGAAGAGGCACTCGAAGAACTCGCCAGTTCGATACGCTCACAAGGAATTATTCAACCTATCGTTGTACGCCCTGTTGCGCATAACAGCTATGAGATTATTGCCGGTGAACGTCGCTGGCGTGCTGCGCAAATAGCTAAGCTTGAGTTTGTACCCTGTATTATTAAAGATGTACCTGATGAAGCTGCCGTTGCTATTGCTCTGATTGAAAATATTCAGCGTGAAGACTTAAACGCTATGGAAGAAGCGATTGCACTTAATCGGTTGCTTAATGAGTTTGAGTTAACACATCAACAAGTGGCTGATGCAGTTGGTAAATCACGTACGACCGTAACTAACTTATTACGCTTAAATAATCTAAATAACGATGTAAAAATTTTGTTAGAGCATGGTGACATTGAAATGGGTCACGCTCGTTGCTTATTAGCACTTGAAGGCGAAGTGCAATCAGATGCAGCCCGCTTAGCTGTTGCAAAGGCATTGACCGTTCGCGAAACTGAAAAACTAGTTCGCTCTATTTTAGAGCCAGCTCCAGCAAAAGAAGTAATAGAAAAAGACCCAGATGTTAAACAGTTAGAGCAGCAGCTTGCTGATAACCTAGGGGCAAAGGTAGAAATAAATTACAACAAAAAAGGCAAAGGGAAGTTGGTTATTTCTTACACTAATCTTGACGAGTTAGACGGTATTTTAAACCGTATCAATCAAGACTATTCCCACCATTAATTTATTGGATGTCTAAAAAGGGACATTTACAGCGATTTTGTGTTACAAAGCACCTACTCAAGTTGCAAAACTGGCAGGATTAAGTATAATTTCGCCAGTTTTCATACCCTGACAATTAGAGCGTCATAAAGGTTAATTAAAAGTGACTAATAAGTTAGCAAGCCCGTATAGGCTTGCCGCATTAAAATTAATTTGCCTTCAGGGATTTGTAGCCCTTTTAGCTGCACTAATAATTTTTATAGGTTGGGAAACCAATGCCGCACTTTCAGCTCTAGCTGGTGGCGCAGTCGCAGTACTTCCTAACTTTGTATTTGCGCTTTATGCATTCAGATATATGGGTGCAAGTCGAGCAAATCAAGCGTATGCCTCGTTGAAACGCGGCAACGGATTAAAATTTATGCTAACAATCGTTTTGTTTGCACTAATGCTAAAGCTTTATCCGGTAGTACTGCTACCTTTCTTTTGTGCTTATGTGTTGGTGTTGTTTACAGGATTGTTTACACCCGTTTTTTTTAAACATTAACTTTTGGGATATAACATGGCTGCAGAAGAAGTTACTCTATCTAGCCATATTCAGCACCACTTAACCAATGCTAAGATGTGCTCGACCGACGCTGGTCTTGCCTTCAATAAAGCATGTACGGATAGTGGCTTCTGGACATGGCATATAGATACCCTCGCATGGTCTATCGGACTAGGTCTAATATTTTTATGGATCTTCCGTAGTGCCGCAAAAAAATCAACTCTGGGTGTACCTGGAAAACTTCAATGTTTCATTGAAATGGTTGTTGAGTTCGTTGGCGACAACGTACGCGATACCTTCCACGGTAAAAGTAAGCTAATTGCACCATTAGCATTAACAATATTCGTTTGGATATTCTTAATGAACTTAATGGATTTAATCCCAGTTGACTTCCTACCTGCATTTGCTGGCTTTGTTGGCGAAACTGCATTCGGTATGGATTCACACGACGTATACATGAAAATTGTACCAACTACAGATATCAACATGACAGCTGCACTTGCGCTGGGTGTGTTCATTCTAATGATTGGTTACTCAATTAAAATCAAAGGTATCGGCGGTTTTATTAAAGAACTAACACTTCACCCGTTTAGTTCAAACAATACAGCTATGCAGATTCTTTTAATTCCATTCAACCTATTACTAGAGCTTATCGCATTGGTTTCTAAGCCGTTTTCACTGGCTCTGCGTTTGTTCGGTAACTTATATGCAGGTGAGTTAATCTTCATCCTTATAGGTGCTGTAGGTTTAATGCAACTACCGTTGCACTTTGTGTGGGCTGTATTCCATATCTTAGTAATCGTATTGCAAGCATTCGTATTCATGATGCTTACAATCGTATACCTAAGCATGGCAAGTTCAGATAATCACTAATTACTATATTTACTATATTTACAATTTTACTTTTACTTTTAATACAATTGAAACTTTGGAGAAATAAATGGAAGCTTTAGAATTATTAAACGGCTTAAAATACATCGCAGTAGCTTTACTTATCGGTTTCGGTGCAATCGGCACAGCAATCGGTTTTGGTAACATGGGCGGTAAATTCCTTGAAGCATGTGCACGTCAACCTGAGCTAGCACCATCGCTACAAGTTAAAATGTTTATCCTTGCTGGTCTAATCGATGCTGTAGCAATGATTGGTGTTGGTATCGCGATGGTATTGTTGTTCGTACTTTAATTTTATTTTTTGAACAGCTTACTATTTAAGGAGGAGCGGTTGTGAACTTAAACGCCACTCTTATCGGTGAATTAATTGCGTTTACGGTGTTCGTATTATTTTGTATGAAATACGTATGGCCACCACTAAACGGTGCAATTGAAGCTCGCCAGAAGAAAATCGAAGATGGTTTAGCTGCCTCTGATAGAGCCGAGAAAGACTTAGAACTAGCGCAACAGAAAGCTGCAGAACAGCTTAAAGATGCAAAGGCTCAAGCGGCTGATATCATTGATCAAGCTAAAAAGCGTGCCGTGCTAATTGTTGACGAAGAAACTGTTCGTGGTCAGCAAGAGCGTGAAAAAATTATTGCTCAAGGGCACTCTGAAATTGAATCAGAGCGTAACCGTGTGACAGAAGAGCTACGTAAGCAAGTAGCAACTCTGGCAGTGGTTGGCGCAGAAAGAATTTTAGAGCGCGAAATCAATCAAGCCGCACATAGTGACATCGTTGAAAAACTTGTCGCTGAGCTGTAATTAGGAGGGTATGAGCATGTCTGAATTGACTACTATCGCTCGCCCATACGCTAAAGCGGCTTTTGAACTTGCCGTTGAAAAAGGCGCTATTGAAAGCTGGAATGACATGTTGTTCTTTGCTGGCCACGTTGCCAGCAATGAACAGGCATCTACCATTTTAGCTGGATTGCCTACTGCTACCGCACAAGCTGAGTTATTTATTAACTTATGTGGTGAGCAGCTCAACGAACAAGGTCAGAACCTAGTTAAGGTGATGGCTGAAAATGGACGTTTGATTGCACTACCTGAAGTTGCTCATTTATTTTCTGCTTTAAAAGCAGACTATGAAAAAGAAATCGATATTGATGTGATTTCGGCAACACCTCTTGCTGCAGCCCAGCAAGAATCATTGGTAGCGGCACTTGAAAAACGTTTCGCACGCAAAGTTAAGCTGAATTGTAGTGAAGACGCTACAGTAGTTGGCGGCCTTATTATTAAGGCAGGCGACACTGTAATTGACGGCTCTTTACGCGGTAAATTAAATCGCTTAGCCACAACACTACAATCGTAATTGGGAAAAAGAGCATGCAACTTAATTCCACTGAAATTTCAGATCTGATCAAACAACGTATTGAGAAGTTCGAAGTTGTAAGTGAAGCTCGTAACGAAGGTACAATTGTATCTGTTACTGATGGTATCATTCGCATCCACGGTCTAGCTGACTGTATGCAAGGTGAGATGATTGAGCTTCCTGGCAACCGTTATGCTATCGCACTAAACCTTGAGCGCGACTCAATTGGTGCAGTAGTAATGGGTCCTTACGCTGACCTTACAGAAGGCGTAAAAGTATACACAACTGGTCGTATCTTAGAAGTTCCTGTTGGTGCGGGTCTACTTGGTCGTGTTGTAAACACGCTAGGTGCTCCTATCGATGGTAAAGGCGCTTTAGATAACGACGGTTTTGAACCTGTAGAAAAAATTGCACCAGGTGTAATCGAGCGTCAATCAGTAGATGAGCCAGTACAAACTGGTTACAAATCTATCGATGCGATGATCCCAGTTGGTCGTGGTCAGCGTGAGCTTGTTATCGGTGACCGCCAAACAGGTAAAACTGCACTAGCAATCGATGCAATCATCAACCAAAAAGACACAGGCGTTAAGTGTGTGTACGTAGCGGTTGGTCAAAAAGCATCTACTATTGCTAACGTAGTACGTAAATTAGAAGAGCACGGTGCACTTGCAAATACTATCGTAGTTGTAGCATCTGCTTCTGAATCTGCGGCACTTCAGTACTTAGCACCGTTCTCGGGCTGTACTATGGGTGAATACTTCCGTGACCGTGGTGAAAACGCATTAATCGTATATGATGATTTATCTAAGCAAGCTGTTGCTTACCGTCAAATCTCATTGCTACTTAAGCGTCCACCAGGCCGTGAAGCATACCCAGGTGACGTATTCTACCTTCACTCGCGTCTTTTAGAGCGTGCATCACGTGTAAACACTGATTACGTAGAAAAGTTCACTAATGGTGAAGTGAAAGGTAAAACAGGTTCATTGACGGCATTGCCTATCATTGAAACTCAAGGCGGCGACGTTTCTGCGTTCGTACCGACAAACGTTATCTCTATCACCGATGGTCAGATCTTCTTAGAAACTGACTTATTCAACTCAGGTATCCGTCCGGCAGTAAATGCTGGTATCTCGGTATCGCGTGTTGGTGGTGCTGCACAAACTAAAATCGTTAAGAAACTAGGTGGCGGTATCCGTCTAGCCCTAGCTCAGTACCGTGAATTAGCTGCGTTCTCGCAGTTCGCGTCTGACCTTGATGATGCTACTCGTGCTCAACTTGAGCATGGTGAGCGTGTAACAGAGCTAATGAAGCAGAAACAGTACGCGCCAATGTCTGTTGCTGAAATGTCTTTGTCGTTATTCGCAGCTGAGAAAGGTTACTTGCAAGACATCGAAATCTCTAAAATCATGGATTTCGAAGCGGCATTACTTTCTTTCGCAAATAGCACATACGCAGAGCTTATGGCTCAAATCAATGAAACTGGTAACTACAACGCCGAGATCGAAGCGCAGCTTAAAGAACTTCTAGAGAAGTGCAAGTCTACGCAAACTTGGTAATTTAGTTATTAATGGTGTGCTTTATATTCTAAGGCACACCTTGATTCGGAGAGAGAGTCATGGCCAGCGGAAAAGAGATTAAAAGCAAGATCGGCAGTATTAAAAATACTCAAAAGATCACTAGCGCAATGGAAATGGTTGCTGCGTCTAAAATGAAAAAGGCGCAAGAACGAGTGGCTTCAAGCCGTCCATACGCTGAAAAATTACGTAAAGTGATTGGTCGTGTTGCTCAAGCAAATCTTGATTTTACTCACCCGTTCTTAGAAGAACGTGAAGTAAAACGAGTTGGTTATATTGTTATCTCTACTGACCGTGGTCTATGTGGCGGCTTAAACTCAAATGAGTTTAAGAAAGTTGCATTAGACATTAAAGCGTGGAAAGAGAAAGGCGTAGATGCTGATTTTGCTACTTTAGGTAGTAAAGCAGCTGGCTTCTTTCAACGTTTTGGTGGTCAAGTGCTTGCTAAAAAAGCAGGTCTTGGAGATAAGCCTTCAGTACAGGACGTAATTGGTCCGGTAAAAATAATGCTAGATGCATTCTCTGAAGGTAAAATTGACCGTTTATTCCTGGTATATAACAACTTTGTTAATACCATGAAGCAAGAGCCAATAGTAGATCAGTTACTCCCTTTGCCAAAAGCTGAAGAAGAAGTATCTACACATGCGTGGGATTACTTATATGAACCAAACCCAGAGGCTATTTTAGAGTCTTTGTTAGTACGTTTCATTGAATCTCAAGTATACCAAGGTGTAGTTGAAAACGCTGCCTCTGAACAGGCTGCCCGCATGGTTGCAATGAAAGCTGCAACTGATAATGCCGGTGACCTTATGGATGAGTTACAGCTTGTATATAACAAAGCTCGCCAAGCAGCAATCACACAAGAAATTAGTGAGATTTGTTCTGGTTCAGCAGCAGTTTAATGCTTCAGGCAAAGATTAACGAGAGGAATAGACATGAGTTTAGGTAAGGTCGTCCAAATTATCGGCGCCGTTGTGGATATCGAATTTCCACAAGACAGCGTGCCAGCCGTATATGACGCGCTAAAAGTAACAGATGGCGATTTAGCTGGTTTGACTTTAGAAGTTCAACAGCAGCTAGGTGGCGGTGTGGTACGTACTATCGCACTAGGTACTACAGACGGTTTACGTCGTGGTGCTTCAGTAGAAAACACAGGCGAAGCAATTCAAGTTCCAGTTGGTACTAAGACCCTAGGTCGTATCATGAACGTACTTGGTGAGCCAATTGATGAAGCAGGTCCAATCGGTGAAGACGAGCGTATGTCTATCCACCGTGCAGCACCTACTTACGAAGAGCAATCAAGCTCAGTTGAACTTTTAGAAACGGGTATCAAGGTAATCGACCTTGTATGTCCATTCGCTAAAGGTGGTAAAGTTGGTTTATTCGGTGGTGCCGGTGTTGGTAAAACCGTAAACATGATGGAACTTATCCGTAACATCGCAATCGAGCACAGCGGCTACTCAGTATTCGCAGGTGTTGGTGAGCGTACTCGTGAGGGTAACGATTTCTACCATGAGATGAACGATTCAAACGTACTTGATAAAGTATCGCTTGTATACGGTCAGATGAACGAGCCACCGGGTAACCGTTTACGCGTAGCGTTAACAGGTCTTACTATGGCTGAGAAGTTCCGTGATGAAGGTCGCGACGTACTTTTCTTCGTAGATAACATCTACCGTTATACACTTGCGGGTACAGAAGTATCAGCACTTCTTGGTCGTATGCCATCAGCGGTAGGTTACCAGCCTACACTTGCTGAAGAAATGGGTGTACTTCAAGAGCGTATCGCATCTACTAAGACTGGTTCAATTACTTCAATCCAAGCGGTATACGTACCTGCGGATGATTTAACGGATCCATCTCCAGCAACAACGTTTGCTCACTTAGATGCAACAGTGGTACTTTCACGTGATATCGCATCACTAGGTATCTACCCAGCGGTAGACCCTCTTGATTCATCTTCACGTCAGCTTGATCCACAAGTAATCGGTGAAGAGCATTACGGTATAGCGCGCGGCGTTCAAACAGTTCTTCAGCGTTACAAAGAACTTAAAGACATCATCGCGATTCTAGGTATGGACGAGCTTTCTGACGAAGATAAGCAACTTGTATCTCGTGCACGTAAAATCCAGCGTTTCCTATCTCAGCCATTCTTCGTGGCAGAGGTATTTACAGGTGCGCCAGGTAAATACGTTTCACTTAAAGACACAATTGCAGGCTTCAAAGGTATCTTAAACGGTGAGTTTGATGATATGCCAGAGCAAGCGTTCTACATGGTTGGCTCTATTGAAGAAGCTCAAGAAAAAGCTAAAAGCATGTAATTAGGAGGGTAGTATGGCAGCTATGACTGTACATCTTGATGTAGTAAGTGCTGAAGAGAAATTATTTTCTGGTTTAGTAGAATCTATTCAAGTATCTGGTAGTGAAGGTGAGTTAGGTGTTAATGCCGGTCACGCCCCACTACTAACTGCCCTTAAACCTGGTATGGTACGTTTAGTTAAGCAATTTGGTGAAGAAGAACTCATCTATATTGCTGGCGGTACACTAGAAGTTCAACCGAACATAGTGACCGTACTTGCTGATACAGCTGTTCGTGGTGAAGACCTGGACGAGAAAGCTGCAGAGCAAGCTAAACGTGACGCTGAAGCCCAAATGGCAAAAGGTGCATCTGCTGAGCTTGATTACAATCAAGCCGCAATGCAACTAGCTGAAGCAATTGCTCAGCTACGCGTTATTCAGCAATTACGTAAAAAGTAAGCCTATCTGGTTTTTAAAAGCCCACTTTATGTGGGCTTTTTTGTGCCTGATGATAAATCCTGTCGCTATTTGTAAATAAATTAATCGTTATGGCTAATATCTCTTCATTATTACTTATATCTACGCAAGATCCTCGCTACAATAACCCTATTCTATTAGGTGTTACTTTGCTTAAGTTAAGATTCAGTAGTCATTGCTTAGCCTACTGAGTATTTGCACATGATGTGACTTACGTAATCTACTTTGCAGCACACTTATTCTATTAAGCTAAAACAACGGAAAAAGGAAATTGTTTTAATGGCTCTAACAACGGTTATTCTTGCAGCGGGTAAAGGTACCCGTATGCGCTCTGCTCTGCCTAAGGTACTGCATAAAGTGGCAGGTAAACCTATGGTGCAACATGTTATCGATAATGCCAATGCGCTAGGTGCTACATCGACTAACTTAGTTTATGGTCACGGCGGCGAACTATTACAACAACAATTAGCCGATAATAACGTAAACTGGGTGCTGCAAGCTGAACAGCTAGGTACAGGCCACGCAGTGGCACAAGCTAACCCACATATAAATGACGACGACACCGTACTGGTTTTATACGGTGACGTACCTTTAACAAAGCAATCTACACTTGAACGCTTATTAGCAGCGACACCTAAAAATGGCTTAGCAGTATTAACCGTTAATTTAGCAAACCCAAATGGTTACGGGCGTATGCTACGTGTTGATGGAAAGCTAGTGGGTATTGTTGAACAAAAAGATGCTAATGCAGAGCAGTTACTTATTAACGAAGTAAACACCGGCATTATGGCGGTTAATGGTAAGCTTTTAAAAACATGGTTAGGTAACTTGTCTAACAATAATGCTCAAGGTGAATACTACCTAACAGATATAGTTGCTATGGCGCATAGTGAAGGTGTAGAAATTACATCAGCACAGCCTGATCATCCAATGGAAGTTGAAGGTGCAAATAACCGCGTACAACTTGCAGGATTAGAGCGTGCTTACCAAGCATGGCAAGCAGAAGACTTGATGTTAAATGGAGCCACCCTTGCTGACCCTGCACGTATTGACGTACGTGGCGACGTTAAAACAGGGGAAGACGTATTAATTGATATAAACGTTATTTTTGAAGGCAATGTAACGCTTGGTAATAACGTACAAATTGGACCTAACTGTGTACTTAAAAACTGTAGCATCGGTGACAATGTTATTATTAAAGCCAATACACTAATTGAAGATGCATCAGTTGCGGCTCAATGTACACTCGGTCCATACGCCCGCCTTCGTCCTGGTGCAGTAATGGAAGAAGACTCGCACATTGGCAATTTTGTCGAAATGAAAAAAACCCGTTTAGGCAAAGGTTCTAAAGCAAACCACTTAAGTTACTTAGGTGATGCTGAAATTGGCGAGAAAGTGAATATTGGCGCAGGCACAATTACCTGTAACTACGATGGGGTTAATAAAGCAAAAACCATTATTGGCAATAATGCCTTTATAGGGTCTAACTCGTCACTGGTTGCTCCTGTAAACATTGGTGCTACAGCAACTGTGGGTGCAGGCTCTGTTATTACCAATGCCGTAGCGGATGATCAGCTAGCCGTAGCACGTGGCAAGCAACGTAATTTAGATGGTTGGAAACGCCCAGTTAAAAAATAGTAATGACCATTACTTATTAAATATTTAAAGCGAGTTTCATAACTCGCTTTTTTATTATCTAAATATTTTTAATTAATTAGATTACTCAATAACGTATATAAAATATAACTGAAGGAAGTGCGGCATGTCAGCTTATGCTCGTCGTGCAATCGTTGAAAGGAAACCCGAAGCTAGTTAAAAAGTATATTATCAGGTAATGGTCTATTCATTATTAATAGGCTTTAATAAAGTACTGAGTGAAGACCCTTATGGAATATTCGGTACATTATTTGGAGTTCCGAGCATAAAAGTATTATGAAAATATTTAAATGGGAAAAAGCAAGTAAGAGTGGCAGAAACCTCGCTTTTAAAGAATTATTTATAAATTTTTTAGGGCCTATCTTAATTTGCATTATTTTTTTTAGCTTCTATTCAGAAGTTATTAAATTATAAATCTGAATACTTAATGACAGGCTTTGTTAAAGGGTTGTTTATTGCATTATCTTTATTTCTTTTGCTAGTAATCCCTTTCAACTTGTATATAGAGTCATATATAAAAAGCAATGGCTATACTTATTGTAATTGGTATACCAGTCCATCATTCAGAGGTCCCGATGTTTGGTTAAAAAATGATGAGTTATGCTTACAAGATGGCTCTGTCATAACCAGTGATGTTACCGATTGGTTTGAACAGAAAAGTCAACAAGGTATTGAGCCAACAATTAATGAACTTGAAGTTTTTATACAAGAAACTAGAGCAGAGTATAATCGTTAAAATTAACTCAAAATTGCTGCAGTCGTTTTTATTTAAAATAACCAGCTAAGCTAAATAATTTTATAAAGGGATTTTTCTGGCTTCCAAAGGTAAATTTAACCCTAATAAAAATAAGCTATAAACAATGTCTATTTTAGAATGGAAAAAATCCGAAGAACGTTTTACAGAGCAAAGCTTCGAACATAAATTAATTGTTGTGATAGGCCTGTTTGCTTTTATATTATTTACAATTGCTTTATTTTATTTCTCTTATTATGGGTTTGTTGAAAATGTTTATTTTGATGAGTCGCTTTATTATATTCGAGAAAGCGGCTTGTTGGCTCCGATAATAGTAATGGCTCCATTTCCTGTTTTAATGACAATTGCAGGCTTACAAAAAGTATTGAACTTCCGCAATGAAAAAACAGTAAGGTTAATGGTAAAGCTTATGCTGCGCGCAATACCTTTATATATAATTTTATCTATTGTTAATAGCTTTTACATTGAATCTAAATTAACACGTGAGGGATATAGCTTTTGTAATTGGTATACCAGTCCATCATTCAGAGGTCCCGATGTTTGGATAAAAATGATGAATTATGCCTACAGGGTGGCTCTGTCATAATCAGTGATGTTACCGATTGGTTTGAACATAAAAATCAACAAGGTATTGAACCTTCCGTTGATGAGTTAAAAGAGTTTATAAAAATAACTCGAAAAAGGCGCGATGATTATATAAATAATATGTAGCAGCCAGTCCATTTAAATGAGTAACAGGCCAAGCCCTATTTAAATGAGTAACAGGCCAAGCCCTATTTAAATGAGTAACAGGCCAAGCCCTATTTAAAGCGAGTTTCATAACTCGCTTTTTTATTGTCTAAATATTCTATAAATAAAAATGCCATGCTGTTGTCATCCCTGTGTGTTGATATTTAACTAATACAACACTAAGGAAAACAATAATGTTAAACAAATCAATAATAGCCCTTTCTTTGCTATCACTATTAACTGGTTGCTCACTAGATGGTGATGACGGCCAAGATGGCGCACAGGGTGTACAAGGTACAGCGGGTAATAATGGCGAAAACGGCACTAATGCAAATTCAGCTTTAAATATCAAACTTATTGGCCGCGCAGTACTCAATGCACAAAGCCCGGAAGGGGCAGCTGAAATAGTCGCCTACCAAGCCTCTAAAAAATGGATTTATGCCATTAATAGCTCTGGTGATGAAGCTGTTGTGAATATCATTCTTGCCGATACGTTCGACACCGCTGCATTAGTAAAAGATAACGAAGGTATTGTAACCGCGACCAACTTAGCCTCTGCCATTACGCTCTCACTAAATGAAAATACGCCTGGCGATGCAAACAGCATAGCTATCGATGCAAATAACCAATTATTAGCGGTAGCAATGGCTGCTACAAACTTGGGCGAAGCTGGCCAAATAGCGTTTTACAATATTGGCGGAGATACACCAGTATTTATTAAAAATGTAACAGTAGGTGCCCTACCCGACATGGTGACATTTAGCCATGATGGTGCAAAAGTAGTGGTTGCTAATGAAGGTGAACCTAATGGCGACTACAGTATCGACCCCGAAGGCACTATCAGCATTATCGATATTAATAACGGCACTATTGCCGATACTGCTATGAGCATAAACTTTCAAGCTTACAATAATAAGCAAGCAGAATTAGAAGCGCAGGGTTTAGTGTTTGCCAATCCTACTGGACGTACTATTAATGGTAATTTAATAAATACCACCGTCGCTATGGATTTAGAGCCAGAGTATGTGAGTATTTCCAAGGATAATAAATACGCCTATGTCTCTATTCAAGAAAATAACGCTCTAGCTATCATCAATCTTGAAGATAATTCCCTTGAGCTAAAAGGGCTCGGTTTTAAAGATTGGTCAAACTTACAATTTGACGCTTCAGACAAAGACGGCGGTGTTAACTTTAAATCATACCCTGGTTTATATGGCATGTATCAGCCAGATACAATTGCAAGTTTTAGTTGGAAAGGAGCCAACTTTATTGTATCTGCCAACGAGGGTGATGCACGCGAATACTTTTTTGATGCCAGCGATGAAGCTGATTGCATCGCTCAGGGCGGCCTTGATTATGACGCTAAAGATGGGTGTTTGGCATATATAGATGAAAGCCGCGTAGAAGATCTAGCTCTCGCAGCTAACTTCGATTACTTAAATAACGATGATAACGACATTGGTCGTTTGAAAGTCACTACAGTAAAAGGTGATAAAAATAATGATGGCCAATACGAATCGCTTTATGCTTATGGCGCACGGTCATTTACCATTTGGGATAGCAATGGGCTGGTGGTGTTTGACTCAGGCGATCAAATTGCACGAGTAACCGCTTCTGTTCATGGCAATGCATTCAATAATAACGAAGATGAAAATAAAGGCGATACACGCTCAGATGATAAAGGGGCAGAACCCGAAGCGCTAACATTAGGTGAGGTTGGCGATAGGTTATTTGCTTTTGTTGGCTTAGAGCGTATGGGCACAATAATGGTGTTTGATATAACCAACCCTTATGATGTGAAATTTCAAGACTACTTTTATAATCGTGGTTTAGAACCAAGTGCAGATATAAGTGGCGATCTTGCTCCTGAAGGAATGACATTTGTTCCTGCAGCGCAAAGTGCAACAAACGAAGCACTGCTTATAATCGGTAATGAAATCTCAGGCTCAATTGCCGTATGGGAAATAACAACTCAGTAATTAGTAAAGTTTTAAGTAAAAGCGATGTAGCGGTTATCTATAAATCGCTTTTACTTCCTCCCCTCTCAATAATCATGCCTTATGTGAATGCTTTTTAATCAAAAACAGCCCTGTAGCCCTTTGTTTGTATGGTTATTGTACTAAATTGAAATTAATTTAATAAAACTGAAATAAAGCATTGACCCTCTCCAGAATATCCCTATAATGCGCATCCACTGACCCGGCAGGCAGCAATGAAAAGCGCTGAACAAACGGTAAGTGAGTCGAGTAAAACTTAGCTTTCAAATCTTTAAAAGAAACTGAAAATTAAGTGTTGACAAAAAAATAGGAAAGCGTAATATGCGCAGCCCTAGCGAGATAAAGTTTAACGCTTTAATCGCAACGTTCTTTAACAATATAAAGCAATCATCTGTGTGGGCACTCGTACAGGTTGAGTTCTAACAGCCAAGCTTCGTTTACTAAGTAAGGCAAACAAATTTAGAGTCTCAATTGAAACTGAGTGACCAACAGCAATAACTACTTAGGTAGGAATTGCAGCACAGTCAATTCAATATCGAAAGATATTAAATAAATTCAGAATTCATTGAGCTGTCGAAAGACATAAAACTTTTTAATTGAAGAGTTTGATCATGGCTCAGATTGAACGCTGGCGGCAGGCCTAACACATGCAAGTCGAGCGGTAACAGAAAGTAGCTTGCTACTTTGCTGACGAGCGGCGGACGGGTGAGTAATGCTTGGGAACATGCCTTGAGGTGGGGGACAACAGTTGGAAACGACTGCTAATACCGCATAATGTCTACGGACCAAAGGGGGCTTCGGCTCTCGCCTTTAGATTGGCCCAAGTGGGATTAGCTAGTTGGTGAGGTAATGGCTCACCAAGGCGACGATCCCTAGCTGGTTTGAGAGGATGATCAGCCACACTGGGACTGAGACACGGCCCAGACTCCTACGGGAGGCAGCAGTGGGGAATATTGCACAATGGGCGCAAGCCTGATGCAGCCATGCCGCGTGTGTGAAGAAGGCCTTCGGGTTGTAAAGCACTTTCAGTCAGGAGGAAAGGTTAGTAGTTAATACCTGCTAGCTGTGACGTTACTGACAGAAGAAGCACCGGCTAACTCCGTGCCAGCAGCCGCGGTAATACGGAGGGTGCGAGCGTTAATCGGAATTACTGGGCGTAAAGCGTACGCAGGCGGTTTGTTAAGCGAGATGTGAAAGCCCCGGGCTCAACCTGGGAACTGCATTTCGAACTGGCAAACTAGAGTGTGATAGAGGGTGGTAGAATTTCAGGTGTAGCGGTGAAATGCGTAGAGATCTGAAGGAATACCGATGGCGAAGGCAGCCACCTGGGTCAACACTGACGCTCATGTACGAAAGCGTGGGGAGCAAACAGGATTAGATACCCTGGTAGTCCACGCCGTAAACGATGTCTACTAGAAGCTCGGAACCTCGGTTCTGTTTTTCAAAGCTAACGCATTAAGTAGACCGCCTGGGGAGTACGGCCGCAAGGTTAAAACTCAAATGAATTGACGGGGGCCCGCACAAGCGGTGGAGCATGTGGTTTAATTCGATGCAACGCGAAGAACCTTACCTACACTTGACATACAGAGAACTTACCAGAGATGGTTTGGTGCCTTCGGGAACTCTGATACAGGTGCTGCATGGCTGTCGTCAGCTCGTGTTGTGAGATGTTGGGTTAAGTCCCGCAACGAGCGCAACCCCTATCCTTAGTTGCTAGCAGGTAATGCTGAGAACTCTAAGGAGACTGCCGGTGATAAACCGGAGGAAGGTGGGGACGACGTCAAGTCATCATGGCCCTTACGTGTAGGGCTACACACGTGCTACAATGGCGCATACAGAGTGCTGCGAACTCGCGAGAGTAAGCGAATCACTTAAAGTGCGTCGTAGTCCGGATTGGAGTCTGCAACTCGACTCCATGAAGTCGGAATCGCTAGTAATCGCGTATCAGAATGACGCGGTGAATACGTTCCCGGGCCTTGTACACACCGCCCGTCACACCATGGGAGTGGGTTGCTCCAGAAGTAGATAGTCTAACCCTCGGGAGGACGTTTACCACGGAGTGATTCATGACTGGGGTGAAGTCGTAACAAGGTAGCCCTAGGGGAACCTGGGGCTGGATCACCTCCTTATACGATTTAGAACTTATTTGTTCGTAGTGTCCACACAGATGATTGTTAGTTAGTTTGCTCTTTGAGTTTACTAATTAATATGCTCTTTAAAAATTTGGAAAAGCTGATAATAAAATTCGTATGAATACATTGTATTTGTACAGAGTTTTCAAAAGTAAAAAAGAATGATAGCAGTATCATTCAGTGCCATTTAATCCTCGGATTAATTGGTATCTACTTTAGTATTCAATATTAACTTCTGGCGAAGTTAAACTGTCACAAAACAAAGACCCGTTTGGGTTGTATGGTTAAGTGACTAAGCGTACACGGTGGATGCCTTGGCAGTTGGAGGCGATGAAGGACGTATTAACTTGCGATAAGCCTAGTCAAGCTAGTAAAAAGCACTTGAGACTAGGATTTCCGAATGGGGAAACCCACCTGCTTGCAGGTATCGTTAACTGAATACATAGGTTAACGAGGCGAACGCGGAGAACTGAAACATCTAAGTACCCGTAGGAAAAGAAATCAACCGAGATTCCGATAGTAGCGGCGAGCGAAATCGGAACAGCCCTTAAGCTTATTATGTGTTAATGGAAGGCTCTGGAAAGTGCCACGATACAGGGTGATAGTCCCGTACATGAAAACGCATTTTAAGTGAAATCGAGTAGGTCGGAGCACGTGAAACTTTGACTGAATATAGGTGGACCATCATCTAAGGCTAAATACTCCCAACTGACCGATAGTGAACCAGTACCGTGAGGGAAAGGCGAAAAGAACCCCTGTGAGGGGAGTGAAATAGAACCTGAAACCGTGTACGTACAAGCAGTAGGAGCCCCTCGAGGGTGACTGCGTACCTTTTGTATAATGGGTCAGCGACTTATATTTTGTAGCGAGGTTAACCGATTAGGGTAGCCGTAGGGAAACCGAGTCTTAACTGGGCGAATAGTTGCAAGGTATAGACCCGAAACCCGGTGATCTAGCCATGGGCAGGTTGAAGATTGAGTAACATCAATTGGAGGACCGAACCCACTAACGTTGAAAAGTTAGGGGATGACCTGTGGTTAGGAGTGAAAGGCTAATCAAACCGGGAGATAGCTGGTTCTCCCCGAAATCTATTTAGGTAGAGCCTCGGACGAATACTTACGGGGGTAGAGCACTGTTAAGGCTAGGGGGTCATCCCGACTTACCAACCCTTTGCAAACTCCGAATACCGTAAAGTAATATCCGGGAGACACACGGCGGGTGCTAACGTCCGTCGTGAAGAGGGAAACAACCCAGACCGCCAGCTAAGGTCCCAAAGTCATAGTTAAGTGGGAAACGATGTGGAAAGGCCCAGACAGCCAGGAGGTTGGCTTAGAAGCAGCCATCCTTTAAAGAAAGCGTAATAGCTCACTGGTCGAGTCGGTCTGCGCGGAAGATGTAACGGGGCTAAACTATGCACCGAAGCTGCGGATTCAGAATTTATTCTGAGTGGTAGGGGAGCGTTCTGTAAGCGGTTGAAGGTGTACCGGGAGGTATGCTGGACGTATCAGAAGTGCGAATGCTGACATGAGTAACGATAATGCGGGTGAAAAACCCGCACGCCGGAAGACCAAGGGTTCCTATCCCATGTTAATCAGGGTAGGGTAAGTCGACCCCTAAGGCGAGGCCGAAAGGCGTAGTCGATGGGAAACGGATTAATATTTCCGTACTTGGTATAATTGCGATGGGGGGACGGAGCAGGCTAAGCAAGCATGGCGATGGTAGTCCATGTGAAAGTGTGTAGGCTAGTGACTTAGGTAAATCCGGGTTGCTGTTAGGCTGAGACACGAGACGAGTCACTACGGTGATGAAGTTGCTGATGCCATACTTCCAGGAAAAGCCTCTAAGCTTCAGATTATACCGAATCGTACCCCAAACCGACACAGGTGGTCAGGTAGAGAATACTAAGGCGCTTGAGAGAACTCGGGTGAAGGAACTAGGCAAAATCGTACCGTAACTTCGGGAGAAGGTACGCTCCGATTGGTGATGAGACTTGCTCTCTAAGCTGATTGGAGCCGCAGTGACCAGGTGGCTGGGACTGTTTATTAAAAACACAGCACTGTGCAAAATCGCAAGATGACGTATACGGTGTGACACCTGCCCGGTGCCGGAAGGTTAATTGATGGGGTTATCTTCGGAGAAGCTCTTGATCGAAGCCCCGGTAAACGGCGGCCGTAACTATAACGGTCCTAAGGTAGCGAAATTCCTTGTCGGGTAAGTTCCGACCTGCACGAATGGTGTAACCATGGCCACGCTGTCTCCACCCGAGACTCAGTGAAATTGAAATCGCAGTGAAGATGCTGTGTACCCGCGGCTAGACGGAAAGACCCCGTGAACCTTTACTACAGCTTGGCACTGAACATTGAACCTACATGTGTAGGATAGGTGGGAGACTTTGAAGCAGAGACGCTAGTTTTTGTGGAGTCGTCCTTGAAATACCACCCTTGTAGTTTTGATGTTCTAACGTTGGCCCCTGAATCGGGGTTACGGACAGTGCCTGGTGGGTAGTTTGACTGGGGCGGTCTCCTCCCAAAGAGTAACGGAGGAGCACGAAGGTTGGCTAAGTACGGTCGGACATCGTACGGTTAGTGTAATGGTAGAAGCCAGCTTAACTGCGAGACAGACACGTCGAGCAGGTACGAAAGTAGGTCATAGTGATCCGGTGGTTCTGAATGGAAGGGCCATCGCTCAACGGATAAAAGGTACTCCGGGGATAACAGGCTGATACCGCCCAAGAGTTCATATCGACGGCGGTGTTTGGCACCTCGATGTCGGCTCATCACATCCTGGGGCTGAAGTCGGTCCCAAGGGTATGGCTGTTCGCCATTTAAAGTGGTACGCGAGCTGGGTTTAGAACGTCGTGAGACAGTTCGGTCCCTATCTGCCGTGGGCGTTTGAGAATTGAGAGGGGTTGCTCCTAGTACGAGAGGACCGGAGTGAACGAACCGCTGGTGTTCGGGTTGTCATGCCAATGGCATTGCCCGGTAGCTACGTTCGGAACTGATAAGCGCTGAAAGCATCTAAGCGCGAAGCAGGCCTCGAGATGAGTTCTCACTAGACTTTTAAAGTCTCTGAAGGGCCGTTGAAGACTACAACGTTGATAGGCAAGATGTGGAAGTGGTGTGAGCCATTAAGCTAACTTGTACTAATTACCCGTGAGGCTTAACCATACAACGCCAAACGCGTTTTATGTGATAGTGAAACAAGCGAAGAAGTTAATATAACTAAAGTAGATTACTGAAGACATTTTATTATCAGAATTCCAAATTTTAGTAAGCTCGATTAAATCGAACTTACACCAAATTTGCTTGGTGACAATAGCGTTTTGGACCCACCTGACCCCATGCCGAACTCAGTAGTGAAACGAAACAGCGCCGATGATAGTGTAGCATTTGTTATGTGAAAGTAGGTCATTACCAGGCTCCAAATAAGAGAAAGCCCGATTCGAAAGAGTCGGGCTTTTTTACGTCTGCAGGAAAGTGAAAGTATCAGCCGTCAGCTATCAGCTGCACAGCGTAAATCTGACCACCGTAGCGTGGGTTGAGTATCTAGAACCCCGGGGCAAAATAACGCAACGTTAACCTCAGAGCCAACGCATCCCATTAAAAACATAAATGTACCTTGCTATGTGGCTCTCTAGCGCTGTAGGCACTACGATATTCTACTGCGTGGTCACTACGAAGGAACGCGCCGACGGCAAATATGTGCAAGATCGAATCTAAATTTAGGTCTTTTGAAGGGTGTATGGGCTGATAAAGTCATCAGTCCATATATTTAATAATCAGCGAGGTAGTTAGCTATTAGACAAGAATACAGTAAGTTTTTTACCTATTTTTAAGTGGTCGCTCGAAAGGTTATTCCATTGTTTGAGTTTATTAATACTTACTTTGTAATACTTAGCGATTTTCCATAAACTTTCGCCTGATTTAACCTGATGTTCAATTTGGGTATCGGCTAATTGAGGGAGCACAAGCTTTTGGCCAATTCTAATGGTGTTACTTTTTAGATCGTTAAACGCTTTGAGTTGGCTAATACCCACTTTGTAGCGTTTCGCTATAACACTTAAGCTATCGCCACGTTTTACTGTGTAGTGTTGCCACTGACTATAATCATTGGAATCAAGATTAGCGAGCATGTTTTTAAATTGTGTTTGTTCAGCAACTGGAACAACAATGTGGGGTGCATCAATAATGGCAGGAAAGCGGATCACACCATGGTTTAAAGATTCAAGTTGCTGCCATTGCTTTTGGTTATCTAAAATAACAGCGCCATCAATAGGTAATACTGCAATTGTTGGGCTGTTTGAAATTGCAGGAAAAGCCATTTTTTGGCTTTTTAATAATTGTGCCGCAGCTAGTAATTTTGGCACGTACTGACTGGTTTGTTTGGGCAGTTTTAAATTAAAAAAATCAGTGGGCTTACCCTGCTTTTTATTACTTCTGATGGCTCGTTGTACACGGCCTTCACCTACGTTATAAGCCGCAATTGCATGATACCAATTGCCATCAAAGCGCTTGTGTAAATACTCCATAAAATCCAGCGCAGCTCGGGTACTGTCTACTAAGTCTTGACGCCCGTCATACCAAGGTGATATTTGCACTTTAAAATATTTAGCAATAGCAGGCGTTAGTTGCCACAACCCAGAGGCATGTTTATGTGAGTACGCACTGGCATCAAAGTCACTTTCAATCAACGGCATTAATGCCAACTCAATGGGTAACCCGCGTTTTTCGACTTCGTTTACAATATAGTAAAGGTAAGGCTCAGCACGGCGGCTAATTTCATCCATATAATTTGGATGAGTTAAATACCATGCAATGCGTTTTTGCACCGCCGGGTGGCTGGAATCAGCAAATGACAGCTGCGCCCTAATACGTTGCCATACATCATCAGGTTCTTTTGTGGTGAGTGGAGCTATTTGTGCAATATCTTCGTGCTGTTCACTAACAATTGTTTTGGGGTTAGCCTTAATTTCAGGGGGGGATGTTGGTGTATCGGTTGTGGTTTCACAGCCGGATAAAATAAACACTAATGGCAAAATGCGGATAAATCGATTTGAGAACACGTACTAAACTACTCCGAAAATATAAATGTGGCTAACCTAAAGCTGTTTAGCTTAACATAGGGTGAGCTAAAAATGACCGTCAAATGAATTAACCAAACACACACCTAAAACAGGCGCCTTGTGGTTTTGGTACATAAATTAAATCACCACCGTGGTTGAGCATTATTTGCCGAGAGAGGCTAAGGCCAATGCCGGAGCCTTGTTGCTTGGTGGTAAAAAATGGCACGAAGATCATATCTATCACATGCTCACTGATACCTGGGCCGTTGTCGTTGATTTCTATATAAAGTTGTTGGCTAGCGTTTTGCGCCAAGCTGATTTTGACCCTTGCTTGAGTGGCATTCTCAGTACTGTACTTTTGGTTACTCTTTAGTACTTCAAGTGCATTTTTTATTAAGTTTACTAATACTTGCTCTATTTGACTGCTATCAAGCATCACTAATTGCTGGCTTTGAATTGTAAGCTCTATATCTATTTGCAGTTCACGGGCTTGTTGTTGATGTAAAGCGACAATATGCGTTAGCATATCGGCTAAATTTTTAGGTGCTAAATTAGGTTTAGGTAAGCTACTAACTTGGCGAAAGCGAGCAATAAAATCACCTAAATGAGCGGTTCTTGATGCTAACGTGCTTAGTGCAAGCTGTAAGTCTTGTTTATCTTCAAGCTCATTAAAACATAATGCTTGTGGCAGCAAATTACTGCAGGTATCAGCTAGTGATGATAGTGGCGTAATAGAGTTGGCAATTTCGTGAGTGAGCACTTTAGTTAAGCGTTTATATGCTTGTTGTTCTTTAAGTTGTAATTGGTCGTGAATTGATTGTAAGCTCACTACACGGCGAACCCTCCCTTGTATTTCGGCGATACTCAGTTGAATTGATAGGGTGTCGTGCTGCTCGCCATTTTGCCAGTAGGTGGTGCTGCGGATATTGTGTTCGGCGTTTAAAATTAACTCTCCAACAGCGCCTAACTCATGTAAATTTTGGAAGCTTTTACCTAGTAACTTACTAACGGCTGGGTTTGATTCGATCACCTCGCCGTTGTCATCACATACCATAACGGCTAAATCAACATGGATGAGCAAAGCTTGTAAAAACTGAGCTTGTTGCTCGGCATTAAAGCGCGCTGTTTGCATTTGTGCTTTTACTTGCTCAAATTGCTTAAGCATTGGGTGTTGCTGACCAAGCCCTAATGTACTGTCGCCATTAGCTAAAGCGCGGATCACCATTTCAGCTTGTTTTTGTTGGCGCTTAAACAGCGTAAAAATATGCGCTATTAGCGCCGCTGCGACTAGCATCATTAATAATGTCGTCGCTGAAAAACCATGCTTTTGCAATACATAGCTAAGCAACGCACTAACACTTATAAGTGCGATAATATTAAATGAAAGTAATAAATTAGCTCGCATGATTATAGCCCGTACTTTTCAAGGCGGCGGTACATGGCACCACGGGTTAAACCCAGTGCTTTGGCTGCATGACTCACATTACCTTGATGGTGCTTAAGTGCTGCGCGAACTGTGCGTTGTTCGAGTATGTCTAAATCAAAGGTGTCGTACTGTAGCTGATTGTTTATATCCTCTGTACTTTGACTCGCAGAATGAGCGCTAGGTGCTGCGCTATTACCTACAACTGAGGTTATATCGAGTGTATCCCCTTCAGTTAATATAACCGCACGCTCTATAGCGTGAGCCAATTCACGTACATTACCTGGCCACGCGTATTGGCAAAGCGCACTCATATCATCATCGCTAATGGTTAAGCTGCGTTTATATTTTTGCGCAAAGTGTTTTAGGTAGTAATTAGCTAATAATGGAATGTCATCGCTGCGCTCCCGTAATGCCGGAAGGCGAATTTCAACGGTGTTTATCCGATACAATAAATCTTGACGAAAACGCCCCTCTGCGACGGCTTGATCAAGGTTGTCGTTAGTGGCGCAAATAAGGCGAATATCTATATCAACGGCTTTACTGCTGCCAACGGGCGTTATTTGTCTATTTTGCAGTGCAGCCAGTAATTTGGCTTGATGCTCTAAGGGTAAATTACCCAGTTCATCTAAAAATAAACTGCCACCGTGGGCAAGCTCAAATTTACCAATTCGATCGCTTTTTGCATCGGTAAACGCGCCTTTTTTGTGGCCGAAAAGTTCGCTTTCAAATAAATTCTGCGCCACCGCACCCATGTCTAAACTCATAAATGTTTGATTATGGCGCATACTTGCTTGATGAATGGCGTTTGCGGTCAACTCCTTCCCTGTGCCACTTTCACCGGTTATTAATATGTTGGCATCAGTTTGAGCTGCTTTTTCTATGGTGCTAAACACCTGTTGCATCGCATTGCTTTGACCTAAAAACTCAAAGTTAGGCGTGTTTAAGGCTTGGTTTAACCCTTGTTTTTGCCGCGTTAATTTGCCCACTTGCTGTTTGTCTTTTGCGTGTGAAAATGCAGCGGCGACTGCGCCAAGTAATTGCTCGTTTTGCCAAGGCTTGGCAATAAAATCAGAGGCCCCCGCTTTAATTGCATCTACGGCTAATTGAATATCGCCGTAAGCGGTCATTAATAAAACAACGATATTAGCGTCTTGTTCGATAATTTTTTTCAACCAATAAAAGCCTTCTTTGCCACTGATTGAGTCTTGGGTAAAGTTCATATCAAGCAGTATTACGTCAACGGGCTGCTCGAGCTTGCGTTGCTCGTTAATGATGCCTGCAATGTCAAATGGATTGTCTGTGGCTTTAACACTTTGATAATGCTGTTTTAGTAATAAACGTGCTGCAATGAGAATGTCTGGGTTGTCATCAACAATTAGAAGAGAGCCTGTGTGTTTCATGTTTTTTATTTTTATAGAGTTTTATTTAGCCTAAAACAAAAAGGGGACAGTGTCCATAAATGGACGTTCATAAGATAATAAAGTGTTCTATAAATGGACACTATAATTAGTTTAAAAACTTAATTTGCAATTAAGCTATTGATTTTATTGGTTAATTAAAGTTGGCACACGCTTTGTAATAACAATAAGTAATTAGTTAAATTAAACCTGTATCAAGGTAGTCGACATGGACAAAAAAATAGAACGCTCATTTACGCAAAAGTATTTTAAAAAATTTACTTTTGCAGCTCTTACTTTAGGTGTTGTTGCGGCTGCATATGGTTATACGCAAAGCAGTGATACGGGCCGTAGCCAAAATATCGAGCGTAGTGGCTTAACGGTTAGCACGGTTAAACAAGGTGCCTTTAAAGATGCCTTAAGCTTACGCGGTCAAGTTGTGCCAAAAACCAGTATTTATCTCGATACCATTGCTGGTGGTCAAGTGGAAGAGCGATTAGTCGAGCAAGGTGAATATGTTGAGAAAGGCCAACCGCTCGTGCGCTTAAGCAACACTAACTTACAACTTGATGTAATGAGCCGTGAAGCACAAGTTACCGAGCAGCTTAACTTTTTACGTAATACGCAAATGACCATGGAAACCAGCCGGTTAAACTTACGCCGTGACTTATTAGAAATCGAATTAAAAATTACCCATTTAACACGTAGATTAAAACAAACTAAACCTTTGGTTAAAAGTGGCGTATTGGCGCAAGACCAACTAGCTGAGCTTGAAGAAGATTTAAATTATTACCAAGCCCGTAAAGAGCTCACCCTTGAGCGCCAAAAGCAAGAAAATTCAATCCGTGAGGTGCAAGTGGCGCAGTTGTCAGACAGCGCTAAAATGCTCGAAAAAAATCTGCAATTTGCGCGTCGAAATCTCGACGACTTATTAATCAAAGCGCCTGTTTCAGGTTATTTAAGCGAACTTGATGTGGAAATTGGCGAATCTAAAAACAGTGGTGCGCGGTTAGGCCAAATAGATATTCCTAATGAATATAAATTAGTGGTGCGCATGGATGAATTTTATTTAAACCAAGTGCAGCGTGACATGGCGGTAATGATTGAGCTAGAAAGCGGCACGGTGAATGCAAAAGTGAGCAAAATCGATAGCCGCGTACAGCAGTCACAATTTCAAGTAGAAGTGGACCTACCCAGTAACACTAAAAGCATTAAGCGCGGCCAAAGCATTGATATTGAGTTAATGCTAGGGGATGACAATAACAATGCCTTACTACTTAAACGCGGGGCTTTTTTTACTAACTCGGGCGGTAACTGGGTTTATGTAATCGAGCAAGGCGGTGATAAAGCAGTGCGCCGTGATATCCGCCTAGGCAAAAAGAATCAACACTATTTTGAAGTGCTTGAAGGGCTAAACGCTGGGGATAAAGTGATTACCTCTAGCTACAGCAACTTTGACAAAGCACAGCAACTACAATTTTAAGGATAATAACAATGATCAAACTAACTAATTTAAGCCGCGTATTTCGTACTCAAGATGTTGAAACAACAGCGCTGAGTAATATTAACTTAACCGTAAACGAAGGTGACTTTTTAGCGATTATGGGGCCATCTGGCTGTGGTAAGTCAACGCTGCTTTCTATTTTGGGTATGCTTGATTCACCGACCTCAGGCAACTTTGATTTTGCGGGAACTGACATTGCAGGCTATAGCGAAAAGCAACTAGCAGAGCTACGTAAAGAATCAATTGGCTTTGTATTTCAAAGCTTTAACCTGATTGATGAGCTAACAGTTTATGAAAACGTAGAGTTGCCATTGCAGTATCAAAAAATATCAAAAAGTGAGCGTAAGCAACGCGTAGAAACCATTTTAAAGCGCGTGGGTATTGATCACCGCGGCGAGCATTTACCACAGCAACTGTCGGGTGGTCAGCAGCAGCGGGTAGCCGTTGCGCGTGCATTAGTGATTAATCCCAAGCTAATTTTAGCCGATGAGCCAACCGGTAACCTCGATTCTAAAAACGGTGATGAAGTGATGGCGATGCTACGCGAATTAAACCGCGAGGGCACCACGGTTATTATGGTGACTCACTCAGAAAAAGAGGGTGCCTATGCTGATCGTTTAGTGCGCCTATTGGATGGCCAAGTGATGCTTGATAAAGCAAATATTGTGCAGCAAGCCGTTGTTGAGGTTGCTTAATATGTTTATTAATTATTTAGTCACTGCTTTAAGATCATTTAAGCAACAAAAACAGCATTTTATCCTAAACCTTTTAGGGCTAAGTATCGGCTTAGCTGCGGCAATTTTAGTGGCACTATTTGCACAAAACGAGTTGTCATACGATAGTCAGCAGCCTCACGCTGAACGTGTTTACCGTGTAGGCCAAGATTACTCAAAGTTGGGCTTATCAGTCATTCCTATTTTTAATTATTCTCAAGCGGCAAAAGCCACTGAATATAGCCAAGTAGAAGAAGTGTTTGGTTTGACGATGGTATCGTGGACCAGAGAGGCGATGGTTGACGTGCAGTACCTGGATCAGGGTTTTAAACTTAATGACTTGTATGGGGCAACGCCAAATATTGAGAACTTTATCAATATAAACACATTGGCAGGGGATTTAAAAAATGCAATGAGTACACCTGAGAGCTTGGCTCTAAGTGAATCTGAAGCACTGCGTATTTTCGGTACAATAAATGTTATTGGTAACACGTTACAGCACGAACAAGGGCAATATACTGTACGGGCGGTGTTTGCAGATTTACCAAGCAATACTCACTTTGCATTTAAAAACCTCGTATATGTAAAACATGATCCAAATAACCTGATGGTTAATAGCAGTTATGTTTATATGCGTTTGGCGCCGCAAGCAGATCCAAAAGCACTCGCTGATACACTGTCTAAACAGTACTTCAATGGGCAAATGGCGGGTCAAGTTGCCATTGAGTTACACCCATTACTAGACTTACATTTAACAGCAAAATCGCCATTTGAAATGAAAGCAGGCGGCGCAAAGCAAGTTGTAACGATTTGTGCAGGGTTGAGCGTGTTACTTATTTTGATTGCTGGCTTTAACTTTATCAATATGACGGTGGCACAGTCTGCAAAGCGCGCCAAAGAAGTAGGGGTGCGCAAAGCACTTGGCGCAAGTAAGCTGCAGTTAGTAACACAGTTTTTAGCTGAATCTACTTTGGTTGCTCTATTGTCGATGATTATTGCTTGTGTGTTAGTGGAACTGTTATTGCCAAGCTTTAACCAGCTGGTCGATCGTGAACTGATAGTGAGTTATTTTTCAGCCTTTGGTTTGGGCATTATGGCTGTTGTTATTGCTGTAGGCATACTTGCAGGTTTGTACCCGGCATTGTTTATCTCATCATTTAGCGCAAAACGAGTGTTAAGTGGCGATTTACAACGCGGTAATACGGCCATTTGGGTACGTAAATGTTTATTGACCTTGCAAGCTTCATTAGCAATCGGTTTGATCATTGCATCGGTTACGTTGTTAAAACAATTATCTCATTTACAAAGCCTTCCTTTAGGCTATCAAACGCAGCAACGCTTAGTGGTTTCAGAGTTGCCGGTGCAATCGGTATTTACGCAGCAGCCTAGCGCACTAATTAATCGCTTGACGGCTATAGATGGTGTAGAGCAAGCAACGATTATTGATACTCGTTTAACCGTTTCAATTAATAATACATTACAGCCTACTTGGCCCAATGGTGAATTTTCAGGTGGAATAACCCCTGTGATAGGTTCTGGTTTTGATGTTGTAAAAGGGCTAGGCTTTACGCTTATTGCTGGTAGAGACTTTAGCCGTGAGTTTTCCTCAGACTGGGCGACGCGAGCAAATGGGGTTACAACAGTAGGTACAATTATTACAGAAACCGTTGCCAAGCAGGCAGGTTATAGCAATATGGCTGATATTGTTGGACAAACAATTAAAGACACAGGGCGTAATGTGGATATGCGAGTTGTTGGTGTTGTAAAAGATGTAAAGGTTGGTAATGCACAAGATGCGAATTCTAACATTATGTTTTTATGTGGCTTTAACTATTTAGCACCAGTATCTGAAGTGATTTTAACCGTGAACGTACAAAACCTCCCTGCTATAAAACAGGCAGTGATCACAGCTTTAGCTGAAGTGTCTAATATTTATGAGCCAAAAATAAACCTGCTAGCTGAAAACTATAAAGCGGTATTAAAAGGTGATGAGCGTGTTTCTCTTGTCGTACTTATATTTACTGGCCTTGCAGTGTTCTTAACTTGCTTAGGTACTTTTGGTTTAGCTTCATTTGCCACGATTCGTCGCCAAAAAGAAGTCGCTGTACGCAAAGTGCTGGGTGCATCACGCATCAGTATTATGAATCTACTGGCAAAAGAGTTTTTAATTTTAGTGCTTGGCAGTGTAGCAATCGCATACCCGCTAACTTATTGGCTGGTGGGTGACTGGCTCGCAAACTTTAACGAGCGGGTTGATCAAGCGCTATGGGTTTATTTGGTTGCAGCTTTGAGTGTTGCTGCGATCACTTGGCTGACGGTTGCAAGCATCGCCTTTAAAGCTGCCAGTACGAGACCGTCGCTTACTTTACGTTATGAATAAATAAAGTTTATTAGCCAAAGCTATAGCCTGTCGGTGTAACCGGTAGGCCGTTTGGGGTGAGAACAAGGTCTTATAGGTTAGGTATGTTGATATCACATGTAACAACAGCGTTTCGAGTATTTAAGCAATATAAGCTGTATTCGTTATTGAATGTTTTTGGGTTAAGTATTGGTCTTGCCGCAGCTCTGTTAGTGACGTTATTCGCAGAGTATGAATTGTCGTTTGATGAAATGCAGCCCGATCACCAGCAAGTTTATCGTTTGCATGTTGATGTAAAGGTGCCGGGCTTAGAAGAGATCCCATTAACGGTTGTAAGCATTGCGCAAACAGTGTCTTCACGTAGTGATGTAAGCAACTTATTGGTGCTGGCAGATGTGGTCGATAGTGATTTATTTACTGATCATATTAAAGTGGCTGGGCAAGCGTTTAAGCTGCGAAATGTATATGGCACTTCGGCCAATTTACGTGATTTTATTCATCTTGATGTGATAGCTGGCAATCTTGAACAAGCGCTCTCAGAGCCCAATCAAATCGCCTTTAGTGCAAGTGAGGCTGTAAGGTTATTCGGCAGTGTTAGCAATGCGTTCGAGCAAACCTTATTGATGGGCGAGAGAAGTGTCACTGTGAGTGCTGTTTTTAATGACTTACCCGATAATAGCCACTTTTTGTTTCATGCTTTAGTGTCTGTTGATTTCACCGAACATAACGATATATCGAGTTATGTTTATCTAAAAACTGAGCAAGGAGCTGATTTAAAAGGCATAGAAAAGCAGTTAGCTAGAAGTCTTATTGAAAAATATCAATTAAAGAATAGCCAGCTTGAATATCGTTTAGTGTCGATGCGAGACGTGTATTTTAAAGCCCATTCTCCCTTTGAATTTAAACCTGGCGGGTCGGCTTTTTTAGTGAACTTGAGCCTGGTATTGAGCGTGTTACTACTCGCCATTGCCGCAGCCAATTACATTAATATTGCGGTATCGCAATTGTTGTATCGCAGCAAAGAAATTGCTATGCGAAAAATGCTGGGGGCGAGTAAGCGACAATTAATTCTGCAATTTTTGTTAGAAGCTTTGCTAATGCTGGCCTTTGCTACGGTGTTAGCGTTGTGTTGGGTTGAGGTGTTATTACCAAGCTTTAGTGACTTTGCAAACCGCCCATTACAGCTAGTTTGGGATTGGTCACAATTGCTAGCTGTATTGGGGTTGATACTTTTATTGGCTTTTGTATCAGGTGTTTACCCAGCTTTATGTGTAGAACGCGCTCCGCTTAAAAGTTTACTTGCAGGGCAATTGCAAACAGGTCAGATTCTGCGTAAAGGCTTGTTAGTATTTCAAGCAGCCATGGCAATGGCTTTAATTGTTTGTACGTTAGTGAGCTTGCAACAGTTAACGTTCTTGCAAAGCTTAGCGGTTGGTTATGATGTGACGGATCGCATTGTGATACACGATTTAAGTAGCAAGCAATTGATGGCAAAAGAGCATGCGATACTCAATGAGATCCGTGCACTGCCCGGTGTCGTGCAAGTGACCACTACAGACACAGATTTAACCGATAGCATCCTAGAAAGTTTTTACTTCCGTTGGCCAAACGGCTATGAAGAAAGCGAACTGCCACCGACTATTGGCACAGGTTTTCATGCCGTGGAAACCTTGGGTCTGACACTACTTGCTGGCCGAGATTTTTCACCACAATTTCAAAGCGATTGGTTGCATTATGTCAATGAGGAGTCAAATACGCAGCAGGGCGAGGATACGCCTCAAGCAATGGCCATTTTGGTGACCGAACAAATGGCAAAACGCGCTGGCTATGAGAGTGTGAGTGAGGTAGTGGGGCTGCAAGTTCAGGGGCTTTACCGCAACATCAATGCTATCATCGTTGGTGTGATAAAAGACATTAAAGTGGGCTCGGCAAAAGACGATTGGCTGCCTGTGTCATTTTCAGCAGGGTATAGCTCACAATCAACCGTTAGATTGGTGGTAAGCACCGAGCAAGCAAACTTTCCTCAATTATTGAGTCAGCTACGCCAGCTTTTAAAACAGTTTAATTTAACTGCCAACCCGCAATTTAGCCTAATGCTGCAAGACTTAGCCAAGGTTTATCGCGTCGAGCATGACTTGTTTGTGCTTATTCGAAATTTCTCTGTGCTGGCCATGTTTTTAAGTTGCTTAGGTTTATTTGGACTAGCGGCATTTGCAGCGAAACGTCAGCAAAAGCAATTAGCCATGCGAAAAGTATTGGGCGCAACCCGTTTAAATTTAGTTAATCTACTTGCCCGTGAGTTTTTAATCATAGTGTTCGCAGCGGCAGCAATTGCTTTACCTCTAGCTTATTGGCTAATGGATAACTGGTTGCAAGGTTTTAACGACCGTATTGAGCAAACCATTTGGGTATATTGCTTGGCAGGCCTCATTGTGGGTGCGTTTACTTGGCTAACCGTTGCCAGTCTTGCCTTTAAAGCCGCCAGTACACGGCCATCGCTTGTTTTACGCGATGATTAGATAAGCAAACGATGTCGCCATAAATGATGACCTACAGGTGTGTATTGAGGTGATGTAGGGCGTGCTTTAGCGCGTAAATAGGCTATATTTTATTTCTGCTTTAGAAAAAGGAATTTACTAAATGAGCTGGAGTAACTTAAAGAAAGGGCGTGTATCAATTCAATCAGGCGAATACTTCATTACATTTACATGCCACCGCAGAGAAGGGATATTTAGTAATTTCGATCATGCTAATATCTTTTGTAGATGCATTGCGAGTAATGAGCTCAAGTATCAATGCCGTTGGTTAACTTGGGTTTTAATGCCTGATCATTTCCATGGTTTGTTGCAGCTTAAAAACAGTGAATTAGGGGTTGTAGTGGGTCACTTAAAAGGCGCATCAGTTCGAGAAGTTAATAAAGTACGGGATTTAAATCAGCCTGTATGGCAAAGAGCGTATTATGATCATGCGCTGCGAGAAGAAGAAAATAGGATTGAAATAGCAAGGTACATTGCTGCAAATCCTTTGAGGCGCAAGTTGGTCACTAGAATTGGTGACTATCCGTATTGGGATTCAGTATATTTGTAAATTTAATATCGCAGGGGGTTGTCGCCGTAAACGACGACCTATGATATAACTCTTTAAATATCTTTAATTTTTATCGCGGGGTTACCGACAACAACAGTGTTCGCAGCCACACTTTTGGTTACTACTGACCCTGCGCCCACAACAGCGTTATCGCCAATTGTAACGCCAGCTAACACAATAACTCCCGCGCCAATCCACACATTATTACCGATAGTAATCGGTGCAGTAAAGTTCTCCTTCTTGAGCCGCTCTGTAGGGTTAATCGCATGCGAGACTGCCAGTAGCTGAACATTCGGGCCGATTAAACAATCGTCGCCAATGCTTATAGCTCCTTCATTAATTGGCGCATCTAACACAGTGCAGTTAATGTTTATAAAAGTACGATCACCAATTTGTATTTGTGAGCCATAATCACAATGAAAGCCTGCTTCAATAATGACGCCCGAACCGGAGTTAGCAAACAGTCCTGTTATGCGTTTTAAGTTACCTTTACTTGGGCTTTTATTAAATAAGCGGCAAATTTCGTGCACAGCTTTACGCTGCGCTAGATTCTCTTTACTAATACTATTAAATGACTGCATATCAATTTTGTTTAACTTAAATAATGGTGTCTAGCTTAACCTACTTTAAGCATGATGATAATTTGAATAAAACTGTGCTTTTTTTACGCATTCACTTGCCATTTTATTAGTTTCGTTTAAAATCTACTAACTTTCGAAACGAAACTTAATTGTAACCACTTATGACCAAACGAAACACCCAGCAACGCCGCCATTTGATCCTTACTCAAGTTAATGAATTAGGTGAGGTAGCCGTAGATAGTTTAGCTGAACAGTTTCAAACATCAGAAGTAACTATTCGAAAAGACTTAACCGCGCTTGAAAAAAGTGGCTTATTGCTGCGCCGTTACGGCGGTGCTATTGCTCTGCCTAAAGAGATTGTTAGCGATGAGATTGATTCTAAGCGCAAAGTGGCCATTGCCAAAGCGGCAGCATCGCTTATAAAAGATCATAACCGCATTATTATTGATAGCGGGCGTACTACGGCCGCCATGATCCCAGAACTTGCAAATAAACGCGGATTAGTTGTAATGACTAATGCGATTAAAGTGGCGAGTCGTTTACTCTCACTTGAAAACGAACCAACCCTTTTGATGACAGGTGGAACGTGGGATCCGCATTCTGAATCGTTTCAAGGGCAAGTAGCTGAAAATGTTCTATGCTCATATGATTTTGATCAACTATTTATTGGTGCTGATGGCATTGATGTAGCGCGTGGAACAACCACGTTTAATGAACTTGTTGGATTAAGCCAAGTGATGGCTAAAGCGGCGCGCGAAGTAATCGTTATGGTTGAATCAGATAAGATTGGCCGAAAAATACCAAATTTAGAATTACCGTGGCAAACAGTAACCACATTAATAACCGACAGTGGCTTAGCAAGTGATAAACGTGCAGCCATAGAGGCGTGTGGTGTAAAACTAATTTGCGCAGAAATTATGGAATAGCAACTAAAACGTAAGTTGCTAGAATTAAAAAATTAATGGAGACACTATGTGTGGAATCGTTGGGGCTGTTGCAGAACGTCCAGTAAATAAAATCTTAGTTGAAGGCCTTAAGCGTCTTGAGTACCGCGGTTATGACTCAGCAGGTGTAGCTTTACTTGAAGGCAATACACTTAATACAGTTAAAGCGGTTGGTAAGGTTGTAAACTTAGAGTCAGCACTTGAACAAGCTGGTGTTAGCGGCCACACAGGTATTGCACACACTCGTTGGGCGACTCATGGCGGTGTAACTGAAGCCAATGCTCACCCACATGTTTCAAGCAATCAATTAGCGCTTGTGCATAACGGTATTATTGAAAACCACGCAAGCTTGCGTGCAGCACTTAAAGGCGACGGTTACGAGTTTTTATCAGACACCGACACTGAGGTCATGGTGCATTTAATTCATCAGTTACGTCAGCAGCACACCACTTTATTAGCGTCAGTTCAAGCTGCTGTTAAGCAGTTTGAAGGTGCATTTGGTACCGTTGTGTTCGATAAAGCGAATGATAACGAAATTATTGTAGCACGCTCAGGTAGCCCGTTAGTTATTGGTTTAGGCCTTGGTGAAAACTTTATTGCTTCTGATCAACTGGCATTATTACCAGTAACTCGCAGCTTTATCTTCTTAGAAGAAGGTGATGTAGCGCGTATTACTCGCGACACAGTAGAAATTTTTGATGCAGATGGCAACGCGGTTGAGCGTGAAGTTGTTGAATCAAACATCACACAAGATGCATCAGGCAAAGGTGATTACCGTCACTACATGCTAAAAGAAATTTATGAGCAGCCACTTGCAGTACGTAACACCCTTGAAGGACGTTTAAACGATGACCGCGTAGCTATTGATGCTTTTGGCGATAGCGCACAGCAAATATTTAAAGACGTAAAACACGTACAAATTATTGCCTGTGGTACGTCATACCACTCAGGTATGGTTGCTCGTTACTGGCTTGAGCAATATGCAGGTGTTAGCTGTAACGTAGAAATTGCCTCTGAGTTCCGTTATCGTCAGTCATTTGTACACGAAAATAGCCTACTAGTAACTATTTCACAATCAGGCGAAACGGCTGATACTTTAGCTGCACTGCGTTTAGCTAAAGAGCAAGGCTATATGGGGTCAATGACTATTTGTAACGTACCTGGCTCATCGCTTGTGCGAGAATCAGACCTTGCCTTTATGACCAAAGCAGGCGCTGAAATTGGTGTAGCCTCTACTAAAGCATTTACTACACAGCTTGTTGGTTTGTTAATGCTTACTGCGTCTATTGCGCAAGAGAAAGGCTTAGATCAAAGCGCGATCGTTAACGCTATTAAACTGCTACCAGCTAAATTAGAAGAAACGCTACTATTGGCTGATGGCATTGCAGACCTTGCTGAAGAATTTGCTGATAAACACCATTCACTGTTTTTAGGGCGCGGCTCACAATACCCAATCGCGATGGAAGGCGCACTTAAGCTTAAAGAGATTTCATACATTCACGCTGAAGCCTACGCAGCAGGTGAGCTTAAACACGGCCCATTAGCGCTTATTGATGCCGACATGCCAATTATTGTTGTAGCACCAAACAATGAATTGCTTGAAAAGCTTAAATCAAACGTAGAAGAAGTACGTGCTCGCGGCGGCATCATCTATGTATTCGCTGATAAAGACTCACACTTTGAGTCAGACGATACAATGCGTGTAATCAACGTAAACCATGTAGATGACGTGATTGCCCCTGTTGTATATACAATTCCTCTGCAGTTGCTGTCGTACTACGTAGCAGTAATTAAAGGCACTGACGTCGACCAGCCACGTAACCTAGCAAAATCGGTTACTGTTGAGTAAGATCAACAGGTTATAGGTTTTGTGCACGTTAAATAATGATCAAAACTGAGTTTAATGTGCGCTACTAGAAATAAAGAACGAAACAAACGAGTTCGATTCTAAAAATAAAGTATGCAACTAAAACGGTCACAATAAGTGGCCGTTTTTTGTATGTATATCTTTTTGATTAAGAATGTATAATTTTTAACTTATATTGGTATTATGGCTGAAAGTAATAAGCTTAATGGTATTCAACAATAAAAATATAAGTTGAATAAGTAGATGCCCAATAAGTTAGAGCAAGTGCTTAAATGGAGTTAGCTGTGGATAATAAAATGGGAAATTTTTACTTTCTTTCTGAACACGACGATCTTTTTGTCGAGCTAGCGGGTGCGGCTGAAAAAGCGTTTGCTAGTGACCCTAATACCACGTTAATTAAATTGAGACAGCTAGGCGAGGCGATTGCGCAACACATTGCTGTATTAGTAAGAGTTAACTTTGAAGACAATACTTCGCAGCTTGAATTAATACACAGAATCAGTAGAGAGCTTCAATTAGATCAGGTTGTTAAAGACCTTTTTCATACGCTGAGGGTTGAAGGGAATAAAGCAACTCACAAATTTAGAACAAAACATAAAGAAGCTATTAATGGCTTAGTTGTCGCACGTAAGTTAGCGATATGGTTTCATCAGTCATTTGGTAAGCAGGGTACCTCATTTAAACCGGGTGCTTTTACCCCTCCTCATGACCCCAGTGAGCAATTACGTAGTTTACAAAGTGAAATAGATAACTTAAAAGTCGACCTGCAAAAAGCAAACCTCGATCTTGACTCCAGCCAACAACTCAACGAACTAATAAATAAAGAAAAAACAGAATATGAATCGCTAGCTTTTGAAATGGACCAAGAGTCCAAAGAGCTAGCTGAGCAAGCGAAAGAACATGAAAGAGCGCTTGCCGACCAAAAACACAACTACGAAAAGAAGATAGCAGAGTTACAAACTAAGCTTTCAAACCTAGATGACGAATCAAACACCTCATATAAGCAAAAGCTAAGTACAAGTTCAAAAGCTGCAACTAAGAATATTGTCCTGGATGAAGCGTTAACACGTATTCTAATCGACCAACAGTTACAAGAATCTGGCTGGGATGTTGATACTGAAGTGCTCACCCATAAAAATGGCACTCGCCCAGAGAAAGGAAAAAACATCGCCATTGCTGAGTGGCCTACTGAATATCAAGGAAAAAAAGGGCGTGCTGATTACGTACTTTTTGCAGGCCTTTCACCTATTGCGGTGGTTGAAGCTAAAAAAGAAAACACCAATGTTGCAGGTAAAATTTCACAAGCAGAGCGATACAGTAAAGGCTTGAATGTTCAATCCTCTTTAATACCTGCTTGGGAGCTACAAGGGTTGACCATAGCATGGCCAGATGAAGATGATGGCCACTATAAAGTACCGTTTGTTTATTCCTGTAACGGTCGCCCGTATGTACCTCAACTTGCTGAACAATCAGGTACGTGGTTTCGTGATGTACGCGAACCTGCGAATATTAAACGCGCTTTGCCAAAGTTTCATACCCCTGAGGGGTTGCTTGATCTACTTAAGCGCAGCAAAGACGCCGCCCAACAAAAACTCAAAGATGAGCCTTTTGGCTACTTAAAAGTGCGTGATTACCAGCAAAAAGCGATTATCGCTGTTGAAAATACCTTAGCGCAAAATATTCGCCATGCTTTGCTAGCAATGGCCACAGGCACCGGAAAAACCCGTACAATTATTGGTTTAATGTATCGCTTTTTAAAAGCTGAACGTTTCAAGCGAATTTTATTTTTAGTCGACCGAACAGCTCTAGGGCAACAAGCAATAGACGCTTTTAACGAAGCTCCACTTGAACAAAATCACACATTATCAAAAATATACAATGTGGCAGAACTAGGTGATATGGCGGCCGAGGCAGAAACCCGCGTACAAGTTGCAACTGTGCAAGCTATGGTTAAGCGTATTTTTATGAGTGATAACCCGCCACCGCTAGACCAGTTTGATTGCATTATAATTGATGAAGCCCACCGAGGTTATACACTCGATCAAGAAATGACAGAGGGTGAACTGGCTACTCGCGACACCAGCCAATACTTGTCGAGCTATCGCCGAGTCTTAGATTATTTCGATGCAGTAAAAATCGCACTTACGGCTACACCGGCAAAACACACGAGTGATATTTTTGGCAAACCTGTTTATACCTATTCATACAGAGAAGCAGTAGCTGACGACTGGCTAATAGATCACGAGCCACCGATTCGTTATGAAACCTTATTGACACAAAATGGCATTACTTTTACCAAAGGTGAGGAAGTTAGCGCTATTAATACGCAAACCGGTGAAGTACAAAGTGCTGAGCTCGACGACGAACTAAGTTTCGAAGTTGACGCGTTTAATCGCCGAGTTATTAACGAAAACTTCAACCGTGTTATTTGTGAGCAACTTGTGCAAGAGCTAGATCCCTTTGGTGACGAGAAAACCATGATTTTTTGTGCCACCGATTTGCACGCCGACATGGTAAAACGCTTACTCGATGAGGCTTTTAAAGATCTTTATAACGGCGAATATAATCAGGCTGCCGTGGCTAAAGTAACTGGCCAAAGCGATAAGGTAGAACAGCTTATCCGCCAATATAAAAACGAGCGATACCCCAATATTGCCATTACCGTTGATTTATTAACGACCGGTATTGATGTGCCTAAAATTTGTAACTTAGTGTTTATGCGCCGAGTAAAATCGCGCATTTTATACGAGCAAATGGTTGGGCGTGCAACTCGCCGCTGTGACGACATAGGTAAAACCGTATTTCGCATTTATGACCCAGTTGATATCTACGCAGCATTGCAAGATGTTAATACCATGAAGCCTCTGGTAAGAGATCCGAACGTTACGCTCGACCAATTAGTGGATGAAATTACCAATCCAGATCTACTTGAACGAGCGCTTAGTGCTCCTGGCGATACACCCGAACAAAGCCATGCTGATGTCGTGCTGAGTCAACTAAGCCAAAAGGTGATGCGGGTATTACGTAAAGCACAGAAAAAATCAGAAAATAAACCAGCTCTTAAGCAAAAGTTAGATGAGTTGCAAGAGTCATGGGGTGTTGAACCAAAAAGCTTACACACCCATTTAAACCAGCTAGGGCCAAAACAAGCGGCAACGTTTATAAACCAGCACAGTGGTTTATTAAATCAATTAGCAGAGGTCAATAGCTTACTAGGCAGCGAACGACAACCTGTTATTTCAGAGCATCACGATGAAATCCGCGATCGTAGCCAAAGCTATGGTGCGCATCAAAAACCAGAAGATTACCTCGATAGCTTTAACCAGTTTATTAAAGAACAATTAAATCAAAATGCAGCGCTTGCAGCGGTTGTTAACAAGCCTCGTGATTTAAATCGCACCCAGCTCAAAGATATTAAGTTACTACTTGATAGCGCAGGTTACACCGAGCCCAAGCTGCAAAGTGCAGTGCGTAACCAAACTAATCAAGATATTGCAGCGAGCATTATTGGTCATATTCGTCGCGCGGCATTAGGTGAGGCACTGGTTCCGTTTGAACAAAGAGTTGCGCAGGCTATGGCGCGCATTTACCAAAGCCACCAGTGGAACCCTAACCAGCGTAAGTGGTTAGACCGATTAGCTAAGCAACTTGTGCATGAAGTCATTATTGACCGTGATTTTGTTAATAACCGCTTTGGTGAGCATGGCGGCGCAAAGCAATTTGATAAAGTATTGAATAATCAACTTGATATAGTGCTAGAGGAGCTTAGTGAAGCTATATGGCCAGCTAAAACAGCTTAACAATAAAGTATATAAATAAATGGAATTGCTATACATGTTATATAGCTTATGTATAATTTTCTAAACAATTTATACATAACCAAACAGACATGTATAAAAAAGGATAAAAGTTATTTATGTCGACCTATATTGAGCCTTTACCTCTCCCTAACATTGAACAATGGGAAACCCGTGCCGTTTTAAAAAAAACCGCCACAGCACATCGTCATTTAGCAGAGCTAAAAGGCGTTGCCGCAAGCATACCTAACGAAGCCATACTGATTAATACACTCGCTCTACAAGAAGCAAAAGACAGCTCAGAAGTAGAAAACATCGTAACAACACACGATGAACTTTATAAAGCTAACCTGTTTGAAGAAGCTGTAACCAACCCTGCCACCAAAGAAGTACAAGATTATGCAGTCGCTTTAAAGCAAGGGTTCGAAACCGCACGTAAAAGCAAACTTATCCGCCTTAATGATATTCTAGCAATACAAAAAAACCTAGAACATAATGATGCCGGTTTACGAAAGCTCCCCGGCACTGATCTTAAAAATGCACGAACAGGTGAAGTGGTTTATACCCCACCACAACACGGCGATGAAATTACAAAACTTATGGATAACCTTGTTCAGTTTATCAATAACGATGAGTTATGTGATGCTGACCCATTGGTAAAAATGGCCATTATTCACCATCAGTTTGAGAGCATTCACCCATTTTACGATGGTAACGGCCGTACCGGGCGTATTTTAAATATTTTGTACTTGGTGACTAAAGACTTACTAAACCTACCTGTGCTGTACTTAAGCCGATTTGTTATTAAGAACAAAGCTAATTACTACGCTAATTTACAAGCAGTGCGTGATACAGGTAATTGGGTACCTTGGTTAGAGTTTATGCTTGATGGTGTTATTGATACCGCCCGAGACACCATTTCACTTATCACCGCCATGAAAACCCTTATGGCAGAAGTAAAACACGGTATACGAGAGCAGCTCCCTAAAATTTACAGCCAAGATTTACTTAACAACTTATTTAACCACCCCTACACCAAAATAGACTTCATTGTGGAAGACCTCGGTATAACTCGGATTACTGCCACCAAGTATTTAGAACAACTGGTGGAGCACGGCTTTTTGACCAAACAAAAAGTAGGCCGTGTTAATTACTACATAAATCAACCCTTGTGCTCCTTACTCGTTGCACACGGCTAATCCCCTATTACTAATTTTGAGAACATCATGACCAATAACGACATTGTACAAAAACTTTGGAACCTGTGTGACGTACTGCGTGACGACGGTATTAACTACAGCGACTACGTTACCGAGCTGGTACTGCTGTTGTTTATTAAAATGGTGCACGAAAACACCGAAGCCGGCACCTTAAAAAAACATCCGCTGCCAATCGGCTGCCGCTGGCAGGATATCAGCGACAAATCAGGCATCAATTTATTAAATGATTACAAGGCCATTTTATTTGCCCTCTCAACCGGTAAACGCCTTGAGGCTGACCCAGAAAACCCAGGCCAAACCAAAGAAGTGCAAGTACACGAAGATCCATTAATCAGCGCCATTTATGCCGATGCGCAAACGCGCTTACGTGAGCCGCGCCATTTAGAGCAAATGATTAAAACGCTGGATCAAATTGATTGGTTTAGTGCCGCTAAAGATGGCCTTGGCGATTTATATGAAGGCTTATTAGAGAAAAACGCCAGTGAGACTAAATCGGGCGCGGGCCAGTACTTTACCCCGCGCGCGTTAATTAATAGCATGGTACGTTGCATGAAGCCGCAAGTTGGCGAAGTAATACAAGATCCTGCTGCGGGCACAGCAGGCTTTTTGGTCGCTGCCGACCAATACATGCGTGAGCAAACCGATGATTATTTTGACTTAAATAGCAAGCAATCTGAATTTCAAAAAAACGACGCTTTTGTGGGGGTAGAGCTTGTACCTAACACGCGCCGTTTAGCGTTAATGAATTGCTTATTACACGGTATGGAAGGCGACGACGAGGGCGTAATACATTTAGGCAACGCACTGGGCGATGCCGGTAAAGCCTTACCAAGCGCCGATATAATTTTGGCTAATCCGCCGTTTGGTACCAGCAAAGGCGGCGAGGCCAGCAATACCCGTGACGATTTAACCTATAAAACAGGCAACAAGCAACTGGCGTTTTTACAGCATATTTACCGCAATTTAAAACCCGGTGGCCGCGCCGCTGTAGTATTGCCCGACAACGTATTGTTTGAAGCAGGCGTGGGCACAGACGTACGCCGCGATTTAATGAACAAGTGTAATTTACACACTATTTTACGCTTACCGACCGGTATTTTTTATGCCCAAGGGGTAAAAACCAATGTCTTGTTCTTTACCAAAGGCAGCGCAACCGACAAGCATCAGCAAGAAAATTGCACTGAAAATGTATGGGTGTACGACTTGCGTACCAACATGCCGAGCTTTGGCAAACGCACTCCGTTTAGTGATAGCCATTTAGCGCCGTTTGAAGCCGTATATGATCCTGTAGGTCGTGATTTATCGCGACAACAAGATATTGCCTCAACACTCGCAGCCCGCACCCAAGGTGAATACAGCTTTGGTGCTGAACAAATCGCAGTAGACAAACAAGCAGCCGTGGAAAATGAAAACGTCGACGACAAGCTTTTACATAGCCGCTGGCGCTGCTTTAGCCGCGAGTGGATAGCCAATACTAAAGGCGACTCATTGGATATTAGCTGGCTAAAAGACAAAGACAGCGTCGATGCGGCTGATTTGCCTGAGCCTGCTGTATTGGCAAGGGAAGCCAAAGACGAATTGGCAGCGGCTTTGGGTGAGTTGGATGAATTGCTGGCGGCGTTGGAAGGGGCGAATTGATGAGCGAGGTTAATTTGCCTGAACAATGGTTAGAAGTTAACTGGGAAGACCTTACATCAGTAAATGGCTTTAGAAGAGGGCCATTCGGAGGTAACTTAAAAAAAGCATTCTTTAAAGAGAGTGGTTATGCTGTGTATGAGCAGTATGCTCCTATTAATGATGACTGCACTCGATTTAGGTATTTTGTTGATGAAGATAAATACAATGATTTAGCAAGCTTTTGGGTTCAGGGTGGTGACTTCTTAGTCAGTTGTTCAGGAACGATGGGGAGAATTACCCAAGTGCCTCAAGATGCACCCGAAGGTGTCATCAATCAAGCCTTGCTTAGAATTAGACTGGCAGAAGAGATTTGGCCTGATTTTTTCCTTAAACTTTTTCGCTCGCCATCAGTGCAAGAAAGTGTTTTAACAAATTCAGGTGGTGGGGCTATTCAAAATCTGGCAGCGGTTAAAGAGCTTAAACTGATTAAGCTACCACTTCCCCCCCTAGCCGAACAAAAAGTCATTGCCGATAAACTCGACACCCTGTTGGCACAGGTGGAAACCACTAAAGCCCGCCTCGACCGTATTCCAAAAATCCTAAAAACCTTCCGCCAATCCGTCCTCGCTGCTGCGGTTAGTGGGAAGCTGACGGAAGAGTGGCGGAGCGCGAAAAAAGTATCTTCTAATCCAGCTCGGTTAAAAGCAATTACAGCTATATCTGGAGGTAAAACCCCCAGCAAAAGCAATTCCAATTATTGGGAAGGTGGTGATATACCCTGGGTGTCACCAAAAGATATGAAGACGGACTTAATTGCCAGTTCTCAAGATAAAATTACAAAGGAAGCAATCGACACTGGCGGTATGAAATTAGTCCCATCAAACTCTATCTTAGTCGTAACTCGAAGCGGGATACTTGCGCATTCATTTCCGGTTGCAAGAACACTAGCTCCAGTAACGATCAATCAAGATATCAAAGCACTTGTTCCAAACTTGGGGTTTATCAGTCCTGAGTTTTTGTTTTACCTGTTAAAAGGGTTAGAGCGAAGAATATTAGAAGAATGCTCTAAAGCTGGAACGACCGTATCTAGTGTTGAAACAAGCCTCTTAATGAATTTAGAATTCGAGCTGCCAAGCCTCGAAGAGCAAACCGAAATTGTTCGACGTGTCGAAGAGCTGTTTGCCTTTGCCGATAGCATCGAACAAAAAACCAATGCTGCATTAGAGCGCGTTAATAACCTCACCCAATCTATCTTAGCCAAAGCCTTTCGCGGTGAACTCTCTGCCGATTGGCGCGCCGCCAACCCTGATTTAATTAGCGGCGACAACAGTGCCGAGGCGTTATTAGAGAAGATCAAGGCTGAGCGTGAGGCAAATAAAAACGCGAACAAAGAAAAGAAAAAAGGTACCCGTAAAGCGAAAGCCAAAAAAGAGATCCAGCCGAAAATATTGTTAGAAAATCCAGTGGTAGGTGTGCTCAATAAAAAAGGGATTGCAAAACCACAAGCAATCTTTGATGAACTTAAAGAGTTGATGGATTTACGCGAGGTGCTAAAAGAGATCAGTCAGCTACTAGAGCAGCAGGTTATTAAAGAAATAGATAAAGATGGTCAGCAGTATTTGGAGATCAATCGATGAAGTTACTTCGCCTTAATATTCGTTCGGACTTTAAAAATCTAAAAGGCGTTGAAATAAGATTTTCATCCGGTACTAGCCGCACTGTTATTATCGGGCAAAATGGCACGGGGAAATCTAATATTCTTGAGGCTTTAGTAAAAATTTTTTTGCATTTAGATGATGGCTCTAAGCCGCCTTTTTCCTATGAGTTGGATTATAAATTAGGCGATGAAAGTCTTGAAACTTGGATGTCAGTGGATGCCAACCCAGACAGACAGTCTATTTACCAGATTGAATATTGCACTACGTCAAGTGGTAAAGAGTTAGATAAAAAGCAAAGTATCGATATTGCTAAAGTAAAGCGCAATAAAGAAGGTATTTCGAAATATTTACCACGGAATATTTTTGCTTATTATTCAGGGCCCAGTGATCGTTTAGAAAAGTTGCTCTTTAACAAACGCAAAGAGTTCTACCAAAGTGTGCGTCATAAAGATGAAAGTATTCGTTCTAACATTCGTCCCTTTTTTTATGCTAAGGGATTTCATAGCCAATTTTCATTGTTAGCCTTTTTCTCAGCCCGTGGCTTTCCGAAAGCTAAGAAATTTTTAAGCCGTGAACTATCAATTTCCAAATTTGAGTCGGCCACTTTCTTTTTGAAAAAGCCAACGGATGCAGAGTCAAATGATGCGAATGATTTTTGGGGGATTCAAGGCGGCATTCGTGATTTTGTTGAATTATTAAGAACTAATGGCATTGGCCCTGTTACTCAGCAGGAAGAAACGCTGGATTTACATGCTCAAAAGAAAAAGTACCATGATGTGGTGGCCTATCATCTGCCAGATTTAAAATCTTTGGAGTCATTAGCACGAAATATGCGGCCAGAAGATTTTTTCAAAGTACTAGAGGCCACCTACTTGTCAGGCATGTTAGATAGGTTAGAAATTAGAGTAACATTGGAAGGCCGTGCTGAAGATATTAGTTTTACAGAACTTAGTGAAGGTGAGCAGCAACTTTTAACTGTATTTGGGTTACTTCAGTTTACTGCTAAACGAGATGCTTTGTTTCTTTTAGATGAGCCTGATACTCACTTAAATCCATATTGGGCAGCAAAATATCATCAAATATTAGAGATGTTTGTACCCGATGGATTTGTCAGCCACATTGTAATGACAACACATCACCCCCTATCAATCTATGAGCTTGACCAAGAGCAAATTCAGGTTGTTACTCGCTCAGAGCATTCCCAAGAGATATCGGTTAGTCAGCCTAAGTTATCACCTAAAGGAATGACCGTGAATGGGATATTAACGAGTGATATGTTTGGCCTTTTAACGACCTTAGACCACGGTACTCAGCAATTGATTCGTGAGCGCCGTGAGTTATTAGTTGAGGATAAGGACTCTGATAGGTTAGAAGAATTAAACCAAGAGTTAGAAGAACTCGGTTATGGTTACATTCATCCTGATGAAGACTATCGGCAATTTTTAATCGCTAGAAGTAAGTACTTAAAATTTGGAGAAGAAGTCGCCAGTGTTGAGGCTAGAAAAAAACTTATCAAAAGTTTATTAAAAGATTTAAAGGTGTCAGACAATGAGACACATTGATAAACGCCATTTTTCCAATTGTAAAACAAAAACTTGGGATAAAAAAGCTATTCAATGGTCACGAAAAATAGCAGCTTCAGCGGATCCTAAAGTAACAATTGAGGAGATCGGCAATAAATGGTCATCTTTAAAAAGAACATTTGTACAAGAGTTTGGTGCTAAATGTTGGTACACCGAAACTCCGCAAATAGGAACCGATTTTGATGTGGATCATTATTGGCCAAAGGGAAGAGTTAAGCTCGAGGATGGGACTATTCTATGCTCGGCTACAGGTCAACACCCAGGGTATTGGTGGAAGGCATTTGATATTGATAATTATCGTTATTCTTGTATCTATGCTAATAGAAGCCGCGAAGATGGAGGAAAAGTTGACTACTTTCCTTTAATTGATGAATCACAAAGAGCATGGGGTGATACTGCTTGTGATTATAATTATCGAACTATTTTAGATCCGTGTTCGCTGGATGATGTTCAACTTATTACATTTGAAGTTGAAACAGGTAAAACGGCATCAATTTATTCCGAGCAGCAGGACTCTACAGCTTATCAGCGTGTGAAACTTTCAAAACAAATATTGAACCTCGATGAAAAATCTATTGTTTCAGCTCGAAGGAAGGCAATTAAAAATGCTAGGACGGCTTTAAACTTTTTGAGACATACTAGTCGATTAAGCTTAGATGATTTAGACGATGAGGACTTGAAAGGGATAGAAGACGCAAAGCAGTTGATAATTGAAGGCTGTAATCGAAAGTCAGGTTTTAGCGCAGCTATAGTACACACTGTTTTACCCCATACAAAGAGACCGTATTTGGCCTGTATACTGCCTCAATTAGATTTAATGCCTTAAGGAAAATTATGTCAATTTGGTTAATAAGAGCTGGCTCTCAAGGACAGTTTGAACAAAAGTTTATTAATGAAAACCGAGTTTATGTGACGTGGGATGGATTAAACAGCGATCTTACTAAAATGAGAGAACGCCAAGAGCTAATCGATGCGCTGTCTATTAATGCTCCTGATGCTAAGCCTAAAAAGTTAATGAATCATGCTAGCCAAGTTTGGCCATTTGCCCATGCGATAAATATGGGTGACAGGGTTATTTTGCCCTCAAAAATTCAGCCTGTTATTTATATTGGAAAAATAACATCAAACTATAATTTTGATAAAAATGGTGCCGACCCTTTCTTTCACTGGCGTAGCGTTGAGTGGTTACCGGATCCAATCCCCAGAGGACACTTTTCTCAAGATTTACTTTACAGTTTTGGTGCGTTTATGACTATATGTCGGATTCAGCGTAATAATGCTGAAGAACGCATTAACGCTATGGAAGCGAATGGTTGGAAGGCTGAAACTCAAAGGCAAATTATAAATCAAACTGTTAATTATTCGTCTAACCAAGATGCTAATGATGAAGAGGTTGAAATAGATTTAGAGGAGCTGGGTCATAGCCAAATTATTAAATTGATTGAGGCTAAATTTAGAGGTCATAACTTAACACGTTTGGTTTCTGCTATTTTAACAGCTCAAGGCTACACCTGTTGGCAGAGCCCTGAAGGTGCGGATGGTGGTGCTGATATTTTAGCTGGTGACGGGCCTATGGGGTTTGGAGTTCAGCGAATTTGTGTTGAAGTTAAATCTGGAGACGGTTTAGTTGATCGCCCAACCGTTGATAAACTAATGGGGGCGATGACAAAGTTTAATGCTACCCAAGGGTTATTTGTGGCTTGGGGCGGGTTTAAAGGTAACGTTCAAAAAGAGTTAGCATCAAGCTTTTTTCGAGTTCGATTATGGACTCAGCATGATTTATTAGAACAATTATTTATGTTCTACGACAAGCTAGAAGAGGACATTAAAGCTGAGCTACCACTTAAACGGATTTGGACCGTAGCGTCAGCAGATTAGAATCCATTATGACAATTAACTTCCCTTTTTGGTAATAACAACTATAATTCCCTTCGTGGGAACTTTGAGGCGAAATGAAGGTCTTAGGAAGAGACAAACTTACAGAGTTTAGTCAAAAGCATGCTAATGCAAAAAAAGCACTTGAAGCTTGGTTTTCAGAGGCTAATGAAGCTGACTGGAAAACACCCCAAGATATAAAGAACCGATATCGAAGCGCAGATTTTTTAGCTGATAATAGGGTGATCTTTAATGTAAAAGGTAACCATTATAGGTTAGTTGTGAAAGTGAGATATCAAAATGGTATTGCTGTGATTGAATGGGTTGGAACCCATTCGGAGTATGACAAGCAACGCTTTTAAGGAGGTATTATGGGCCACATTAAGTTAATTAAATCGTCTCAAGATCATGAGCAAGCTTTAGCGCGTGTCATGACATTAATGGATTTTGACCCCGCTCCAGATTCAGCAGAAAGTGATGAGCTGGATTTACTGGCATTTTTAATTGAAAAGTACGAGGAAGAAGCATTTCCTATTGACTTCCCTGATCCAATTGAAGCAATAAAATTTCGTATGGAGCAACAGGGCTTGATTAAAAAAGATTTAGTGCCTTATTTTGGATCTGCTTCAAAAGTAACTGAGGTACTAAATGGCACGCGAAGTTTAAGCTTGAATATGATTCGTAAGCTAAGCGCGGGCTTAGGAATATCTGCTGATGTGTTGATTAAAGAACCTTGCGCTAAAAGCGCTATCTCAAAAGATATTAATTGGGATGCCTTTCCTATAACTGAAATGCGATCTCGTGGATATTTTGAAGGGTTTAAAGGCTCAATAAATGAATTGAAAGAGTATTCAATTGAGAAGCTTAATCAGTTTTTAACGTCTGTACCCAATGGATTTTCTTTAAAACCAGCATTATTAAGAACCACAGCTCATTTACGCTCAAATGACAAAGAGATTGATAGCTATGCTTTATGGGCTTGGCAAGTTAGGGTTTTACAAAAAGCGCAATTAGAGCAGCTCCCAGTCAAATATGTAAAAGGAACTGTTGATGCTAATTGGATGAAAAAATTAGCGCAATTGTCATGGTCTGATCAGGGGCCTAAATTAGCTAAAGAGTTTTTAAACCGCCATGGTATTCATTTAGTTATTGAGGGTCATTTACCAAAAACGTATTTGGACGGTGCTGTATGTATTTGTGCAAGCGGGAACCCTGTTGTTGCACTTACATTACGCCACGATAAGTTAGATAACTTTTGGTTTTCTTTAATGCATGAATTAGCGCATATCGCGTTGCATTTAGATGGAACCGAGACTTGGTACTTGGATAATTTAGATGCAGAAGGTGGCGATAAAGTTGAACAAGAAGCAGATGCATTGGCTCAAGAAAGCTTAATTCCATCAGGTGATTTGAACCATTTAGAAATGCAAGATACTAGTTCAGTCCGTAAATTTGCGAGTAGCCTTAGCATCTCCCCTTGTATTGTTGCCGGCAGAGTTCGCCATGAGCTCAATGATCATTCTAAATTTGGCAAAGCATTTAGAGATAAAGTAAAAAGCCATTTTAAAAAATAAACTTCGTTTTCAATAGTAATGGGTAGGTATGATTCTACCTGTTACTTTACAGCATAAAGCTTCGTTCGATTAAAAAGGCTATTTTGTGTTGTAAATTCAATTATCAGATGCACGAATCCACTCTGTAACAGTACTCTTTTGCCAAGCTTTGTAGCGAGGCCCTAAATCTAGTGCTTTAGGGAACTGGCCATCATTAACCATTCGATATAGTGTCGATCTACTTATCCCGAGTATTAAACAAACCTCCTGAATTCGTAAAAGTGATTCCGGCGGTTTTTCTGATAATTTACAGGTAGGTGGTGCGTCTAAAATCTGGGAGGACTTTATACTTTTGTCATTTTGTTGGTTTAAAAGGTTATTTGATATTTCAGTAATCGTTTTTAATGCCAGTTGCATTTCTGCAATATTGTTTTTTAGTTGTAGCTCTAAAACTTCTAGATATTGCTCTACTTGTTTATGTTGTTTCATCTGAGTCTTAAGCATGTTTTAAGAGTGATTTTGAATAGCTCACCAAAAGAAGAGGCGAGAAAGATTTTTCAAAATTTTAGCACTTAAAAATAAATTTTTTACAAAAAAATTATTTTTTCTTAAATTTAATTAAGTACTTATTTTTTAAGGGAAACGCTTTATATATATTTATCTTTAGCTTGGTTATATTGTTTTAAAGCTAACAAAAACATTGGGTTACGATCGTATCTTTCAAAATGTGTTAAAATTAATTTGTAATTAAGGGCATCAGGATGATGCCTCAAAGAGTCTTATGTTGATAAGGATATTAACGATGTTAAGTACCACTGATGTGAGTGGCGAGGCTCAAATGAGTCTTAAGTTAAATGAAATTGTCGAAGAAGCTTATGTTCCAGACAAAGATTATCAGCCTGGTGCTACTGTGCACACGGTTTCTTCAAAGGGTCAAATGCGACGAGTTAAAAGTCGCACAACTGGGCGCATTGAACATACACTGTCTTTACTTGAATATATGGTGTTCATCATTTTGGATATGGATCCTCAAGTGGTCGACATTCAATCTCAGTACCCACATGACCTAAAAACCACGTTGAAGCTAGCCCATGATTTAGGGATTAACCACTCGCCACAGTACGAGCCAGAGAAAAAGCCTCTAACAACCGATTTTGTTGTTACGCTTGACGGTCCTGAACATGAAAAGTTTGGTGTTTATGTAAAATACGTACAAGATTTAAAAGGATGGCGGACGATTGAAAAGCTTCAATTAGAACGAGCTTCGTTGGCTCGACTTGGCATTCCGTTGTATGTGGTTACGGAAGAACAAATTTGTAGGAAAACCCACCGTACTCTGGAGTGGATAATTGGCGCGAACCTAGATGATTGTGATGTTGATGAGCTTTACTCTCATGTTGCCACAATTGAGAACGTTTTTCTCAGCAACCCAGACGAACGAATTCATAATTTACTTGTTGCTCTTGATGAAGAAATAGGGGTTCAGGATGGCACCTACCTTTACAGGTTTAAGCAACTCGTGCAGCTTGGTGCTTTCTTTTTGAAATTTGACAGAGACTTCTTTGACCTAAGGGGAGCTGACATTCAAGTTGTAAATGAGGTGCTTCATGCTTGATTTTATGACGCGCAATCATGTTTACAGCTGGGACGGCCATAAGTACCGTTTATTGGATGATTTTGGTGACTTTGCCATTTTCATTAATATTGAAAAAGATGACGCTCTCCCTTTTCAGCTAACTGTACAACAAGTCGAAAATATTGATGATCAACACCAGATTATCAATGTTGAGGATCCATGGCGAGAAAGTGTAAATCGTAGCTATGAAGTAGGTCATGATTATCATGCAATACGTGATAGTAACCTTGCTCGAATCCAAGGTGTCATTGGTGGCTCTAAATATTGGATTAAAAAACAGCGGGCTGAATTAATTAAAGTACTTGTTGCAATGGGTGTCGGTGCAAAAAGTACGATTTATCGTTATCTCAGACGATATTGGCAGCGTGGACAAACCCCCAATGCACTTCTGCCTGATTATGCTAACTGTGGTGGTAAAGGTAAGAAAAAAACAAGACGGGAAAAACGCTTAGGTCGACCTAAAGAACACGGAAGTTATGATTCAACTCAGTCTACTCCTGAAATGGAATCAGTGATGGAAACTGCTATCAAGTACACAATTTTCAGCGGTAAATACACTGTTGATAAAAAGGGTAAACCCAAGAATACAAACAGAATACAAGATGCTTATTATGACTTTCTAGCGCGCTGGTGCAATGGGGATGTTCGTAAATTGGAAAATGAAAAACCTAGCTTTGATTTATTTAAAGCTTTCTATTATCACAAATTCAGCTCTGAAGCCCGAGCAAAAGCTAAATTTGGTGAAAAACATTTCAATGCTAACGTTAGAAAGCTTACTTCAGCAGTCAGTGCCAATTTAGTTGGCCCTGGATACTCTTATGAAATAGATGCGACGCCTTTCGATGCAGGATTGGCCGATGAAGAGCGATTCCCTCTGGGTAGGCCAACTCTCTATGAAGTTATTGATAGCGATACTTCTAGCTGTGTAGGCTTCTTGCTGACACTAACGCCCCCATCGTATTTCAATGCAATGAACGCTATGACTGTTGCGGTCAGGGATAAAGTTGAATTATGTCGAGAATTTGGTTTGGAAATCGAGCCAAGTGACTGGTCGATGCAGGGCTTGCCAAAAGCTTTTTTTGGGGACTTAGGTTCTGACCTTCGAAGTAAAAAAATCACTTCTGTTTCTGTCGAGCATGGAACAGCTATGATTAATAGCGGAGCCTCCCAGCCAGAAAAAAGAGGTAAAGGTGAAAGAAGTTTTGGTCGAGTTTATGCGGAAATAAGCCACCTACTTCCTGGTCTGATTTCGGAATACTTACCAAAAAAACATGGCGGTAAGTACAAGCCCGATGAATATACAATGCTGCTAAGTGAGTTGAACCGCATTATTGCGCGAACTGTCATGGTTCTCAACTCTAAAACGATGGGAGTGGGAAAAGTCGACGCAGACTATCCAACCAATCTTGATACCTCTCCAAACTCGAAATGGAAATGGGGCATAGCTCATAGGACAGGTCCGCTTCATTCTGTTGATCCAGAGTATTTCTGGTATTCATTGCTTGAAAGAGATAAAGCGAGCGTGTCTAGAGGTTATATTCTCACTTACAAACATCTTCAATTTGAGATCCCTGATACGCCAGGTCTACGAGAAAGGGTTTACAACAACAGGCAAAAAATGGAGGTTGCCATCGATCAATCAGACGCCTCTGCTATCTACCTAGTGCCAAAGAATGGAGAGACTAAGTATATTAAATGTCTTCTGTACGTTCATTATAGACGATTTGAAGGACTAACTTGGCGTGACGCAGAGTTGAGGTACAAAGAAATTCAAGACACAAATAATGACGCAATGCACCATCACACGCTGTATGCGCTTGAACAACAGTTAAAAAACAAGGAAGAAGTGCGTGCAGCTATAGAAGATAAGAAGTCAAAGTCAGCTAATCGAACAATGAATGAAGAGCTTTCTAAACTTGGTGATAAAGCTGCTCAAAGGGATGAAAGTAAAGCGATTTACGGTGCTGTAAAGCCTGAGTCAGCGAGAAACGAACGCAATCCTTCCAACAACGATTCGCAAACTTCTGTCGTGATGGCAAATACACGACTGAACGAAATTTTCATGGATGATGAGGACTAATTATGAAAAAACAGCAGACATTACCTATTGAAACGATACCACCAAAAGCTTGGCGAGCTGAAGATTTGATTTCAACTGATGACACAACCGGTAATCAATTTGTTGATGTGCTCAGGGATACATTAGATATGGGCTTATTAAAGGCTCATTTTAAAAATGATCAAGTTATTAAGGCAACAGCTGAAGACAAAGATAGCCGGCGGAAAAGTAGTGTTCAGTCGTTAATTGATAGTTTTTATGTTTCAGTGCCTGAGATTGTTGATTTGTACGATCGCTTAGACTTGACGATAAAAAGCGGGTATCAAAATAAGGCTCCTATTAGGAATAAAGGTCGAGTCTTATCTAATAACCTAATGTTAGCTATGGGCGGTAATCCCCATGTTTGGCATGACGACACAGCAGTGCAAAAGCGCCGAGATATTACCGCCATTGTAGGGCCGAAGAGCTGTGGTAAAACGGCAGCAATTGAGCGTTGTTTGTCACTCTATCCGCAAGTAGTTTGGCATGGGAAGCTTTCTCAAGTTCAAGTCGTGTATTTAAAAGTTGAGTTGAAAGGGGTTTCCAATCTATTGGAGTATTGCGCCCGGTTCCTAGAAGCCTTAGAGCTTGCTTTAGGAAGTGAAGGTGGCCCCTAGTGTATGCGCTGCATTTATGAAAATGAGGAGTCTTCTAACAACCTATAATGTGGGAACTTTGATCATTGACTCATTAGAATCGACTCAGAATTGGCCTACCGATAAACGAGAATTGTTATTTGAACACTTAGCTGGTCTTGCTGACATAATTCCTGTTGTTATGCTTTCGAGTGATGTTGATTGTTATGACATTAATGAAATAAGTTCGGAAAAGCTTACCTGGGATCCTCTTTGTGCTTTCGCAAGTGAAAACGAAGAACTATCTGATCGCTGGTCTCGATTTACAGCTAGGCTTTGGAAGTTTAACTGCTTGAAAGCGCAGGATATTGAGCTAAATAAAGAACTTAAAGAAATATGGTTTAACGCATGTAAAGGTGTTGTTGGAATAGCAGTGCGCTTTTATGCACGATGCCTGCATGAGGCTATAAATACGGGAATGGAAAGCATTTCTAAAGAGTTAATGTTGAGAGTACAGAAAAAGTACTTTAGCCAGCACCGTTCGTTTTTCTCTGACATTGCTCGTGAAAAGCGATACGATAAATCAGCTAAACCTCTGCCGCCGCCAGCTTCAAAGCCAAAGCGTCGTAAAATGCCTAAATTGGAATCCATGCAGCGAAAAGACTTTAGCCGCATATCAAAATCACAATGGAAGACTCTGCCTGAAGATGATTTGCGTTACATAGCATCTCAACAAAAAGAGGACAATTATTACTTAATGCTCAAGGAAGTTGGACTCGTATTGCCAATTGGAGATTTCACTCTTCATGATAAATTTCCCCAAACCTTATCCAGATGAGCTGTTATACAGCATTTTAGCGAGAGCGAGAGTGCAATTTTGTGAGGTCAGTCCCAAGCGATTGATTGACCTTGCAATGGATACTCGAACAGCAATATCGACAATTAACTTCCCTTCCAGACTTAATGCTCTGAGTGTAACAAACTCTTTAACCCTGCGTTCAAGCGAACAATTGACTTATAACAACACGCTATTTCCATTATATGCGCCATTCATGCCGGAAGACCGTCGAGTACAATGTTTAGAACTTTTGAAAGGTAAATCATATGGAGCGGTGCATTTACGCTCTGGGTATGCCTGCTCAAGAATTCCAAAGTTACATCACCTTCGGTGTTGTCCTAAATGTTATTCCGAGCAATTAAACACTTTGGGTGAGCCATACTGGATGCGAGTACACCAGATTAGTGGAGTTGAATACTGCCTTGTTCATAAAGCAAAGTTAGTTTCAGTGCAGCCATATCACTCAGTATCTAAGCGACATGAATATATACCCTTATCAATTATCTCGCTCGACGATATTAAAATGAACACCATATCTGAGTTTCATTGTTTTTATTGGCTTGCTAATCAAGTAATGGGTTTGCTTGAGAAAGGATCTGAAACTTCAGCAAGCTATAGCCAATGGACGGCTTTCTACCATCAACTAGTGAACGAAGCTGGTATGAGCAAGGGTAATTATGTCGACTATTTAAAGATAAAATCAGCGATATTAAAAGCTTGGCCTTTGTTTTGGCTTAGCGCCATGAATCTAGTTCCGAGTGAATCTGAATCTAGTTGGCTACACTGCATTACCAGAAAACACCGGAGGTCATTCAGCTATCTTGAGCACTTAGTTTTTATTTATGCACTTAAAGGGGAATCTGCGAATATTATTGAAATTTTAAGGTGCGTAAAGTTAATTCAATTAGGAAAAGAACTAACATATAAGGGTTGTACTCACACTGATAGGGAGTTAAAAGGCTATAAAAAAGATTGGTACAATTTGGTTAAAACCAGAGGAACTAAAATTGCTCGTACAGGTAATGGAGCTGCTATATATGCTTGGCTATACAGGCACGATAAAGGTTGGCTACTTAAAGTTAACCTTCGATATAAACAGCCTATACCATACATTAATACACGAGTTGACTGGCACAAAAGAGATGTTCAGCTGATTCGCCAATTAGTAGAAATTAGGGATTTGTATTTGTATGACCTTGAAGGCCCAAGAAGATCTCAAAAATGGTACCTGAGCCATTTGGATAAAGGCACATCAATTGAAAAGCAATTCAATAAACTTCCTTTAACCGCTGAGTTTCTTCGAAGATATTCAGAAGATGTATCTGACTATCAAATTAGGAGATTAACTTATACATTAAAAAATAGCGGCGACATGTCACTACCAAGGTGGTTAGTTCTTCGAAAATCTGGGCTGAATGATGTGCGCATAACTGAGGTTGCATCGAGGTTTTTGAGTTGCTTTTACCCGGATAGTTAAGCTAAAAAGTAATTAATACCTATTTTGTTTAGTTGCGAAGTTATCTAGTAGCGAACTTTAAGAAGTAGAAACTGGGAGCGTACACTTTAAATTGGCTGGGATCGTACTTTCTATTTAAGATCATACATTTATAGAGCATCTCAGTTTCGAACATTATTTAACGTGCACAGTTTTTATTAATGTTAAAAAAAGCGCTCAATGCGCTTTTTTTGTGCCTGAAACTCTGTTAGCTTAAGTAACTTATTATTCTCTAAGGGATTAGTTATGCGTTTATTAACCGTTATTTGTTTTTTTAGCTTTTTTGCTTTTAGTTCACAAAGTGCCTTTGCACAAGCTGGCATTAAACAGCAAAGTGCTGATGACTCTCAGTTCATGCACACTATTAAATCGGCTGTTTTAAACGAAGAACGCACAGTTGTTGTAAAGTTACCAAAGAGCTACCAAGCTCAGCCAAATAAGGTATACCCAGTTGTTTATCGCTTAGATGGAGCGGGTAATATACCGCTTGCAAGTGCTGTTATTGAGCGCTTACAAAATGATAATCGTGCGCCTGAGGTTATTATTGTCGCTATTGAAAACACTAATCGACTTAGAGATATGTATCCTACAGTGAATAAAGAGCCACAAGGGCCTGTCGGTGAAGGGGGCGGCGCGGCAAAGTTTTTAGCGTTCTTTGAACAAGAGCTCATTCCTTTAGTAAATAAGAACTATCGCACGCATGACTATAAAGTGATTGCTGGCGCATCTGCTGGTGGTGTATTTGCGCTATACGCGTTGCAGGCAAATCCCGAACTATTTCAAGCGCATATTGCGTATAGCCCTGCAGTTTGGTGGAATTATGGCGCAATGGTAAAAAGTACAAAATCGTTTATAACTAAAAACAAAGAGCTTAACAGTTACGTTTATATCAATATCGGCGAAGAAGCTGGCATAATGCGAGAAAGGTATGATGAATTACAGCAATCACTGCAATCGCATAAAGCGCGAGGGTTACGCTTTTTTAATGATGCGTTTGATGGCATCTCGCATGGCTTAACCACTGCTGCTGGCGTATTTAATGCCTACTACAACTTATTTTTACCTAAACAAATGCCTATAAGTGCTTTAACTGACGATGTAGCCTCTATTGATGGTTATTACAAAACATTATCTCAACAATGGGGCGAGCAGATATCTCCACCAGACCGTGCTGTTAGATCACTCGGTTATAACCTAACGGGCAGCAAGCAGTTTACCCGTGCTATTGAGGTGTTTAAGTACAATTTAAAAAACCACCCAAAATCAGTCGATGCGCTTTCAGCCTTATCATATGGCTATGAAATGCAGGGTGATACTCGCCAAGCGTTTGAACAGATGGAGTCGGCTTTAGCCATTGCAGATGACTCATATCCTTATTTAAATTACTTAAAAGAAACAAAAGTCAGGTTACAAGCAGAACTGAGTAAGAACTAATAATATTGCCAACTTAGTTGTTGGCTTTTTATGAAAGCCTCTTTAAGTTTGGAGTGCTCTCGGTGACAGTCAAATTAATTACAAGAGTAGGGTTTAGATTCAAAGAGTGATCTTTAACGTGATTAAAGCTTTACCAAACAAATTAGAAGAAGCAATATTACTTGCTGATGGTATTGCAGACTAAGAAGAGTTTACTGGTAAATACTCATACTGTGAGTCAGATGACTATGCGTGTAATCACTGTCGCACTATAAAGCGGTAATTAAAGCACAGATGTTGACGAACCACGCAATTTGGCAAAGTCGGCCTAAAAATTTTAAAATCAATAGGCGACAGGTTTGATGTAAAAGGCGCTTTGTGCTCCTTTTTAGTCTGCGCGATTACCTAAATCATAGGCAAAGTAGCCATAGGCAATTACGAACATCAAACCTATAAATGATATATGCATTACGCGAGCTAAAATTAGATCGATAGGTCTGGCGTGTCGCAAAATAGCTTCGTCATTAACAACCGTCGCTTTTGCGGGTTTTTGCCGCCTTATTACTTTGCCATACATGCTCACTCTTATGCCCAGCCCTTTATCCCAAAGTGGTTCATGTATCCCTTCCTCACGCATTTTTTTCTCAATATGTTTCATTGAAATACGAGTAAAGCATAAAGTTGAAATTAGATAGCTAATTATTATTGGTAAAGATATAAATAAAAAAATCTTTTCAGGCATCACATACATGATTTAAAACCAATTTATATCAGAGAAGTAAGCATATATTAAGGTACAAGTGATTTTCTGTAGCATAAAACCTTCTGCCTATAATTTCGTCATGAAATTAATAAGCGCGCTCACCTAAGTCATATGCAAAATAACCATATACAGCTAGGGTCATCATAATTACGAAAGAGTAATGCATTGTGCGAGCTAAAATTAAATCGATAGGTCTGGCGTGTCGTAAAATTGCTTCGTCATTAACAACCGTCGCCTTTGCGGGTTTTTGCCGCCTTATTACTTTGCCATACATGCTCACTCTTATGCCCAGTCCTTTATCCCAAAGTGGCTCATGTATCCCTTCCTCACGCATTTTCTTCTCTATGTGTTTCATTGAAATACGAGTGAAGCACAAAGCTGAAATAAGAAAAGCAATTATAAATGGCCCAGTTATTATCCAGTAAAAAGTTTCAGGCATAAGATACATAGCTTAAAACCAGCTTATATTAGAGCTAAGGTCATAAACTAGACCTGAGAAACCCTTTCCAACAGCATCACCAACTTTAGCTGCAGCATAACCAGCCCCCAAGCCTACACCTATAAGAATTACCCAGCCAACTGGACCCATTGCAATTGCTATTCCTACCCCTGCGGTTATAGTCGTACCGCCAACATATGCTCCTGCAGCTGTCCCTAAACCAAAACCTGTAGCTTCCCTTACTGCACTGCGCTGCCAGTCTTTACCTGCTTTGTAATCGTCATAAACGCTATCAGCTCGAAGACCTGCATCAATCGCAATGACAAACTTTCCTGCAATATTGGATCCTTGCTCTAATTTACGTAAGTGCTGTATGTTAGCTAAAGAAGTTAATTGCAAGGGAGCTGAACTTCTTGCGCTTCTTGCTGTATCTATGCCTCGCTGCGCATTAGACCAGATATTACCCCGTGCAGATGCTTTCACTTTGCCTTTGAATTTAACCATTTCTCTTTTAAATACAGTGTTTAACTCTAGATGGGCTTGCTTTGCTTTGTTACCTAGTTTGATTAATTCTAATTTAGGCTGCTTGTTCTGCGATGCTTTTCTAATTTCAATTAAGCTAGTTTGGTATTTTAGAATCGCTTTTCCAAATGTACTTAATCTCACTTGGCTTGACTCTAATGAGGTAAGTGCTGCGCCAGTGGCAGTCAAGGTATCAAGATTTCTTCCAAGAACTTGTTGACTCGTTAAACCTCTTACTTTATCAACATATGGAGATATTTCCGCATCGTATAGCGCGGCAATAGCCAAAGCATCTTCATCACCGAAGTTGTTTACTATAGTACTGACATTTCTCTTTGTATGCTCAGGCCAAGACACCGTATTATCAAGTGCACAAGCTATGTCAGGACGAGATCGCCTGAAATCACTCATATCCCCAGATTGTGGAGTTCTTAAAATGAACGGGGTTCCTTGAGGTATAAAGTTACCTATAATATGAGGGTTATCCTCTCTAAATCGCTTTAATTGCTCTAAGTTATTACTGTTAAAAGGTAAGCTTGCTCGACTTTTCGTATTGAAACATAAATCAAATTGAGACATGACATTTCCTTGCATCTAAAATTAATCCATCAGGCTGCAAAAATAACACACTTGAAATGCTGAAATCAATAATACAGCGTGTTCAGCTATTATTTGTAATGATTGATGTATGTGAAAAATAGTATTAATGCAAAGCGATATTCAGAGAATCATCGTTTAATAAAGCAAGATGCATTTTATTTAAATCACTAACCTCTACTTAATAGCTGCTAAATACGCTAAAATTACAGGCTATTTTTAGCAATGAGCCCGCACCTTTTATGACCTCAGCCGCAAATCCTAGTAATTTCAACGAACTTGGCCTTATTCCAGAGCTAATTGCTCGTTTGTCTGACCTTGAATACACGCAACCTACGCCGATTCAGGCAAAAGCAATTCCAAGTATCTTGGCGGGGAGTGACTTAATTGCGGGGGCAAATACCGGCTCAGGTAAAACAGCAACCTTTGCTTTGCCTATGCTACAAACGCTATTTTTAGCGCAAGGTGCTAAAAAAGCAGCGAGCAAAGGCAACTTTGTAACAGGGCTTATTTTGGTACCTACTCGCGAGCTGGCAGTGCAGGTAGCCGATAGTGTTAAATCGTATTCTGCTAATTTTAATGGCGCCATTAAAACGGTGGCGGTATTTGGTGGTGTGTCGGTTAATACCCAGATGCAAGCACTTCGCGGCGGTGCTGATATCATTGTTGCAACGCCAGGGCGTTTACTTGACTTAATATCAAGCAATGCTATTAAGCTTGATAAAGTTTCAACCTTAGTGCTTGATGAAGCTGATCGCATGTTAAGCCTTGGCTTTACCGAAGAGCTTGCAGAGCTGTTGGCGTTAATGCCAGCTAAAAAGCAAACCATGTTGTTTTCAGCGACGTTCCCAGAGCAAGTCACACAATTAACACAAAAGCTGTTAACCAATCCTGTTGAAATACAAGTTCAAAGCAAAGACGAAAGCACTTTAGTACAGCGTGTATTTACGGTTAATAAAGGTGAAAAAACCACGGTTTTGGCGCATTTAATTAAGCAGCATAAATGGCGCCAAGCGCTGATTTTTGTAAACGCTAAAAAAGATTGTGAGCACTTAGCCAGCAAACTTGAAAAACGCGGCGTGAACGCACAAGTATTCCATGGCGATAAAGGCCAAAGCGAGCGTACTTGGGTAATCGAAAAGTTTAAAGCTGGCGAAATAGAAGTACTTATTGCCACCGATATAGCAGCCCGTGGTTTAGATATTGCCAAACTGCCTGTTGTTATTAACTTTAACTTACCGCGCAGCCCTGCTGATTATATGCACCGTATTGGCCGAAGCGGCCGTGCTGGTGAAGTCGGTTTAGCGTTATCGTTAATTGATTATGAAGACTTCCATCACTTTAGAATTATCGAAAAGAAAAACAAACTTCGCTTAGAGCGCGAAGAGGTAGCAGGTTTTGCTGTAAACCAAGCCAACCTTGATGCGGCTGAGGCGCTAAAAAACGACAAGCCAATGGCCAAGCCAGAAGGTACAGGTAAGAAAAAGAAGAAAAAAGCCAACCAAGAAGATGATGTATGGAGCGGCTGGAGAAAAAGGTAAGCCTTAATACATATAAGTCATTAAATCCAAGTCATAAAAAACCCTGCAAATTTGCAGGGTTTTTTATTGGTATTAGCTTGTTTAGCTATGCAGCAAATTAAAACTTAGAAGGTGCTGGTGGTATCACTAAGGGTTGTTTAGGATTTTCTTTAAGCTCCTTTAATAACTCTTGTACAGCACGCTCTATTGATGGATCTTGGCCTTTATAAATAAGCTCTGGACGATCAATTACTTTAATATCTGGTGCAACACCTTCGTTTTCTATGATCCAGTTACCTTTTGTGTCTAAAATACGGAATGTAGCAGCAATTACTTGTCCGCCGTCTACAAGGCTTGGGTTACCAGAAATACCAATTAAGCCACCCCATGTACGGGTACCAATTAGCTTACCTAGACCAGCCTGGCGGAAGTAGTAAGGGATTGCGTCACCACCAGAACTTGAATAGCCATTTATTAGCATGGCTTTAGGACCATTGTGCGCAAACTGCGGTGTTTTAGTTGGCTCTACACCACGGCGTTTCCAATAGTTAAGCGGTTTACGCGCAAGCCAAGTGATCATATGCTCAGGAATAAAACCACCGCCATTGTAACGGTCATCAATAATCATGGCATCTTTGGTTGTTTGCGGCATGTAGTTTTTAAACATGGCGCGGTTACCCTCATAGGCTGTATTTGGCAGGTGCACATAGCCAATACGCCCATTTGATAGCTTATTAACGTAGGCTGCACGCGAGTTAACCCAATCTAAATAACGTAGACCTTGCTCACTGGCTACCGGTTTTACTGTTACTTGCCACGCACCTTTGCTACGCGGTTTGCTGTTTAGCACTAGCTCTACTTGCTCGCCTTGGGTGTTTTCAAGGAGTTCGTAAAAGTTAGCAACGTCTTTAACCGAGCGGCCATTTACCGCAATAATGTAATCGCCGTTATGTGCTTTTACACCAGTAGTCCCCAGCGGTGAGCGGAAATCGTTATGCCAGTTTTCACCTTTAAAGATTTGCTCTATTTTTACGTAACCAGATGGGTCGCTTGCAAGCTTAGCGCCTAATAAACCGTGATTTTTACGTTCGGCTTTTGGCATATCGCCCGATTGCACGTAAATATGACCTGAGTTAATTTCGCCGGCAATTTCGCTAAGTACGTAATCAAGGTCGCTACGGTGGCTAATAGCATCAGCCATAGGTTGGTATTTAGCTAAAATAGCATCCCAATCTTGACCGTGGTGATTTTCGTCGTAGAACCAGTCACGCAGTGTGCGCCAGCCTTCTACGTACATTTGTTGCCACTCAGCTTGCGGGTTGATTTTAAGCGTCATTTTGCTTAAATCTAGCTTGTTGGCGTCTAGGTCTTGCTTTGGTTTAGGCTCTATTAAGCTGTAACCGCCACTTGTGTGTACAAGTAGGTGTTCGCTGTTGCTCGATATAGTGTAATTGCTAACACCTTTAGCGACTGTTTCTAGCTCACTGTCGTGCTCGGTACCTATAAGTTGTAATGCGCCATTAGCAAGCGTCAGTACGCCGTCTTTTACTGCGGTTAAGCCACGGTAATCGCCCGCTGGCGCGTTAAGAGCGGTAACACGCTGCATAAAGTCGCTGCTTTGCAGTGCGTTTTTAACTTTTTTGTCGTCTTCTTTTTCGTCGTCATCGTCTTTTACAATCGTGGTTTCATCACTTTGTAAGGCAATAAGCGGTTTAACACTGTCGTTTACTGCGGCCGCATAAATACGGGTGGCGCGGTTAAACATGTAGTCAAACTCGTAACTGCTAAATGCCAGGTTAAAGTCGCGCTCAGAGCTAAAGTAAAGGTATTGGCCATCTGGCGAAAAGGTTGGGTTTTGCTCGTTACTCATTTCGTCTGTTAGGCGCGTCACCTTTTCTTTTTTAAGGTTGTAGTGCCACAGTGAGGCATAACGGTTTTCGTTATTTTTAACATACACAATGTCTTGGCTATTAGGCGACCACGTATACTGAGTAATGCCGTCTTCGTCGTAAATGCCGGTATCAATTTTGTGTTGCTTGCCCGATTTTGCATCTAACCACCAAAGTGTGTTGTTTTTATCTGCAAACAATAGCTTAGCGCTATCGGGTGACCAAATAGGCGTAAAGCGCCAAATGTTACCATTGCTAGTAAGTTGCTTAATGGCATTGTTTTTACTGCGATCTTTTAAGTAAATTTCGTACTCGCCGCTTTCATCGCTCATGTAAGCAATGTAACGCCCATTTGGTGACCAGCTTGCATCTATTTCGCGGCTTTTCTCTGTGTAAGATAAGTTGCGTGTAGGCCCTTGTTTGATTGGTACGCTAAACAGCTCACCACGGGCAGTAAATACAGCACGTTTACCATCGTGAGAGAGCGACATAGAATCAATAAAATCGCTAACATTTTTGCTATACGGCATTGCGTATTGGCGCACGCCTGCAATGTTAATGCTTAGCTTAGCGCTTTTTTGTGTTTTTGCGTCAAAGCGATATAAATAACCGCCGTTTTCATAAACAATCGCATTTGGGCCAGCTGAAGGCCAAAGTACGTCAAAGTTTTTATAGTTGGTAAGTTTTTTTGGTTCGCTGCCTTTGCGGTATTGGTAAAGGTTTAGCGTGTAATCACGGTCAGACACAAAGTAAATATCGTCACCAACCCAAGTTGGTTGCTGGTCGGTTGCACGGTTTGTAGTTAGTTGTTCTGAGGTGTTTTTTTCTAAATCATAAATCCATACATCTTGCGCACGACCACCACGAGTACGTTTCCACGTGCGAAATTCTCGATCAATTGGCGTGTAAACATATTTGCTGCCATCTGGAGATAGCATGCCGCCACCAGTTTCTGGAATCGCTAATGGCTGTTCAAGTCCGCCATCTGCAGGAACCATGTAAGGGCGGCCCATACGTTTCCCCCATGGTGTGCGGTTAGCTCTAAATACCACATTTTTACCATCGGCGGTCCAATCTAAAACGCGGTAATCAAAACCTCCACGCGGTGGCATTGGGCCAACGTCATTATAATAAGTAAGTTGCTTTAGGTTTGAACCGTCACTGTTGATCACATAAATTTGTCGGCTACCGTTATACTCGGCTGAAAATGCAATGCGCTTACCGTCAGGGGAAAACTTAGGAAATGTTTCAAAGCCAATATGGTCGGTTAAGCGTTTGCTTTCGCCTGTTTGCGTATTCGCAATATAAATATCGCCACTGTAGACAAAGGTAACGGTTTGGTTATGGATATCTGGAAAGCGGAGTAAACGAGTGTCTTTAGTCTCATAGGCCGATACACCCGGCGCGATTGCTGCAGCCAAGGCAAGAGCCAATGTTGTTAGTTTTTTCATGGAATTACATCCTATATTAATAGCTATCCCATCATAACAATAAGGTGCAAAATAGCGATGCACTTACGATAAAAGGTCTGTTACAAAATGTGAATAAAAAAGGTTGGCATTAAAATGCCAACCTTCAAGGGAGTACTCTTTTTAAAGCGTAAAATTAATGTACGTGGTCGTGCTCTTCCTCTTGTGCAATACCTAACCAAGTGATCGCGGCTGGTGGGAATGTAAGTTCTAGTTCACCTTCAATTTCTAAGTCTTCTAGGTGTACTTGCACAACGTGTTGGGCTATTGGGTCGGCTACGTAAGCAAACTGACCATTTTGCGCTACTGTCATACTAAACTTCATGCCTTCAGGCATTGTTGTTACATCTTCTTGTGTAATATCAACTTGACCTGCTAGCTCCCAGTGTATGTGATCGTCGTGCGCATGCGCCTCAAGCACATTTAAAAAGCCTAGGCTGTCTAAAACTAAAAAGTGCTCGCCATTCGCTGAGAAAGAGTAAGAAACAGCGCTTGCGCCATCGGCTAGTTGCCATTCTAGTTCTTCCATTTCAGCTTCCGCAGGGTTAATGCTTAAGAGCACTGCAGGGCCGCCGCCGTGACCAGACGCAATACCAATAAAGTTGTCACTGTCTTCATGGCCGTATATCGTACCAATGCGCAAGTCACCTACTGCAGCAATATTTGCTACTTTTTCAGCGTGGTATTCGTCATCATGCTGGTGGGCTAATAGCACACCGTCACTACAGCCGAAGGCTACGTAATCATGGTTTTGTGCTGCGCCGTGCAAATCAGGGCATGTTAACTCTAACGTTTGTTCAAGTTCGTATTCGCCATCATGAAAGTGATAAACACCTACCTGATCCGGCAAAATTTTAGCGTTTGATGTACTCTGTGCATCATCGCGGCGAAGGGTCGCTAATAAATGCTCTCCACGAGGCTCTGCTACACCATGCATATTAATGTCGTAACTAATACCAGGTAAGGTCGCTGTTGCGTTTGTTATGTCGTTATCTGTTAATACTTCAACAGACGCAGTTGTGCCTGATGCTGCATCACCATCATAAAATACCGCTAACTGACCATCGTGCTTTACCAAGTGAGTAGGGCGACTGCCGCTAGTTAGCTCATAACTGCTAAACTCAGGGCTTTGTTCGTAATCATGAAGATGTGCGCCGTGATCTTCACGCCATAAGCCACCGTCTATAAAGCCGAGGTAATCTTGAGCGCGACTAGCAATCACGGCATAACGAAAGTCAGGCGACGACGATAGCGTGTTTGAATCATTAGTAAGAGTGAATGTATCAAGAAGCTCATTGTCGTCTAAGTCGAAAAAGTTCGCTTCGTTGCTATCGCCAGCAAGTATCGCAAGCCTACCTAATGAATCAATAGTGTATTCATCACCGTGGTCGCCACCATCGCCATGATCGTGGCCGTCATCAGGTACTTCTATTGGGTCTTTTTCGACAATGTTTGTTTCTGCATCACCACAAGCGGTGATTAATGTGCTGCTTATTGCCAGTGCAATTAATTTTAATTTGAATAGTTTAGTCATGTTAATTTCCTTTATTTATAATTTTTTAGCGCTTAAAAGTAACCGCGAATACCTAGTGCAAAGCTACGACCTGGACGTGGCGCTATACTCTTTAAAAATGAACTATGCACGCGCGCTTCTGTGTCTGTTAAGTTAGTGCCTCGTAGATACACAGACACATCTTGATTTAGCACTGATAAGTCATATGAAACGCTGGCATCAAGCATGGTATAGCCGTTTGTAGCTGTTTCTTCTGGTGCTGTGCGGTCTTGCTCTTGATAGCGAGTTACGTGGAGGTGCGCACTCAGCTTATTTGTTTGGTAGCTAAACTCAGTACCAAAACGTAGCGGTGGTGTGCGTGGTAAATCGCCACCGTCTTTAAGGCTTGCACGAACGTAATCTGAGAATAAATCAACTTTAAACTCATCGGTTAACTGCCATGCAAATTGGGCTTCAAAGCCATGTAAAATTACGTCATCTGTTTTAAATAAATAAACTGGGAGTTCAGATGAGTGATCATGCTCGTCACCGTGGTCATGATTATGCTCATCACCATGGTCGTGGCCGCTTTCGGCGTATAGGCCTGTGTCGATTTGGTAATAATAATTGTCGACTTGGTTGTAGAAAGCATTAAGAATGAAACCGATATCACCTTGGGTTTTACGAAACGTTAAATCAATATTGTTTGCTGTTTCTAGGTCAAGCGCTTGCTCAGATAAACCAAAATGGCCGTCTTCATGAATATCAAATAGTGCGCCTACTTCATAAGTACCAGTTCCAATGTGAGGGCCGAATGATAATAGCTCCGACACCGAAGGAGCACGCTCAGAACGAGATACCGACAAGCCTAAGTTGTAGCTAGGTGCAAAATCCCACACGACACCTGTTGATAAACTAACTGGTGTGAATTCTTGTTCTACGTCAAATACGCGAGTATTGCCGGCATGTTCTTCATGAGCATGATCGTCATGAACACCGGTGTCATTGTGTGCGTGTGCATCTATGTTAGGTAGTAACACGTTATCAGCATCGATGGTTACCCGTTCAACTCGGCCACCTAATTGCACTAAAAAGTCACCAAAGTGTCTTTCTTCCATCAGTGCTATAGCAAAGCTTTGTGTTTGTGACGGTGGTGTGAATGCCTCAGAGCCTTGCGCTTCAACATCACTGTGTTTGTAATGAAAGCTCAAACCACCATTCCACTGCGCAAACGGGTTATGCATTAAGTCTACGCGTAACTCATTGGTTTCATTTTCAAACGTGGTACCCACTGCGCCATGTTCAATTTCAGCATGTTCGTAATCTGTAAAACCTGCGCGCAGGTTTATTTTATTAAGCCATTTATTATCGAGGTTATACTCGCCTAATAATTGCACTTTAGTTTGCTCTAAGTCGGCATATACGCTTTCCTCAGCGCTATTAACATCTTCGCCACCATGGGTGTGGCCTGGAATGCCGTATTGACGATTAAATTGCTCAACAGCTATACCTACAAAACCTTGGTCAAATAGATAGCTAGTACCTAAGGTAAAGCCGTCAGACTCTTCATTACTATTTGCAACGGTGTAATCGCCACTATGTTCTTCATGGTTATGGTCATTATGGGCAAATTCAGCGGCCACGGGTATTTCATAGTCATCGGCTTCACGCCAGAACGCATCGGCATAAAATGCAAGAGAATCAGTTCCTGTAGTAGCGTTAAACGAGGCTACTTTTTGGTTATCAACAGAGTTGTGCTCAAGGTTCCATTCGCCGCGAGTTGTGCTGTCGGTAGGCACACGATTATCAACTACATTAACCACACCACCAATGGCGCCGCTGCCATAAAATAAAGTGGCAGGACCACGTAGTACTTCGATTTGTTTTGCAGTTGACGCCTCTGATGCAACGGAGTGATCAGGGCCAACGCGAGAAACATCACTGACATCAAGGCCGTTTTGAGTAATTAGAACACGCGGCCCGCTTAAGCCACGAATGATAGGTGTACTGGCTACTTTTGCATGAAAGTTAGTATTAACCCCCGGGAGTTTTTCAAGGCTATCGCCAAGGGTTGCAGCTTGCTGCCGTCTTAATTGTTCGCCAGATAACACGCTAACGGGAGACGAGGATTCCATTGCCGACATGTGAATAGGCGTCGCTTCAATATCAATTACTTCAATGGGTGAACGTTCTAACTTAAAGGTAATTGACTGGCTTTTATCATCACTAAATGTGATATCTCGATGCAGGTGGGCATAACCAGGGGCGGTAATATGAAGTTCTTTTAAACCACTTTTTAAATCAGTTATTACGAACTTACCGCTTGCATCTGTTACTGCTGTTATATCTGAGCCTTCAACTTCTACAGTTGCGTTGGTCACCACTTTACCTTGGTTGTTTAAAACAACACCTTCGATGGTATTTGCAAGCACACTTGCAGGTAATAAAGCAGCTATCAAAACAGCTAATTGAGATTTTCGTGTCATTTGAATTCCTTTGCGAATGTTATATTGTATCAATTGTGCTTGAAATGTTATATTGTATCAATAGTTAATTAACTAAAAATCATTCAGGGCATACAATTTGGCTACATAACCTATATAAATTCAGTGCTTTAAATATTTATTGTCATTGTTTAGGTGTTGTTTGTGGGTGAGTTGTTTGTTGTGAAGCAAAAGTTAGTTGTTACATTTATTTATCTCTAGTTAATACATTTTTAGATAAAACCACAACGGAGGCATTGGCAACAAGGATGGCAAAGTTAAAACGCCAGCTCACTTGGTTAGTGTGGGTAATATGAATAAACAGCAATTTAAAGAGATGGTTGGCTTTGCGATAAAAAGATGTGAAGCCTCTGAAAAAAAATTAACGCCAAAACGTCAGCAGGTATTTGAAATTCTATTGCAAGCAAATAAACCTTTGTCTGCTTATGAGTTAACAGATCAATATAATAAGCAAATAAATACACCGATTTTGGCAATGTCCGTTTATCGGATATTAGGCTTTTTAGAGTCGGTAGGTCTGGTACATAGATTAAAGTTAGAAAATAAGTTTATACCGTGCAGTCACGTTAATGATGATAGAGAGCATCAACTATCGATGTTTTTAATTTGTAGCTCTTGTAATAAAGCAAGTGAGGTGAAAGACCTTGATAATTCGGCTAAGTATTTGTTTAAACAACTTAAAATAAGAGGGTTTGCGCCAACAACTTCGCAACTAGAAATCTCAGGTGTTTGCTTTGGGTGTCAGCAAAGTACCGCTAACACAATTAAAAAGAAGGATAAATAATGAAGCTGACTCAAACGACAGCAGATAAGTTTGCCATTGGGCTTTCGTTAATGTGCACGGTACATTGTTTTGCAACACCGATTATTTTAGCGCTGTTGCCAAGCATTGCTGTACTGCAAATAAATGGTGAACAGTTTCATTTATGGATTCTTGCTGCCGTACTGCCAACAAGCTTATTAGCTTTGAGCTTAGGCTGTAAAAAGCACAAACGTATACGTTATATGGCGTGTGGAGTTGTTGGTCTAGTCTTTTTGATAACTGCAGTATTATTAGGCCATGAAGTGGCCGAAAAAACCTTCACTTTAATTGGCTCTGCTTTTATCGCGTTAGCTCATTGGCTTAATTACCAACAGTGTTTTAAAAAGCATGACGAAAAATGTCCGTGTTCAGCAGGTGGATCTGACCAAGTAGCCTAGCAATACAAGGGCTCGATTAGGTATTGGGAATTAATCATTTCAGCTTTTAAGGTTTCTCTATATTTTTGTAGTTAAATAAGGGATATTAAAACTCTTTAATATCCCTTTTCCACTTTACCAATGCTGCAATGAATTCGGGGCCAATACCACAGCAGCCACCAATAATTGTTGCGCCAAGGTTGTGCCATTGCTTGGCAAACGCTACATACTCAGCGGGTGATAAATCGCGGTAACCTTGCGAGCCTTCATTGGCTTTATAGTCGCTGGCTATTGGTGTAAAGCCATTCGCAAAGGCCCCTAAATCAACATTTTTATTCTGCTGTTTTAGCACAGTACTTGTGTCGCGTAGCGCTTGTTCAATGACCTCGGGAATAGAGCAGTTGAAGAATATGCCCGCTATATTATGTTCGAGCAATGCTAAGGTAGCATCGGATACTAATTCACCAGAGCGTAATGTTGCTTGTTCGCTTACTTCATCACTTAAGGTAAATGCGAAATAACATGGTTTGTTTGAATTTTTAAGCACCCTTGCCATTACATGAGCTTCTTCAATACTGGAAATAGTTTCGCCAATCCAAATATCTACATATTCATCTTGTGCTTTATATAGGGTATCTAAAATAGTAAATGCGCGATCACTTTGAAAAAAATCAGCACGGTACGATCCAAATGCGGGTGGCAATGAACCCGCTACTAGCACGTTTTGTTTAGCGTTTTGAGCCGCTTCTTTTGCAATTACAGCAGCTTGCTGTGCAAGTGCTGCGCCTTGTGCTTGATATAATGCTTCACCTAAATGAAAGGGGACACACGCATAGCTATTTACCGTAATAATTTCTGCCCCTGCATTTATAAAAGCTTCATGTGCTTGAGTTACGCATTGTGGTGCTTCTATTAGAGCTTGCGCACTCCAAAGTGGCTGTGAAAACGGCGCGCCCATGCGTTTAAGTTCACGGCCCATGCCGCCATCTAATATTGTTAACCTGCTCATAATGGACTTCTAAACGTCTAAATATTTAAGGTTATTCAAACATATTTTTTGACAATTCATAATGAAACTTCATCAGGTTGAGTATGAAAAAAGTTCAACATGCTTTAAACAGGCACAAAAAAAGCGACTACCCAGTGAGGTGTCGCTGTTCTTTTTATAAGTAAGCTATTACTTATAAAACGCTTCTACAGTGCCTTTTACTTTCATAAGTAATGGCTGACCGCGACGGTCTAGCGCTTTAGGCGCTGCTACTTTAATCCAACCTTCGCTGATGCAGTATTCTTCAACGTCAAAACGCTCTTTACCGTTAAGAGTAATACCGATTTCATGTTCAAATACTTCTTCTACATAAAATTTGCTACGTGGGTTAATAGACAGTTGATTAGGTAATTCTGGTTTGTTTGTATCAGTCATAATAGTGATCTGCGTTGAATTAATTATGCGCTATTGTAGGCAATAGCAGGCTTATGCTCAAGCAAGAGATCAATAAACTAAGCGGCTTTATTATATTTATATTGTGATGTGCTTTTATAGGGCTGTTACATATATTATGAGAAGGGTTAAACAGTCGATGGAAATACAAAAGAGGTTTTATTGATATAAAATTTGGCTGTCACCTTCTTGTCATTAAAATTACCTTTATTAGTAACATCTATTTCCTATAGTGCAGCGGTTGATGTTTTTGAGTTCACACTTTTTAAAATAACCACTACATAACAGGAATTAGGATGAAAATTAAAAAAGTCGCTGCGGCGGTTGGGCTAACATTTATGTTAAGCGCTGCTAGCCATGCAAATGTACTACCACAAAGCCAAATAAATAATAACTGGTATACAAATGCACAAACTACGTTAGCTACTAAAAACACCCAAGCACAAAGTGCACAAGTTACAAAAGCAAAAAACGTGATTTTATTTGTTGGTGACGGCATGGGTATTTCTACCCTAACGGCAGCGCGAATTTTAAAAGGCCAACGAGCAGGCAACCCAGGTGAAGAAGGCTATTTAAGTTTTGAAGAATTTCCATATTCTGCACAAGTTAAAACCTACAACGTAGATGCACAAACTCCCGATTCTGCAGGCACAATGACAGCGATGATCTCAGGTGTTAAAACTGATGTAGGCGTGATTGGTGTAGACGAAGACATTGAACGCGGTGTGTGCTCAACAGTTGCAGGAAACGAGCTTTTAACAGCAACAGAACTGGCTGAAATTAAAGGCCTAGCAACAGGTGTTATTTCTACCGCACGTATTACTCATGCAACGCCAGCGGCAACGTATGCTAAATCGGCAGATCGTAACTGGGAAGATATCTCAGATATGCCCGAGGGCTCAGAAGGCTGTGAAGATATTGCCTCACAGCTAGTTAACTTTGAAAAAAATCTAGAAGCGCGCTTTGTAGGTATTGATGTAGACGGCCTTGATTTTGTAATGGGCGGCGGTCGTCGTCACTTTTTACCAAAAGATGCTGCGGCTAATTCAAGTGACGCAGTGAGCGCTGTTGAAGGTGATCGTACTGATGAGCGCAATCTTGTAACTGAGTGGCAAACACAATATCCAAATGCAACGTACGTTATGGACCAAGCTGGGTTTGATGCTATTGCTGACGATGTAACCCAAGTATTTGGTTTATTTAACGAATCGCACATGCAATACGAAGCCGACCGCAGTAATGACGTGGCAGGTGAGCCTTCACTTACCGACATGACGACTAAAGCGATTGATGTACTGGGTAAAAACGAAAATGGCTTTTTCTTAACGGTTGAGTCGGGCCGAATTGACCACGCACATCATGCGGGTAACGCTTACAACGCACTTAACGACACCATTGAATTTGCCAATGCAGTGCAAGCGGCAATCGATAATACCAACCCAGAAGAAACCCTTATTTTAGTCACTGCCGATCACAGTCACGTATTTACTATTGCTGGTTACCCTAAACGCGGTAACCCAATTTTAGGTCAAGTAGTTGCTGTAGGCCAAACAGTGCCAAGCCTTGCCGCCGACGATATGCCATACACCACGGTAGGTTATGCAAATGGACTGGGTTTTAGAGACTTAGGTGATGAAACTGATGCCGATGCAGCGTACTTAAGCGGCCCAGTCGCTGGGCGTGTTGAGCTAAACGGCGTTGATACAACAACCCCTGGTTTTCACCAAGAAACAACCGTACCACTAGGCTCTGAAACGCATGCTGGTGAAGATATTTCATTGCACGCTAAAGGCCCTGGTGCACAACTTGCTCAAGGTGTAATTGAGCAAAACGTTGTATTTCATCTAATTAACCAAGCACTTGAATTAACTCAGCAATAATGGCGGCGAATATGAAAAAATTAACAGTACTTTCTTTAGCAGTAATGGTCGCGCTAGCGGGTTGTTCAAGTGATGACGATAAAAGTAATAACAACATTATCGCAGTAGATAACGCAATAGCTGTGGGCTCAGCGCAATGTATTAATGGCGGTGTAGAAACGCAAGTGGGCGTAGATACTAACGAAAATGGCCAGCTAGATAGCGACGAAGTTAACTCATCTAACCTAGTGTGTAATGCGCCGGCAACGTCGTTAACTACAGATCAATTAGCTAACCTTACAGGTAACGCATGGTATAGCGACGCGCAAACTAAGTTAGCAGCAACGCAGCAAGCTAATACCGAGGTGGTTACTGAGTCGGGTAAGGCTAAAAACGTGATTTTATTTGTAGGCGACGGCATGGGTATTTCTACCGTTACGGCTGCACGTATTTTAGCTGGCCAGCTTGAGGGCGGCATGGGTGAAGATTATCAACTTAGCTTTGAAACCATGCCTTACTCAGGCTTTGTTAAAACTTATAATGTAGATGCACAAACCCCCGACTCTGCAGGCACAATGACGGCTATGGTGTCAGGTGTTAAAACCGATGTAGGCGTCATTGGTGTAGACGAAGATATTGAGCGCGGCAACTGTTCAACCGTTGCCGGTAACGAACTGGTGTCTTCGCTTGAGCTTGCCGAAATTGCAGGTAAAGCAACCGGCCTTATTTCAACGGCGCGCATTACCCATGCAACGCCAGCGGCAACGTATGCTAAATCGGCTGATCGTAACTGGGAAGATAACTCAGATATGCCAGCAGGTTCAGATGCTTGTGAAGACATTGCATCGCAGCTTGTTAACTTTGAAGCCAACCTAGAAGCACGTTTTGCAGGTATTGATGTAGATGGCATAGACGTAGTAATGGGGGGCGGTCGTCGTCACTTTTTACCAAAAGATGCCGCGGCTAATTCAAGTGATGCAATGAGCGCGGTTGAAGGGGATCGTACAGATGGCCGTAACTTAGTTACCGAATGGCAAACAACTTATCCTAACGGCAACTATGTAATGGATCAAACTGGTTTTGATGCCATTAGCGACGATGCAACAAAGGTATTTGGCTTATTTAACGAATCCCACATGCAATACGAAGCCGACCGCGCAAACGATGTAGCGGGCGAGCCTTCGCTTTCGCAAATGACCGAAAAAGCAATTAACGTGCTTGATAACAACGATAAGGGCTTTTTCTTATCGATAGAAGCGGGACGAATAGACCACGCGCACCACGCAGGCAATGCATATAACGCGCTTAACGATACTATTGAATTTGCTAAAGCCGTTAAAGTGGCGATGGACAGTACTAACCCAGAAGAAACATTAATTGTGGTCACAGCCGATCATAGTCATGTGTTTACCATTGCAGGTTATCCTAAGCGTGGTAACCCAATATTGGGTAAAGTGGTTGGTGTAGGCCAAACCGAGCCAAGCCTTGCCGCCGACGATATGCCTTATACCACCGTAGGTTATACCAATGGTTTAGGTTACAGAGACTTAGGCAATGAAACTAATGCTGACGCCTCTTACTTAGCTGGACCTGTTACAGGACGTGTTGATTTAACAAATGTTGATACAACAACACCAGGTTTTCACCAAGAGTCATTAGTACCTCTTAGTTCAGAAACCCACGCGGGTGAAGATGTAGGTGTATACGCAATGGGTCCTGGCGCTCATTTAGTAACAGGCACTAATGAGCAAAGCTTTTTATTCCATGTAATGGACTTTGCAGCAGATTTTGTAAAAGCGGCGGATGAAAAAGTAGCGCAATAAATCAACTAGCTAAACAAACAGCCCGCATTATGTTGCGGGCTTTTTTGTGTCATACAAATGCCATTATTAAGCGTTATTTTAGAGTCATAAAGTAATGTTTATCTAAGAGATTACCCCAATGAAAAAGCTATTATTTATATTCTCAGCACTGGCCAGCACGAGTGCGCTCGCCCAGCAGTGCGACATTGATGCTGCGCAACTAAAAGCCGACTATAAAATTACCAATCAGCACAAATCGCAGCACAGCACCCAGTCACTTACTCTTTGGCGAAACAATCAGCAGGTGGCGCATCAAAGTGAAACACTAACCGAGCTTTGGCAGCAGCTAAGTAATAACCAGCTTCGTCCTATTCGTTACTTTAATGCCGAACAACGCGGTATTGAGTACCAACCATCGGAGGTACGTGGAGTGCAAAATTGGAGTGCTAAAAGTCAGCTGGTGGATAACCATTTAATTGCAAAAATGACCCTAGTCAGTTCACAAGGTGAGGGTTGTAATGAGGTAAAAAATTACGTGCTTAATGAGGGCGATAACCAATTTAAACTAGCTTTTTTCCCGCAAGCACAATTAGTTAAAACTTTTAGTGTGACCAATAAAAAAGATGATACTCAAACTTTGCTTAGCTTAAATGATGTAAACAGTGATACACCTGCAATTAAGGCTCAGTTTGCAAAATGGGATAACTTTCAAACCACCGATTACGCGGATATTGGCGATAACGAAAGCGATCCATTTTTAGCTAAAATGATTAACCTTGGTTTTATAGAGCACGGCGCCACCGGTTTTTATAACCAGCAAGGCGAGGCTATTCAAGGTGGGCATCATCATTAGCGTTTTTTGGCTTAACCGTGTTTTCGGTTAAGCCATTTTCATAGTCTTTGGCATCACAGGTATTTAAGTTTTGCCGTGCTTGTTTGTCTTGTTGTAATACTTGCTTTAAATCTTCCATACGTTGGCGCACAGCCACACCATAACTGGCATCATCACCCCAAAGTTCGGCTAGTTGCAATACGGCAGCACGGTCGTGATCTCTAAATAACTTACCAGCACGCTCAGCATCTTCTTTACTATTACCAAGCAATTGCAATGATTCTATGGCTAAGTTTATGGCTGAGTCGACGGTTTCGCGGTTAAACGCATCTACTTTTAAATTAAGTAATTGATATGCATGGCGGCGATCTATGGCGCGCGCTACTATTTTTAATTGTGGATAGTTTTTATGCGCCAGCTTAATTATCTCAATGGTTTTATCAGGGTTATCAATTGCAACAACCAGCATTTGTGCTGTGTGCGCGCCTGCGGCTTCAAGCAGTTCTTGGCGTGCCGCATCACCATAAAATACGGTATTACCAAAGCGGCGCAGCAGTTCTATTTGGCTTGGGCTGTGATCAAGTACGGTAATTTCGTAGCCTTGTGCATGTAATAAACGCCCCATTATTTGTCCAAAACGACCGTATCCGGCAATGATCACATGTTTGGCTGTGCTTATTTGTTCTGGTTTATCAAACTCAGGTGCCGTGGTGCTATAGTTGCGCTTTTGAATTTGCTCATACAGCATAAGCAGTAAAGGTGCTATTAGCATGGAAACGGCAACCACAAGGGTAACTAAATTAGTTTGCTCTGGGGTTAAAATACTCAAGGTGGTTGTTACACTAAGCAGCACAAAGGCAAACTCGCCGCCCTGAGCAAGGGCTAAGGTAAATAGAAGTTGTTGTTTACGGCTAATATTAAAAGCAATTGCCAAGGCAAATAAAATACAGGCTTTAATGGTAATTAATAACACCACTAATGCAATCACGGTACTGAATTGGTTAAATAGCAATTCAAAATTAATTGATGCGCCAACCGTGATAAAAAATAATCCCAGTAATAAGCCTTTAAAGGGCTCTATATCGGCTTCTAGCTCGTGTCTAAATTCACTTTCGGCCAATACAACACCGGCTAAAAAAGTACCGAGTGCGGGCGATAACCCAATACTTTGCATCACCAGCGAAATAGCCACCACTAAAAACAATGCAAAAATAGTGAATATTTCACGCATGTGGGTTTGTGCTATGTATCTAAATAATGGTGCCGAAACATATTTACCGCCAGCAATGATAGCGGCAATAACAGCAACAGAAACCCCTACTTGCTGCCAAATAGGCCAGCTAGCAATGATGGAGTCGTTAATGTCTTTTGAGTTACCTTGTGGTGCAAAAGCGAGTAGCGGAAGTAGCGCTAAAATAGGAATAATCGCAATATCTTGAAATAATAAAACCGAAAATGCATTTTGCCCAGCTTCTTGTTTTAGCCAGCCTTTTTCTTCAAGGCTTTGCAGCACAATAGCAGTTGAAGACAGCGCGAGCATTAAACCAATAGCTAAAGCCGTTTGCCAATGCATGGCAAAAAACCAATAACAAAAGGCAAAAATAGCCGCTGCACTTAGTACCACCTGTAATCCGCCAAGCCCTAATATTGAGTGGCGCAGAGTCCACAAACGCGAAGGTTGCAGTTCAAGGCCAACTAAAAATAACATCATCACAACGCCAAATTCGGCAAAGTGCATTACATCAGTTTGGTCGCCTACGACACCTAATGCATATGGGCCTATCAAAATGCCTGCAATTAAATAACCTAGCACAGAGCCAAGTCCAAGTCGTTTTGCTATGGGAACTGCAACAATGGCAGCAGCTAAGTAAATTAAAGCTATTTCTAACACGTGCTTACCTTATTAACGTTGAGATAAATAGCATGGCTTAGGTGCGTATAAAATACAATGAGTTATGTGGATATATGCTGTTATTTGTTGTGTGCGTTTTAAAAACGCACACAACAAGGCTAAATATTACATATGTTTATAATAGCTGATCTTGGATCGTCAGACGCTGAATAAAAAATAGTAATAGGCCAATTATAAGTGTTCTCAACGTTGCTTTCGGTTACCGTCACCTCAAATTTAGCAGTTGCTGGTAGGTCTATAAGCAGTTCGCTATCTAGGTAGGTGCTTCCTGATTTTTGCAAAACGAGTGCCTGAGTTTGGTTAAATTGATATTCAAAACGTGCAGAGGCTAGCAGTGTTTCGGTCATGTTAAAGTTTACGTTAATGGTATCTGGCCCGGTAAACTCAGGACATACAAATACGGTAACCTCCACGCTTTGAAATACGGGTAAACTGTTTTGTTCTAAGTCTATCGTAAAGTTATTTTGGGTAATTGCGGGAGAGTTATAGATGGCATTAGCAAGGCGCGGATCGTTGCTGGTTATAGTAATGTTTTCACCTTCAGCTAAGTTAAGTGTTTCGTTAAACTGACCTGCGCTATTTGTGGTGTACGGCACATTGTTAATTGTGAGTTTGGCATTACTAATTGCGGTTCGTTGCACGTTGGTAATTTGCCCTTTTATGTTGCCCGTTATTTGCGATGAATTAGTAGCTGTAACCGAAAACTGAGTAATGGCTTGGTAGTTGTCAGCATCAGTTACCGTGAAAGTTAAGATATAGTTACCAGTTAGATCGGGTGTTAATTCGGTTATGTTTTGGTTGGTGCTACTTAAACTAGCAGATGAACCTGTTGGTGTAGAGAGCTCCCATTCGTAGCTAAGCGCGGTGCCCTCTGGATCATAGCTTTGGCTTGCATCAAAGTTAACGGTGCTACCAACGGTGCTGTAGCGAGCTTTATCACCGGTATGAATAATAACGGGCTTGGCGTTTTGTGTAACATTAATAGTGAGTGTTTGTGTGTCTGAAAACTGCTCACCATCATTGGTTTTAAGTGAAACAACAACTTGCCCTTCTGCTGGCGCGCTAAGCGTGGGGGCTGAGCTACTTGTACTGCTTAATACAGCTTGATTTGACGACGAAACTATTTCCCAATGGTAACTTAAAACTGCGCCTTCGGGGTCGTAACTGGCTGAGGCATCTAAAGTAACTTGCTCATTAACACTAATTGAAGACTTGTAACTTACTAGAGTAACTGGTTTTTTATTATCCTTTGTATGCAGCACCGAGGTTACTTGTGGTGAGCTGAGTTCACCGTCAGATACAACTAGGGTAACAACGTAATCGCCTTCAACATCAGCAGTAAGCGAAGGGGTAGCCGATGTGCTTTGCTGTAATTGCGCAGTGCTACTTTCAGGTTTTGCTTGCAGTTGCCAGTTGTAAATTAGAGGGTCGCTATCGGGGTCGCTACATTGTAGGCATTGTAGGGTAGTTAATGTATTTAAGGTTATATCAGTTTGCTCTGCAAGAACGGCAATAGGCGCTTTGTTTTCGGTGGTAACGCTTAAGGTTACTTGCGCGGTATCACTTAGATTACCTTCATCGGTTACGCTTAGGGAGATTGTGTACTCACCCAATTCATTCGATGCAAAGCCTGCATTTTTGGCAATTGCATTCGATAAGCTTGGGTCGCTGTTCTCAGGCTTAGAGGTTATTGCCCATTGATAACTTAGCGTGTCGTTTGCATCTGGATCGGTACTTTGTTCACCATTTAATGTTACGAGTTGGTTGGGTGAAAGTGTACTGTTTTGAACTGAAATAACAGCGTTTGGCGCAGAATTTACAGCAAGCTGCTCACTTTTTATAAGTACGTTACTATTAGCGGTATCACCAATTGAGTTAGTAATAGTTAATTTAACGCTGTATTCGCCTAGTTTATCAGCAACAAATTGGCTGTTAACGCGGGTGCTATTTTCAAGTTGTGCAGCGCTTGATGTAGGTGTTTTGATAAATTGCCATTGGTAGCTATTTATTACCGCATTAGTAGCGGTGCTTTGTGCTGCTGTTAATTTAACTACATCACCTTGTTTTACGGTTTGTGTGCTGCCTGCGTTTGCAATGAGCTGTGCGTTTGAGGTAACGGTAATTTGTTTGCTTACTACCGAGCTTGAAATTTTGCCGTCGTTCACAATCAGCTTTAAGGTGTAATTTTGCGCTTGTGCTACCGAAAACGTCACAGTGCGTTGGTTGTTAGTATTAAGCGGTATGTTTTGTTGCTCGTCTGCGCTAAGGAGTTGCCACTGGTATGTGAGTGTATCGCCGTCAGGATCGCTACTATTTGCAGCACTAAAAGTAATGGGTGTATTGGTTTTATATTCTGATTGTTCAGTGCCAATAACAGCCACTGGTTGTGCATTTGTGCTAACTGGGGGAGTGACTTGCTTAGTTTCAGAGCTGCCTGAACCACCACACCCGAGAAGTGTGAGTAAAGTGGGTAATATAATTAAAAGTATCCGTTTCATATTAATATCCTTATAAAATTAAACATTAATATGTACCTAAAAAAGAAATAAAGCAAAAAAAAACAAAGTTTTTTGTCGCTCTTTAGTGATTTGGTTTTTAGTTACTGGTTTAGTTAAGTAAACGCGCTTATTGCGTGTAAAAAATCAACCGAAAACCCACTTAAGTGAACGCATTACTGTTATGGTATCGTTTATATATCGAGCCATATTTTTATTACAGGAATAACCTTTTCTTTATGATTTCGCTAAATAATGTATTTTTTACTCGCCAAGATGGTGGCTTGAAACGACAAATAATTAATGATTTATCGTTAACTATTTTACCCGCTGCACACATTGCCTTACTAGGTGATAGTGGCTCGGGCAAAACAACATTATTAAATTTATTAGCCGGTTTACTGTCTCCAGATGCTGGAACTATTACGGTTAATGAGCAAAAAATTAGTGAATTGAGTGCTAATGAGCTTGCGCTTTATCGGCGTAAAATAGGTATTATTTTTCAGCATTACCAATTACTCAGCCCGTTAAATGTAAAAGACAACATATGCTTTCAAGCAAGGCTTAATGGGTTATCGCCTAGCGACGATGAAGTAAATACGATGGCTAAAAAACTGGGTTTAGAAGGCAAGCTTACAGCAATGCCTGAGCAACTCTCTGGTGGGGAGCAACAACGAGTGGGCATAGGCCGTGCGCTATTAAATAAGCCTAAGTTATTATTGGCTGATGAACCTACGGGTAACCTTGATGCCGCTCGTTCACTCGATATAGTTAGGCTATTAAAAAGCCTGTGCGAAGAGCAGCAAATAATACTTATTATGGTCACTCATAGTCAGCGATTGGCCGACCAGTTTACTACGCAATTGTTTTTAAAAGATGGCCAAATTAATGGCTGAGCTTAAACTTATATTAATAACGTATATGCAGTTTTATCGCCGCCATGTAGGGCTGTTATTACTGTTTTTTATTGGCTTTAGTTTGGGCGCGGCGCTACTTACTGCAATACAGGGCTTAAATTTAGAGGCCGGTAAGCGCTATCAACAAACCACAGCACTAATTGCAAACCCAGTGACGCATTTTGTACGTCCTGTGCTAGGTGAAAACAGGTTGCCCAACAGTATGTGGTCGCGTATTAGGGCGGCTGGCTTTACGCAGGTTCAACCGGTTTTAGAGGGCGTAATTGAAACCAATGAGCAGCAAAAGCTCGCGCTTAGGGGCGTCAATTTATTGCAGTGGCTTACAGAAAATACCGGCGGCTCAGCATCAACAACCAACAAGCGTTATTCTGGGTTTGAACAGTTACTAAATACTGTTTATATCGATCCTAAATTAATACAGCGGCTAAATTTAAAAAACAGCCGTATTAATATAAACATGGGTGATGTCACACGCACTTTAGCTGTAAGCGAATTACAAGGTTTAGGCATGACCATGCTGGTGGACATTAGCCTTGCTGATAAATTACTGCGCGCAAATGGGGTAATTAGTTACTTTGAAGTAAGTGGCTTAAATAATAAACAAGCAGCCCAGTTAAAGGTATTATTAGGCGAGCAAGCACGCCTTGAAGCTGCGCAAGAGCAGGCTTTTGATGCGCTCTCTGAGGCTTTTTTCTTTAATTTACAAGCGCTGGCTTTGTTAGGTTATGTGGTGGGTGCGTTTTTAAGTTTTAATGCAATTAAACTTGCGTACAATGCGCGCGCTCACTTACAGCAGCAAATGTGGGTGCTGGGTTGTCAACGGTCGGCGTTAATTAAAGCGCTGGTTATTGAATTAACGGTGCTTAGTTTTTTTGCTGCGTTATTAGGTGCGTTACTAGGCGCGGCACTGGCAAACACCTTAGTTATGGATGTATCGGCGACTCTGAGAGGGCTCTACCAGCTAGACAGAAGCTTTGTAGTAAGCCTTGATAGCAGCATGGTTGCTAGCGGCTTTTCACTTAATGTTGTTGTTTTGTTGGGGTTTTTGGCCAGCCAATCGGCTCGATTAAGTACTTTTTGTGCGCGTATTAAATGGCTAATGTTTGCGTTAGCTATTTTTGCAGCCAGCTACTTAGCGTTAACGGCAAATACCAAAATAAGTGCCTTATTGCTGTGTGTTTGTGTGCTACTCCTCTTTTTTGTAATTACACCACCGGTAGTTAAAGCCGTTTTTAAACTGCCATGGCCAACACAAAACCCCATTCTTCAGTGGTTAAAAGCCGACAGCCTAGTGCAGTTACCTGCATTACTAAGCTCGGTACTCGCTATTTTAATGGCGATGGGAGCCGCCGTAGGTATGCAAATTATGGTTGGCAGTTTTAGCGACACCTTAGATACACACCTTGAAAAACGCCTAAGCGCTGATTTATACGTAAGGCCCGATCAAAACATTCAAGCGTTAGGGGCTAAGTTGCGTGAACTCCCAGAGGTCGAAAAAGTAGGCGTATATTGGTCAGCTAAAAGTGAGCTTAAAGCACCTAAAAATACGATAGCTGTTGATGTTATGGCATTTGGTGCAACGGCCAGCTACAACCAACACCTTACTTTGTTAAACAATAAAGCACCTACATCTGCAGTATTTGAAAAGAACAAAAATGGGGTTGTGGGTTGCCTAGTGAACGAACCCGCCTTGCTGCAGTACTCGCTTAAAGTAGGTGATGTAATAACCCTAAAACAGCATATTAATACACTAACGTGCCAAGTACGCGCTGCCTATTTTGATTACGGCGAGCAAGGGTTAAATGTTGTTGTAACAACTAATGCATTATTGAATAGCAGCTTAAATTACACCGAGTATGGTTTATCGCTTTGGTTAAAGCCCCATAGTGACGTTGACGCCATAGCCGAATATATTCAAAAACAGCACCAATTAGATAGCCAACAAGTCATTGCTAATCAGCAGTTTAAACGCTTTGCAAAACAGCTATTTGGTAAAACTTTTTATGTTACTCAGGCGCTTAATATATTTATTATGCTGATTGCATTATTTGGCATGTGGGTAAGCTTTTTAACTTTAGGGCGCGGGCAATTACAGCCCATGGCGGTATTACAAACGCTGGGTGTCACCCAACAGCAATTATTGGGAGCAAAAGTACTGCAAGCTGCACTTATTATTTTAACCACCTTGTTATTAGCTATACCACTGGGGCTTAGCCTTGGATGGGTACTATTAACTTACGTCATGCCAATTGCCTTTGGTTGGACCATGGCCATGACCGTTAATTGGCTACAGTTAAGTGGCTTTACGGTGCTTATGTTTATGTTAGCTTTATTTGTGAGCGCGTTACCGCTGATAAAATTAACGCGAAGCGCCGTTGCCGATAATGTTGCCAAGCTATAGGACTTACATGAATAGACTAAAAGTAGCCGTTACCTTTATTTTTATTGGCGCATTAAGCGCGTGCCAGCCCGAAGCAGAGCAAGTAAATCAAAATAAACTAATGCATAGCGGGTTTGCACAACAATTTGGTGAACCTGTAAACAAAAACCAAGGGCTGAGCTTTCCACGTGATCATGGGGCGCATCACCAACAAGGAATTGAATGGTGGTATGTAACGGCTAATTTAAAAGCAGATAATGGCGATACCTTTGGTGTGCAATGGACTTTATTTAGGCTCTCGGTCGATGAGCAAGCCACGGCAACTGATGCGTCGCCATGGTGGAATGGACAGCTTTACTTTGCTCACTTTGCAATACAAACCGATTCACAGCATCAAGCGTTCGAAAAATATGGCAGATCGGGACAAGTAAATATAACAGCGCAGCCATTTGAAGCTCGCCTAGATGATTGGCAGTTAGCAAGTAAGGATGCAACATTTTTACCGCTCAGTTTAAAGGCGCAGCAGGAAAATTACAGTGCTAACCTGGTGCTGGCTAATAGCCCACTTGTAAAACATGGCGAGCAAGGTTATAGCCAAAAGACTCACCAGGGGCATGCCTCTTACTATTATAGCTATCCGTTTTTAGAAGCCCAAGGCGACATCACATTTGCGGGTAAAACTTTTAAAGTAACTGGAGATGCTTGGTTAGACAGAGAGTGGTCTTCGGCGCTAATCGATCCTACCCAAAATGGTTGGGACTGGTTTAGCATTCAGGCTGATGATAAAAAACAGGGGGGCTTAATGGCATTTTGTATTCGTAATGGTCAACAAAGTTATGACTACTGCTGTGCATCGCACATTACGCAAAGTGGAATTGTGCGCGCCATTGCAAATGACGACGTGACCTTACAGGTATTAAAAACATCTGAGCTTACAGCCCAAACAACGCCCAGTAGTAAAACCTACCCAGTTAAGTGGCACCTCAAGGTTAAAGGGTTTGAGCCAATTGTAATTGAAGCACGTAACCCCGATTCACGAAATCAATTGAGCATTCCCTACTGGGAGGGGCGAATTAAAACTCAAGGCGGTTTTAAAGGTAAAGGTTATGCAGAACTAGTTGGTTATTAGCGGGCTATAAAATGGCTTTCAAAAAAAATGCACTTAAGCCAAGGTTAAGTGCATTTTATTAAGGGCTCAGTATATTAGTCTAGCTTTACTGAACCAGAGATATTATCGATGCTAACATCGCCAGAGCCTGCTTCTGTAATTGTTAGCCCTTTAGCATGATTAACGCGAATATCGCCAGAGCCATCTTCAATGGTAACGCTTGCATCAACATGTTCAATGGTTAAGTCGCCCGAGTTATCTTCAACGTCGACAGCGCCATTAATATGTTGTATTGATATGCTTCCCGACCCGTCTTCAACAGTTAATGTACCACGTACATTGCTTACATTCATATCGCCTGAGCCATCATCAATATTTGCATTGCCATTAACGTTATTAATAGTAATGCTGCCCGAACCATCGTTAAGATCTAGATTGCCAGTAATGCTTTGAAGAGAAATATCGCCCGAGCCGTCGTCTATGTTTAGGTTTTTAGCGCCATTGATTGATAAGCTGCCAGAGCCATCTTTTACATCAATATTATTTTTCATGGCGTTAATAGTTATGTCGCCTGAGCCATCATCAATATCTAGCTCAAGATTGTTAGGGACGGTGACCACTAAATTAATGCTTGGCGATTGGCCGCTGTAAAAGCTAATACCATTATTACTTGTATTTTGGGCAACAAGCTTTGCTTTAGTGCCACTTTGATCGAGTGTGAGTTCGTATTCGTCGTCAATATCGGCTGTGTAAATAGTGGCGTCAACATTAATACTGGTTGCTGTTGATGAGCCCATTATTTTAAGTGAACCTGCGCCGCTTAGTACGTCTAGGTATTCAAGATTATTGCTAGGTAGTGTTAGTTGTTGTGTTTGTTTTACCGACGCAACGCTTGGTGAAATATGAAACACGCAGCCACTTAATAATAAAATACCGCTAATTAGTGAAAGTGGTTTAGCAATGGTAGATACAGTTGATGAGCTCATGGTTAGTCCTTTTAGTGTGATGTTATTATTTAATATAACAAGACTAGAGCAAAAATGGGGCCTAAATTTAAGTGTCTGTTTTATAATGAATTTAGTTTTTTGTTGAAAATTAAAAGACTAATTAGTGGTTAAAATTACTAATTATTAATAAAAAGGATGCATAAAGCATCCTTTTCGTTTTAACCGCCAGTTTTAATTATACAAATTAAAAGCTGTAGGTAATGTTACCGTATAAAAAGCGACCATCTAAACTGTATGGTGCATACGGTGTGTATGGAAATATTTGGCTAAAGGTAGAGTAACCAATATTATCGACCGTGGCTTGCGGGTATTGGTCAAATAAGTTGTTGGCACCGAGTGCAAATTTCCACTCATCGTTAGGGCGATACGCAACTTCTAAATCGGTTATCCATTTAGCGTCTAGGTATTCATCGCGATCGGCGGTAGTAGAAATATCGGCAACTTCACCATAACGTGTTGCACGTAACGTTGTTTGCCATTCGTTAAAGTTCCACACTGCCGACAGATTCAGTTTGTTGTCTGGTGTGCCTTCTTCAAAACGACCTACTTCACGGCGTGCAAATACAACGTAGTCGTCACCTAAAGAGTTTAGTTGTTCAGGATTATCGTCAACGTGTGTCACTTCGGTGTCGTTAAAGTTAGCTGCCGCGTTTAATCGCACGTCGCCAAAGTTATCTAACTGTAGTAGGTAAGTTGCAACAATGTCTACGCCTTGCGTGCGTGAGTCGATTGCGTTGGTAAAGTAGCGTACGCTTTCGGTATTTAACTCACCAGCATCCGTTAAAATTTGTTGTACTGCGGCACCGCTTAAGTTTTCAGAGAGCACAATACGGTCATCAATATCAATACGGTAGGCGTCAACCGTTAAGCTAAAGTTACCTTGGGTGTATACAAAGCCAGCTGTTAAATTAACTGAGTCTTCAGCGTCTAACTGTTTTGCGCCAAGGGCTTGTGCTGCTGGTGCATCTGTTGGGAATAGGCCTACTTCAAACGCTTGGTTGTTTTCAAGTACGGTGGAAATTTGGCGATACGAGCTTTGTGCAAGCGATGGGGCGCGGAAACCTGTGCTAATTGCCCCACGTAGCGATAGGTTTTCGTTTACGCTGTAACGTGTTGCAAGCTTTGAGGTAAAGGTGTTACCAAAGTCGCTGTAATCTTCGTAGCGGCTAGCTAAAACCATGTTCCAGTTGTCGGTTAGGTAGGTGTCAAACTCAACAAATAGTGCAACGTTATGGCGGCTTTCATCGGTTACGCTTTCTGGACCAAAACCCGAAAGTACTTGTGCGCCACCGGCAGCAATTGGATTGCCATTGCTATCAAGTGCAGTAATGTAAGAGGATTCTTCACCTTGTTCTATTTTATAACTTTCGTGGCGGTATTCAGCACCTAGAGTAAAAAATACGTCGTCAGGTAACCCTAAATCAAGGGTTGTGCTTGCATCACCATTGACTATAAATTGGTCATAAACTAGTGCGCCGTTATCAAATTCGGTGGGGCTGGTAGCACCTAAAGACGTATTTAAGCTATTCACAACACCAAATGCAAAGTCGTTGCGGCCATAGTTGGTACTTACATCCCATGTCCAGTCACCTGTTCCACCTTCTAGGCCTAGGGCAAATGAGTAGTCTTCAACATCGGTTTCAATTTGCGGTAAAAAACCATCTGGGTAGAGTGCTAATACGTTACGGCTGTCTTGTGCACGGCGGTAAAAACCACCTGAGTTACCTTCTCGTTTTGAGTAGCTACCAAATGAATACAGGTTTAGGCTGTTATCTAGCTCGTAACCCATATTGTAAAATAAAGCATAATCTTCAAGGTCTGCTTTACCAAAACGATGGTTGTAACGGTCAATAGTAAATTCGCGCGGGTCTAGGCTGCCATCGTCAAGGCGGCTGTATTGCTCACGCGGATCAAAACCAGAGCGTTGTGTTGGGCTGTTATCGCGGTATTCAATCGATACATTTACAAAGCCGCTGTCTGATAATGCAAATCCAGAGTTAGCGCTAATAGTGCGTGTTGCGCCATCGCTAATTTCGCGGTCATCACCTAGGTTAAATGCAAGATCGCCGTTTGCATCTGCGTAGGCGCTTTCTAAGTTAGGTGCGCCCGCCATTTGTGTGTCGTATTCACCATAGGTTACGCTTACACTGCCGCCTTCAGAGGCGTCTTTTAAAACAATATTAATCACCCCGGCAATGGCATCTGAGCCGTATTGCGCTGCGGCACCATCGCGTAGTACTTCTACGCGCTTAATGGCTGATGTAGGGATCATGTTTAAATCTACCGCGGTAGAGCCTCTGCCTACAACACCTGCTAAGTTTAAAAGCGCACCAGAGTGACGACGTTTACCATTTATAAGCACTAAAGTGTGATCGGGCGCTAAGCCGCGCAGTACAGCAGGTTTTGCGTGATCTGTTCCATCACCTAAAGTGGCGCTTGGAAAGTTAAAGCTGGGTACCTGGTTAGCAAGAACCTGGCTGATTTCAAGTTGACCTGTGCTTACCATGTCACTGCTAGTAATAATATCTACTGGCACTGAGCTTTGTGCAATACTTCGCAAACTACGGCGAGTCCCTGTTACTGAGATTACTTCGATGTTCTCTTGTGCTTGGGTATCTTGTTCTGCTGCATTAGCTGTAACGAAAGAGCTGCTAAGTGCAGAGGCTACGGCCAAGCTAAGTGCTAATTTATTAGCTGATAAACGCTTAAAAGTCATGAATGTTCCTTAAGAACGTCGTTGTTTTGGTGAGTTTGAAAAAGGAGCGAATCATATAGAAGCGCTCAACTACGTGCAAAGATAAAAACCATCTATGTTATTCACGTTTTTAATAAGTAAGGCCACTGTTTACGTACGTTATAGACGATTAGATCGTTACTGTTGTAATCTTGTAGCGAATGGTGACGAAATCAATAAAAGTAAAAGATAGATTGCAAAAAAGTGATAGGCAGAAAAAAGCCAAGTTAAAAACTTGGCTTAAAAATACGTTTAAATAAGTGCCTAAATAATTACTCAGGGGCTACTTCAAGCGTTGTAAATAAAGCATAACGACCCGAATCTACGCCTTTTTCCTTCACATCAACTTCGGTTGCGGTTTCTATTAAATAGATACCCGGTGCGTTCCATGTTGTTGTAAAAAAGCCGTTTTTATCGGTGGTTACTTTTACTTCGCCACGTTCGTTACGGTAGCGAGTATCGCCTCTTAAAATATTAACTTCAATGCCTTCGCCAGCTGGTTTTCCGTCTTGTAGTAATTGAAAACGTGCTTGCTCACCAACAAATAAGTCATTTGGGTGTGTAGGGCCACTTAGCTCTAAGCCTAAACCTAACAGGGCTGGCTTAGATGTACCGTTGCGGCTTACAAAGGTATCTACTGTTGAAATAACTTTAGTGGTGCGCACGCCTTGAGCGTTGCTAGGTAATTTAGCATCTGTTTTTTTACCAAATACACGTTTGCGTTTACCCTCTTCGTCCTTATAGAAGGTCATGTACATTGGCTTTTGCGTCATAGCAATGTGGTAAGTGCCTTCTTCTTTGAGGCTTACTGCTGCTGAGCTCTTGCGCTTTAAGTAATAAGCACGAATGGTTTCAGATACTTTCTCGCCGTTTGGTGCAAGTGCCATTAATAATGTGTCGTCGTACTCTGCGCCTTTTTCTTTTGGCTTAAAGGCTTTATCTGGTGCAAACATTTCGTTAGAAATACTCGCATCAATCATAACGTAATGCGCTTTATCGCCAGAAAGCGAAGTGTGCGAAGGTAGTAACCAACGGGCATGTGCGCTTGCCGCTGTTGAGACTAGCGCCGATAAACTCAGTGCGCCTATTAATGCAATTTTTGATAAATTAACGTTCATTATTTTTCCTTTAAATTTGAATGATAAGTAGGGGCTACCTAGCGCTTACAGTGATAAAGCTGGTTGTAAATTCGTTTTTACCTTCAATAGTTATTTTCTCTGATTGAGTTAAATCAAGCTCAATACGGCTGTAATCACGGCCACCTTCTTCGCGCACAACTTCAATATTAAGTAGGTATTTACCGGGCGTTACAGGGTTACCGTTTAGATCGTTGCCATCCCAACTAATTGTATATGTGCCGGCACGCTTGGTTGCGCCGCTGACACCATCAAACTGAGCATTACTTTTACCGGCTTTGCGCCACCATTGGCGTAGGTCTTTAAACCATTCCGCTTTTTGTACCCAAAGCGCTAATGTTGTGACGTGTTTACGCTCTGGCGTTTCCAGCCATACAGCAACATAAGGTCGGTGGTAAGGTTGCACGTTTAAATCGGCGAGGGTTAATTCAACTTCTAACCTTGACGATTGTGCATGAGCATTAATTTGAAATAGCGCGGCGACTAACAGCGTGATGCTTAGCCATGGTTTAACTTTAAACATTAAGACACTCCTTTTATTTGTGGCACCCAACACAGGTAAATAACGATAGGTGTTGCTACACCTAATGCGGTTATCCATATTCCTGCTAAGCGTTTTTTTCTATTTTGAAATAAAATAATCATGCCGGTGATGGCAAATAGGATCATCAGCACTGCTGATATATCAATAACCCAGCTCCATACTTCACCGCTGTAACGACCTTTATGTAGGTCGCCAATTACACTTAAAAACCCCCCAGTTTGATAATCGAGTAACAATTCGCCACTAATAAAATCAAACTCTGCGTAGGCGTAGCCTGCAGGTAATGGGTAGTCGAGCATGACCAGTGAATCTTGCTTTTCCCACTCAATGCTTTTTACTTTATTCAGCCCATACTGCTTGGCTAGGTAAGCTTCTATTTGGGGGTAAATAGCAGGTAGGGTGTTTAATTGTGTTTGTGCTTTTGTAAGTAGTTCAGCTGGAATTGCAGCGGTAATTTGGCCGTTGTTTTTATCGTTTTTTAACCAGTCAACGTGGTTTAGCACTATGCCGCTTACACAAAATAAAATAAGTAGAAAAAACAAAGCGGTAGAAATATAGATATGTAAAGCACGACTCGTACTATATAAAGCGCGTTTATTAACAAAGGGCATAAAAGGTGCAAATTTAATTAATTTGTACGGATGATAATGATTTGCATTAGCTGTTACAAATTTATTTACCAAACTTTACACTTTATTTTGCTTATACAGACCCTAGTTTTTAGGTGGAGTTGAGGGCTTAGAAATTAAGTAAGTTAAAACCAGCACTTCAACCACAGCAACTAGGGCAATAACCCAAGCTGGAGGGCTGCTGTATAATAAAAATATAAAGCCTATTAGCATACCTAGACCCGCAGCATATTTTGCCTTTACAGGAACTACTTGATGAGCGCGCCAATGTTGTAATGTTGTGCCAAAGCGAGGGTGGTTTAATAGCCAAGATTCAAGCGCGCTAGATGAGCGAGCAAAACAGGCTAAGGCTAAAATTAAAAACGGCGTGGTTGGCATAACGGGTAGGGCAACACCAATAATGCCGAGTAATACACACAGTAACCCCAGCAATTTAAAGCCGATATTTTTATAATAAATAAAAACGTTTTTTATGTTCACGCCAGCTCTATTTAATAAATTAAACGGTAAAAGGTAAGTTAATTACAGGATAAAATGAAGCTTAAATGGCTTAGTTACATGTTATCAGCTAAGTCATTTAAGGCGATAAAAGGGGTTTTATTATTTTTATACTGCGTTTTATTCTTTAGGAGTTTGAAACAGTGCGCCGACTTCTAAAAGTGGTGAAGCGTCTAGCTTATCAGCATCCATCATTGCGGCAATACGTTGCATTGATGAAAGGAGTAAACTCTGTTCCCATTCAGCAAGTGCTGAAAATTTTTCGATAAAATGCTCTTGTAATGGCTGAGGTGCTTTTTCGAGTAGTTCCTTACCTTGTTCGGTAAGGTATAAGCTGACTCGGCGCTTATCCATTTGACTGCGTACACGTGTTACTAAGTTTTTGCTCTCTATTCGGTCAAGAATATTAGTAACCGTTGCTGGGCTTAAGTTGACGTTTTGCGCAATACGGCTGGCGGTAATACCATCTGTTTGAGACACTTCCTGCATGATAAGCAGTTGTGGCCCTGTTAAACCCGCTGTTTTATTAAGTTGCTTTGAATGTAAGTCAATCGCACGGATCACCTTGCGTAAAGAAACTAGTAACTCGTCATATTTTTGCATTTGTTTGTCTCATGGAAGGCGAATGATTTGCCGTAATCATGAAATGTTACACATCAAATAAATTGAATTCAAATGATATATGTTATTTATGCCAGCTATTATTAGTTTTTATTGACTTTTATTAATTTGATCAGTAATTAAAATAGCATTTATTATCTTTATTTTATTAAATGCTTATAACATTCTATTTGTGAACCTTCCCTAGGTTGAAAGGCAGAGTTGTAAAGCTTTAGTCGTAATTTTACCGTTGATTTTGCATAAGAATATAGTAACTAACTCAATTTAAATAACTATTCTATGTAGCTTATGCTTTAAGCATGCATTATTGTTTGTGTACAAGTAACCTGAACTCAGGTTAAGTATTAAAAATTAGTCTCAGTGTTAAAGGAAATAAAATGCAATTATCACCCTCAGTATGTATTGAGCGTACACATAGCGGTTTAGAATTTATTAGTATTAATAGTCGCCAATGTGAGGCGAAAATATTTTTACAAGGTGGGCAAATAACTGAGTTTACACCCAAAGGTAAATTGCCATTATTGTGGGTGTCTGGGGATGAAACCTTTAGCGAAGGGAAAAGTATTCGCGGCGGCATTCCTATTTGCTGGCCTTGGTTTGGTCAACATGAAAATACAGACTTCCCAGCTCATGGCTTTGCTCGCACACTCGTATGGCAAGCTGATGAAGTGCATGAAACCGAGGACGAAGTTACGGTTAGCCTAAAATTACCCATGAGGCAGGTAGACTCTACCTTTTGGCCGCATCAATCTTCTTTACGGGTTGAGTTTATTTTATCTGAGCAATTAGAGGTGCGTTTAACCACCTGTAATTTAGGCAATGTACCATTTAGCTATTCACAAGCGCTGCATACTTACTTTCCAACACAAGATATTAAGAATACCCGTGTGACAGGCCTGCAAGGGGCACAATATATAGAGTTTGGTCAAGGGCCTCATCAGCAACATGATGTGGTCGACTTTTCCCGTGAAACCGATATGGTTTATACCCAAGCCGCAGCAGTTCAAACAATTGATACTCCTCAAGGGATGATCAGTGTTAGCAGAGAAAACTCGCGCTCGTGCGTGTTATGGAACCCATGGATTGAAAAATCAAAGCGGCTATCAAATTTTGCCGATGATGATTATAAAAGCATGTTATGCCTAGAGGCTGCGAATGTACTTGAAGATGCGGTTACGCTTGAGCCAAAACAAAGCCATACTTTAGTAACAACAATAAAGTGGCTTGGTTAAAGCCAATACGTCCAATGGAGCGAAGCGTGTTTACGAATCAACAAATAACCGACCTACCGCAACATCAAAGCATAGAGTTTGAACCGCTTGCCGATAAAGCATTATTGCATGCACAGTTGAATTGGTTGTTATTTTTTATCCCTTTTTGCCTAGTGCTAGCGGCAGTTTGTTATTTCAATACAGATTTTGCAGCCATGGCGCAAGGTTACTTATTGGTTGCTGTTCCGCTATTAATTTTACTGTGTATGTTATATAGCGTGTTCAGCATAAAATTACAGGGCAGCGCGTTGCGTACCCATGATATTGCTTTTAAAAAAGGCATTATTTGGCAGCAGGTGACAATTTTACCGTTAGCACGAGTGCAGCATATTGAAATACATCGTGGGCCAATAGAGCGAAAACTAGGTTTAGCCAGTTTACGGCTTTACAGCGCAGGTGGTATGAGTGCTGATTTACAAATTAGCGGCCTGACCCACGAAAAGTGCAAAAATATTCGTCAATTTGTACAAAGCTATCGCCACGATGAAACCACAAGCGAGGCTACTGCCAGTGAGTGTTGATGCTACACAAATAACGTCATCTTCACTTAATTGGCAAAAAGTGTCGCCCTGGGCACTGGCTTATTTTGTGATGCATTTTAGTGTGCGGTTTATCAAAGATGGCTTATTTAATTTACTGCCCGTGTTGGTGGTTTTTGTTACCCAAGTAGAAAATAAACTATTTTGGGGGCAAGTTGGGCTCACGATTGCTCTGACTTCATTGCTCGTCTATTGTTTTTTGTATTACCGCAGTTTTCGTTTTTGTATTACTGACGAGCATGAAATTTTACTAAATAAAGGCGTATTTAAAAAAGAGCGACTCACCTTAAAGTTTTCTCGGGTGCAAAATGTAAACATAGCAGAACCCTTTTATTTTACTCCAGTAGGCTTAGTTAATTGCATTTTTGATGCTGCCGGCAGTGTTGCCCAAGAAGCTGTATTGCCTGGAGTAACCAGTGATTATGCCAAGCAAATGCGCAAACAGGTATTTGACTATAAAGCGCAGCAGCAACCATCAACCGAGGAGGCTAATACAGCGCAGCTTCATGCTGAAAATCAGAATGAAAATAGTTTATTCATTTCAAATAAAGAAATAGCTAAGTTTGGTTTAATGTCGAACATGGCAATTTTAGCGCTTGCGGCCATTGCTCCCTTTATAAATGTGGCTATCGATTTTTTAGAGCAGCAGTTTATAACAAAAATAGAGGGTTTTTATCAGCAAGAGCTCGGTATGATGGCTAATGCAGCGGTATTTGCGGTTATTACTTTAATTATTGTGTTGGTATTTATTGCGGTGTTTTTATCGGTGACTATGTCGCTCATTCGCTTTTATAACTATCAGCTTTACTTTAAAAATAATAAATTTAAACGTATTGCAGGGCTGTTAGAGCGCCATCAACTGTCAATTAGTTTAGATAAAGTACAATCTATAGTTATTAAGCAAAACCTAGTTGCCAGGCTATTAAAGCGCTTTACAGTGGAATGTTTGCAAGCCAGCAGCGGCGGTGCTGCAAATATGGCGAAAAAGAATAAACAAACCTTAGTGTTACCTGTGCTCACGCAGGAGCAAGTTGATAATGTGTGTCAGTGGATTTATCCGTGGTTTAACAGTAAAAAGTTGGCATTCAAAGCAGTAGAAAGGGCGTTGCTATATAAAAATATGGTGTTTTATGCCTTGCTACCGAGCGTTGCTTCTGGGTTTTTAGTTAGCTTTATGCAACTTAATATATTAATTTCATTAGCATTATTTTTGGTATTAGCCGCGTTAGTGTTTTTATCATATAAACGTTATGGGTATTACCTTCATCAACAAGATGGGCGTTTTTATATGGTGGTGCGCAAAGGTATGATTGGCGTGCATTACCGAGTATTTGAGCTGTACAAAGCACAAAGCGCTCGCAGTGTGAGCACTTTTTTTATGCGTCGCTCTGGCTTAAAAAGCCTGTATATACAACTTGCTGCAGGCGGTGCGTATGTCCCATATTTAAAACAGCAAGATGCTGACTTCATTATAGATTTTACACTTATGCAGGCTGAGTCAGATTCTCGTAGTTGGATGTAACTTCCCTTGTTGAAAATAACTAAAGTTCAGGTTAAATAATAAGGCAGGTGTAAATACACATTTGCACATGCTTTATTACACTTTTTTACTGCCCGTTTTTCCCTTTTAATAATACTCTAAGCATTATTAAAAGCACTATTTAAGGGATTATTGTGAAAAAGTCACTCATTGCATCAGCCTTATTACTGGCTGCACCAAGCTTCGCAGCCAATTGGCAAACCATTCATACTGAGCATTTTAATGTTCACTTTAGCAGTGAACATACTGATTTTGCTAAATCGACCGCGGTGGAGCTGGAGATTGTCCGTACAAAAGTGCTTGAGCAACAAAACCGTGCCCTTGATAAAATCGTCGATGTGGTGGTATTTGATCCTTTAAATGCAGCTAATGGCTTTGCCTTACCAACCTCTAATAATCCTGTTATGGCGCTTTTTACTACGCCACCACAATCGGACACAGTAATCTCAAACTCATCGGGCTGGCAGCAATTACTAGTGCTGCACGAGTACATTCACTTAGTTCATTTAGCGCAGCCGACTCGCAGCGAGTGGCAACAAAAAATTAGAGGGGTATGGGATCTTTACGATTTAACCTATGGTGACACACCGCGCTGGGTAGCTGAAGGATACGCCACCTTAATTGAGTCTAAAATGACAGGGCGAGGGCGGCTCTTTGATAACTATTCTGAGGCAATACTCAGGGAGTTTGCTCAGCAAGGAGCGCTTCCGACCTATGGGCAACTAAATAGTGATGAAGGCTTTATGGCGGGCTCCATGGCGTATTTAATGGGAAGTCGTTTTTTATACTGGCTAGAGCAAAATTACTCAGAGCAGCTGGTCGATAATGTATGGGTTCGTATGCGGGCGGTTAAGCCTCGAGATTTTGACGACGCATTTTCTGGTGTATTCGGGCAAAGCGCTGCCAAGCTATATCGTCGATTTATTGCTGAGTTCACTTACAAAGCAATGCAACAAGAGCAAACCGAGTCACCACTTAATAGCAAGCTTTGGTTAAAGCTTGATTTATACGCTAGCAACCCCGCTCTTTCTGGTGATGGCAGCAAAATTGCCATAGTGGAGCGTGATAAAAAAAGTAATACCAAGCTCATAATTTATAGCACTGAAGACAACACTAAAGCGCAACAGCAATTTACTAAAGCACAAAAGCAATTACTTGAAGATGATGCTAAGGATATTCCTGATACTGCGCCAAGTGTATTTAAGCGCGAACAAAAACAAATATTAAATCAAATAAATCGAGCAGGTATTGCCAATCCGCAGTGGGTAGGCAATAACACTCTTTATTTTAATGCCTACAGTAGTGAGGAGTCGGGGACTTATAACAAAGTGTCTGACATTTTTAGCTATAACATAGATACTGGCAACGTCGAACAACTCACTGAACTGGCTGGTATTCGTCGTTTTAGTGTTACCCGCAATGGTGAAACACTTTACGGTGAGCAAATAAGAGCTGGGTATTCTGAATTAGTAAAAGTCGATCTTAATACACAAGCAATCACGCCACTTTTTACCAAGAGCTTAAAAACGACGTACGATTACCCGACCCTAAGCCCCGATGAAACAAAATTAGCTTATTTATCAGCGTCATTAAACGAAAATTGGCAATTGTATATACAAGGTTTGAGCGGTGATACTAGGCAGTCAGTCCCAATGCCTAATGGGTATCAATATTTAAGCCAGCCGAGTTTTAGTCAAAATGGGGAGTCTATCTATTTTGTTGCTGGCCTAAATAATAAAACTGATATTTATAATTATCATATAAAAAATAATACCCTCACCCGCTTAACTAACGGGCAAGAAGCGCTTGCATACCCGATTGAGACTGAAGATGGTTCACTACTTTATTTCTCTATTAATGCCGATGGCCCTGATGTAAAAACGCTAACAACAAAAGACCGCACAGCCGTGACGGAACTCGCTGTAAACAGTGAAGCTCCATTGTTGATGGTAAATAAGCATACTCTGCCACCGGCAAAAATATATACCGATGAGACAGCAGAGCAAAGCGATTACGCAGTACTTGATCAGCAAGCGACGTTTGCCTTGGGATCACAGTATTATTCAGCGTCAACCAGTTTGCTAAGCGTAGGTATAAAAAGTAGCGACTTATTAAAGCAACTTGATTTACAAGCGGGTTATAACATTGATTTGCATGACGGTGCATTACATGGAGGCTTTGTACAAGCAAAATACAATGCGTTAAATACAAAGTTTAAGCTTGCGCTATTTGATTATAATTTGGGTACATCACATCAATATCAACCTAGCTTAAACGCTGATATTGACGCCCGAGGTGGTTTTGTTGCAATAAGCCATCCATTGAAATTTGGCCAGCTTCAGTTAACCCCAGAGCTTGCTTATAACTATACAGATTATAAAAATAGCCATAAAAATTGGACACGGTTGAGTATTGCTCAGCAATGGCAACATGACCGCCAATCATTTGCCATAGGGCAGAGTATTTATGCCAGTATTTATGATGGGCGGAATCACAATAGTCATTGGCAAGGTTATGACTTGGCAACAAAAGTATTTGGTAAAGCATTTAATATTCCCATGTTTGTGAGCTTTGAACAAAAACAGCGAGACGATAGTGTTTTAGCTTTAGGTGGGTTTAGCTCTAACCTGATTAATCAGCAACAAAGTAGCGAGTTTGTGCTTGCTGCTGAACTGCCTTATTACAGTGCAACTGCAGAGCGTTACCAAGGTTATGGTGGTGGCATCAGCTTTAAAGAAGGCATGCCTTGGCTTTATTACAAGCAACATCAATTAGACAACAGCGTTTATGCACAAAGTTATGGCTTAAAATACCAAGGTGATTTTAGCTTTGGGATGGGGCCTGCAGGCGTAAACGACCTAACTTTTAATGCTGGGCTGTCGCGTGTTGAAGGTGACAGCTTTGAAGATGAAATGCGCGCGTGGTTAAGCTTTTACTACTCTCTTTAATATTATGGGTAATACACTTTTAAATATGTATTACCCAAAAGCAACCTACTTTGGCTTAGTAAGCGATGCTAACTTTGCTTGGTATATATTGAGCTTTTCATTGTCTCGCTCATATTTAATGGCTTGTTCAAGCAAGGCTTGTGTTTGTTTAGACTTACCTTGTTGATAACGAATTTTTGCAAGCTCTAAGTAAAGCTCTGATATATATGGGGCTTTTGCAATTGCTGACTCAAGGTGGTTTTTAGCTTGAGTTACCTTTCCTTCTTGCAGATTGTTTTTAGCAATAACCAATAGCTCGTAAGGGTCTTTTTCTTCATTAATTAATTGGCTTGTTAATTGTTTTTCTAGCTCTGTATTGCCAAGATCTTTTGCGAGTAGCCGATAGTTATTGATTAAGTTTATACTTATATCGTTTCTATTTAGTGCGGTTTGGTAAATCAGTTGAGCGCTTTTTAAATCGCCTGCACGGCGATGTAATATACCCGTAATATTGAACAGTTCAGGATCGTTAGGAGTAAAAGAATTAGCTTTCAAAATAAGAGAGTAGGCTGTATTGAGTTTATTTTTAGCTAATGCCTCCGCCGCTAAATTGCTGTAAAACTTATTGAGTAAATCATTATAGGTGGCGCTGCCAGCATAAAAGCTGCCGCGGGTTGGGAAGTAATCTATTAAAGTGCCTGGGCGAATAAATACAATAAAGTTATCATCAGTTTCTTCTTCCGGTGCGTAAACTTTGGTTCTAAAATGGTTGGCTATGTAAACTAAACTTCCCTCTTTGGCATACACAGGTTCGCTGGTCATTTCTTGAAAACTGGTGTCAAGATCTAAAAGCGTGGCGTAGCTTTGTGTCAATATAGCTAAGCTAATACAGTTGCCTTGTGAGCGTTCAATAGTTTGTTTGGATGTTAGTGTATCACCGTGATACTTAAAGTTGGTAAGCTGGTTTTCTAGGTAGTTAAAAACAATTTCATCAGCACGTATCTCATTTAAGCGCTTCTGTGCATAAGCTAAAAACTTTTCTTTTTCAGGTTCTGGAAGCTCAAAAACACTGTGTTCATTAGGGGTTTCAACACGCTTGAAAAGAGAGTGGTTAATTACTTGTGTAAGCTGTACCTTTTTAATTTGCACTGCTGGTTGAGTGCTACTGCATGCAGCTAAAAAAAAGCTAAGTGTAAAAACTAGATATTTCATAAATCACCTCACTGTGACTTTTAAGATTACAATGAGGTGACTTTATAATCAAGCACTTACAGTGCGATGCTTACTTAAGCGATTTTTGTGTGATTGCTTTTTACGTTTACGGCGTGTAAGCCATAAATAAAAGCCTGTACCAGCCAGCCATACAGGGCTAAGACCAACAATACACCAAAGTATTTTACTGATAAGCCCAGCAAAATAGCCAAAGTGTAGTTTTCTAAAGCTATCAATTACTTGCCAACCAACTCCGGTTTCACGAATATCCCAGTTAGCCATGTGTTCACCTGTTTGCTTATTGTAGGTTATGGTATTGGCGTATTCACTGGTAAGTGGATTACTGGTATTTACTTCGCCATAAAGAGTAATATTTTCATCAGGCTCTCGCGGGAAAACTAAAAAAGTAGTGTTAAAAGTGGGTATTTGCAGCTTACTATCATTAAGAATGCGCTCAAAAGAAATGTCGTCACTATATAATTTATTTGCAATAGTGTAGTGCTCTTCTTCTGCGTGTTCTATTACTTCGTGATACCACACAGCGCCATTAAAATAACCACCGGTAATCGCTAAAACGATAAGGATAGGTGAACCTAATACTCCAGTCATTTTATGAATGTCGCTTAGTACTATCTGCAAAGTTGCTCGCCAGCGTACGCTAAATAGTCGCTGCCAAAATTTGCGGTAAATAATTAAGCCAGTAATACCTAAAGTTAATAAAAATAGAGCAAAAAAGAAGCCTAATACGGTACCTGTTTGCCCTGGTAAGCTTTTTAAGTCGTTAAGTAAAAAAGTATAATGGAGCTCTAAAAACCAGTCAGTAAAATAATGAGTGGTGCTTACTGGTTCTGATAAAACCTCTCCTGTGTATTGGTCTAAATGCAACTTATACCAATCGTCAGTTCCACGCTTAACCAAATAAAGCCGGTCAGCGGTGCTGTTATTAAAAAGCTCCCAGCTTCCTACTACATATTCAGGAAAGGCTGCTTCGGCTTTATTTATTAATGAGTCCATAGGCAAACGTGCAGCTTGTTGCTGTACCACAAAGTGTTTATCTGGCATCAGTAGGCCATCAATTTCACTTTTAAACACTAAAACACTGCCAGTAATGCTAATAACAATTAACGGAATAATGGCAATTAGCGCCAACCAACTATGAACTTTAAACAGTGTTTTTCTCATTACTTAGGCTTGCATGTTAATCTGTAGATATGCGTATGATAACAGTTATCATTTGTGTTGCAATTGTAAAAGGGTGAGACTGTGAAGTTTTAGTAACGGTTTTTGTATACTCAGGTTGCCACAGGAGGAAATTAAAGTTGGTGTGAAGCTTGTATAAAAGCTAGCCAGTCCTACAATGCGCGCACATGAATAAAGCCTTTAAAAACAAATGTTTAAAAAATGTTTTATTTCTTCCTTTTCATTAACAACAATGTAACGAGCGAGGTTTGCTTTGGCGTATTATTTGCCTATTTTGTCAGTATTTATTTTGGTTTTTAGTTTTTTACCGTTACTCAATAAAATTATAAAAAACCGCAGTGTATCAGGTGTATCACTGTTAATGATGACATTTGGTTTAGCGCAAAGTGTGTACTTTATTAGCTACAATCTTTACTTTGCTCGCTTTTATATTGCTTTGCCGTTTTTTGCGACAGGCTTTTTAAGCGGACTAATTTTATACTTTTTTGCTCGCTATAATGCCGCTAAGCGTCAAAATTTGCAGTTGCTTGGCATGCTTAGCTTTTCGTTATTGCCATTTTTGTTGTTACTTAACCCCAACTTAGATACCGCTGTGGTACTTAATGGCTTAACCTATGTGGGCTTAATCATGAGTTCAGTACGAGTTATGCCACAAACCTACAAAACACTTCGCACAGGGAATATTAGTAACCTTAGTGCTCGCTATTTTAGTTTACAATTTATAGCTGGTATCTGTGGTTTGTTTGCAGAGCTTGCTATGCCTGTGCAAAGTACTTCGCATATACTAATGTTTGTTATGATATTACTGACTAATGCGGTGCAGTTTGCGTGTATGCAGTATTATCGCGTACGTCCTGTGTTGGCATAAAATTATAGTGACCGTTAATTTCATTTGTGGCACTTTGAGTGACCAATAAATAAAAAGTGCCCACTATGAAATTAACTATCCATCAAATCGATGCGTTCAGCAGTGAACTGTTTAAAGGTAACTATGCCGCTGTGATCCCACTAGAGTCGTGGCTTAGTGATGATCTTATGCTGAATATCGCTTCTGAAAATAACGTATCTGAAACTGCTTTTACTTGTCAGTTGGCTGATGGAAGCTTTGCGATACGTTGGTTTTCGCCGTTAATGGAAATTGATTTTTGCGGCCATGCTACTTTGGCTGCGGCCTATGTGCTTTGTGAGCAACATAGTATATCGCAGGTGCGCTTTAGCGCAGAGGCGGTGGGCAAACTGATTGTTAATAAAAATAACGATGGCAGCTTTGCTATGACCTTTCCTAAACAAGCCCCTGAAGAGGTTCAGCTTATCCCTGATGCTTTATTAGCTGGCCTGTCTATACAACCTATTAAAGTGCTGAAAAACCGCCAAGCTTATTTTGCTATTTATGATAATGAGCAGCAGGTTGTAGATCTGAAAACAACCAATGAACAACTAAAAAAATTAGCCCCATTAGATGTGGTTGCAACAGCACCGAGTGTTGAGTATGACTTTATTTCTCGTTATTTTTGGCCTGCCAGTGGTGGTGATGAAGACTTTGTGACCGGTTCAATTCATACCGGGCTTGCCCCTTATTGGGCAGAACAATTTGGCAAAAACTCTTTAAGTGCTTATCAGGCCTCACAACGGGGTGGGAAGTTACATTGTGAAGTGGGCAGTACAACAGTGACATTAACGGGTCATGCGGTAAGATACCTAAAAGGTACTATTTACCTTTGAATTAGTGTAAAAAAGGCCACGTAAAACGTGGCCTTGGTTTAGTCAGTGTTATTTACGCTTCTAGCGCTTTGCTAATTAAGCGATCAATATACTTTTTATGTGCTTTGGTTGCGGTGTCTGCACCCCATGCAACATCTTGATCGGCTATTTGAGTTAGCTGATATAGCGCGGCTGTTTTCGCTAAGTTATCGTATTTACTTGCTTTTTCTAAGCCTGCAATTGCAATAAGCTGATTTACGTATTCAATCTGTAAGTTATGACTGATTGAATTAGCGTTTTTGTTATCAACAAAGATACTTGCAGTTAAATCCTCCATAAATTGCGTAAGGCTGTATTCATTTCCATATAAAGCAGTGTCTGAAATACGTAGTAACACAGCAGGATGCAGTAGTTGCGCTAACACACCTTTTTGCATGCCTAAAATCATTTTATGCGGTTTAGGGTCTTCGTTTTTACCATAATGATTAAACCCACGACGCTGCTGCTGCATAAAGTTATACAAAGGCTGCATGCTTTGCAGTACATTTGGAGCAAACACATACTCAGCTAAAATAGCCATTGCTTGGGTTTGGCGCTCAAGTGGCACCGGTGTAAAAGGCTTAGCTGCATTTTCATCACCTACGACAGCACGCTCTACATAAACCCCACCAATTTGACGAGATACCACGCCTGCTTGTGCACGGTATTGGCCAAATAGGCTGTTAGCAGAAGTAACAAGCTGTTGGTAAGACTCGCCTTTTACTGTGGCTTTATCTTTAAGTTCTGAAAAGAGTGTATTGATCAGGGCCATTCTATCTGCCCCGTAAGCTGCAGGGTTAGACGACAAGTCACCTATCATCACGCGAGGGTCTATATGGCGACCTGGTGCACGCATATCGTCGGCATCATTACCAAAGGCAAGCGCATGTTCGCTTGAGCGAGCAAGTATTTTATCAAGACGAGCTTGTTCTGCTGCTTCATCTTTAAGTGCTGCGCTATAGCCGTAGTTTATTGCCCAATCATCGTACGGACCGGGTTTAGTTTGGAAAATATCGCCTTGAGTCACACCCGTTGGCGCTATATTTGCTGGCGCATAGTCCATTACTGAGCCGGTTACTATACCTTGGGTTTTACTTTTGTCGTGAACTTCTTTCTCATCCCACAAAATAGAAGATTTCATGTTGTGATTAAGACCTAAAGTATGCCCTACTTCATGTAAAACCAGCTGAGTTAAGCCTTGGCGTAACATTTCAGTATCTTCAATATCAGCGCCATTCGCTAAGCCTTTTGCAAGTATTAGGTTTTGTTGTAATTCATGACCTAAAGAGCAATTAAGCTCAGTGTTGCTTCCTGGTTGGGTATGGCTCATAGTGCCTTGAGTATAAAGCGTATCGTATATCCAGCGGTTTTTCATAAATACAAACTCAAGCATAATGTCTGAGCCTAAAATTTCACCGGTTAGCGGGTTAGCTAATGCTGGTCCATATCCACCAAAAGGTGGCTTAGGCGATGAAGTCCAACGCAGTACATTATAGTTAATGTCACCAGCATCCCAATCGGCATCATCAGGTTGTACTTTTACTTCCAGTGCGTTCTTGAAGCCAGCCTTTTCAAATGAGCTATTCCAAGCAAGTACAGCGTCACGTACTGTATCTCGCCACTCAATAGGCGTGGTATTTTCTATCCACCAAGTAATTGGCTTTACTGGCTCTGAAAGTGCAGCACTTGGATCTTTCTTTTGTAGATCCCAACGCTTAATTACATCTTGATATGGCGCCCAGTCAGTTGATGTCATTTTATCAAACTGATTGGTGAAATAACCAATGCGCGCATCATCAAGGCGAGGTTGATAACTATTTTCAGGTAAAGCCACAAATGAATGCTGTACTTTTACTGACACGCTTCGTGGATCGCTTATCGCACCTGAGCCTCGAACGGTTGGGCTACTATTAGTAAAAACATAATCAACCACCAGATCTAGGTTGTTAGGGTATGGGCGCTGTTTGATGATACGTGATTTTTTATCATCTAATTTACCTACTTTAAAACGCTTTTTAGCATTTTTATCGTTCGGATTAGGTGTTGGCGATACTTTATGCAGGGCTTCACTTAAAAATAGCTTGTTAACATTAAAGGCTATTTTACCCTCTTCTTGCTTTTCTATTTTTATACTTGCAAGTACTGCTTCGCTAATGTTTGCCTCGCTGGCTTTAGCTAGCGCACTATTTTCGTTAAATAAGTAGCGCGGGGTTTTGCTAATAATATCGATACGATCAAAGTATTTTCTAAATTCGATTAACTTTGTTTCACGGTACGCGCCACGAAAGTGGCCCGCATCAGTCGCGCCGTCAATGGTGTGTGCAAAATAAACAAAAGGAGTATCGAGTTGTGACTCGTTAATTACCATTAGGTGGTCGCCGGTTTTTTTATCTTGGTAAAGATTAAAAATGCCAACAAATTCGGTTTGGCCTTCAATCATTTCACTTAATGTGTGTGGCTCTTTTTCTTCTTTTTTTTCGGCAGCAACAGTATAGCTACTGCCAAGCGCTATACTAAGCGCCAAGGTAAGTGCGGTTAATTTCATAGTTTGTCTTTTGTAGTTGTTAATATGATTTTACTGTACGGTGTGTCATGCGGTTTCGCACAGCATCTTTGCTAAATACTAACTCAAAGTATTTAGCTTTATGATTTATAATGGTAAAAATTTGTAACAATACATTTATAGAGCGAATCCACGAGGCTTTCTAAGGGTTTATACTTTATCGAGCAAGACCTTGCCTATACTTTTTTGTAACAGTTGCTTACAAATGTCACGTTAATGTTTCATTAAGCTTTGGTATCATGGTGCTAATAGTAATTTGGGAGTAAAAAAAGATGCAAGGTAATGTACTTAGGTGGATTTTTCCGTTCGTAGCATTGGCATTAGGTGTGGCCGGTTTTGCTGCAATTAATGCGATTGCAAAAGAGTCAGATAAAAAAGAAGTCATAGACACCCGTCCAACGGTGCAGGTTGAAGCCGTTTCCGCAAATAATCATCAAGTTATTATTAATAGTTATGGTGAAGTGCAGCCGCTTGAAAATACCCAGCTTTCAGCTCAAGTATCCGGTGAGGTAGTTAGCTGGCATCCGAGCTTTGTAGCCGGTGGGATTGTGGGCCGCGGTGAAACCCTATTTACAATTGAAAAAGATAACTACGAAGCCGCAGTTTTGCAAGCCGAGGCTGAACTTGCCCGCGCGCAAGCGATGTTAATTGAAGAGCAAGCGCAAGCTAAAGTTGCAGAAGATGAAGCAAAACGTTTCCCAAATAAAGCGCGTACAGATTTATTTTTACGTAAACCACAAGTGTTGAGTGCGCAGGCCGCTGTTAAATCGGCGCAAGCTGCATTAAAAAGGGCACAACGCGATTTAGATAATTGCGAAGTGAGCGCACCATATGATGCACTAGTGGTGAGTCGTAATGTAGGTGTTGGTCAGTTTGTCACTATGGGCGCTCAAGTTGCCGAGCTGAATAATATTGAAACGGCCGAGGTGATTATTCCTATTGCAGGCTTTGATAGTGTGTTTTTACCTGAACGCGTTAAAGGGGTAAAGGCAACTGTTATTAAAACAGGATTAAATGGGTTTACTCGCCAAGCAGCGATAGATCGCGACTTAGGGATTGTAGATAACGCGACCCGTATGAGTAGTCTAGTGATTCGAATTGAAGACCCTTATGGGCTTACTAACCAGCAACCTGCAATTAAATTTGGCACCTATGTACAAGTAAACTTTGCCGGTACTATGCTCAATAATATTTATCGTTTACCGCAAGAGTTAGTAAATAACCAAACTGTATGGATAGTTAATGATGAGCAGCAATTAGAGCCACGCAAGGTGAAAGTAATTCGTGAAGAAGGTGAATACTTCTATATCAGTGATGGCTTAGAAGCCAACGACAAGCTTGTTACTACCTTACCAGAATATCCACAAAAAGGGATGGCAGTAAAGGTAGCTAGTTTGACAGAGACTAAAAGTACGGATGCAGCAGACAATGCATCTATTGAAAAGCTTTAAGGTAGGGTGAGTTATGAATAACACAGAGCAACCCAATACCAGTAAACAAACAGGGTTAATTGCTTATTTTGCTAACAACTCTGTTGCTGCCAATTTGATGATGTTTTTTATCATTGTCATGGGGCTTATAAGCTATTTTACTATTCAGCGACAAATGTTTCCGAATATAGAAGTTAACTATATTACGGTGAATGCAAACTACCCTGGGGCGTCGCCACAGGAAATTGAAGAAAGCATCTTAATAAAAGTTGAAGAGTCGTTAAAAGATATTACCGAAATTAAAAAAGGGGTGTATCGCGCATTTCGTAATGGCGGTTCTGCCACCCTTGAAATTAACACCGACGCAGAACTTACCGACGTTCTCGATAAAGTAAAACTGCGAGTTGATGGTATTGCGACTTTTCCTGCGGGAATGGAACCAGTCACCATTAGCCAAATAGAGTTTCGCCAAGATGTAATTGGTATGACATTAGTTGCCGACTTACCGTTAAATGAGCTTAAGCCAATAGCGAACCAGGTTGAAGACGAACTACTGCAGTTATCGAATGTATCTTTAGTGGTAAACGATGTGCCATTGGATGAAATTGCCATAGAAATAGAGCCAGACACACTTCGCCAATATAATTTAACTTTATCGGATGTAGCAAATGCGGTACGTCGCTATTCGGCTAATTTTTCAGCCGGACAACTAAAAACTGATGCTGGCGTTATTTCGGTTCGAGTAGAAAATCAGTTTTATTCTGGTGAAGAGTTTAGGCAAATTCCGGTAAAAATTGGCGCGAACGGTGCCAAAGTGTTGCTACAAGATATCGCTATTATCAAAGATCAGTTTGTTGAAGGTGAACGTTACTTTAAATTTAATGGCGAAAATGCGGTTTATTTATCGGTAAAAGCCACAGAAGATCAAAATATTATTCCGGTGGCTGATTCGGTTAAAGCGTATATTGATCAAAAAAATAAAGAACTGCCATTGGGTGTACGTATAGAGCCATTAATGGACTTTACTTATTACCTAAATGCGCGCTTAGACATGATGAAAGCTAATTTACTGCAAGGTGCAATTTTAGTTGCCCTTATGCTTTCGTTATTTTTACGTTTTAAGCTTGCACTGTGGGTAATGATTGGTTTACCAGTGTGCTTTTTAGGTGCGATGATGCTGATGCCATTATTTGGTATCACGATTAATATTGTGTCTTTATTTGCCTTTATTATGGTGCTGGGGATTGTGGTAGACGATGCCATAGTCATAGGTGAAAGTGCTTACACAGAAATAGAAAAAAAAGGCGGCGGTGTTGTTAATGTAGTTAATGGCGCTAAACGAGTGGCAACCCCTGCCACCTTTGGTGTACTAACAACCATTGCGGTATTTGCACCATTTACGCTTTCAAGCGGGCCTGAAAGTTCCTTTTTTATAGGTATTTCAGTGGTGGTAATATTATGCCTAATATTTAGCTTGATTGAATCTAAGCTGATATTACCGGCACACATTGCGCATACTCACTTTTCTCCTATTAACCCTGACGGTTGGCGAGCGCGCTTTAATAAGCGCTTTTTTGGTTTTGTAAATGGGCCGTATAGGCAGTTTATTGTTACTTGTATAAAGTGGCGTTGGACGGTGCTATTTAGTTTTGTTGCGCTATTAATTTTCACCTTTGCGTTAATATCGTCTAATCAGGTGAGAATGATCCCATCACCTAAAGTGCCGCATGACTTCCCGCAAATTAATCTTGAGATGAACGATAACGTATCAGACATCCAAACTATTAATGCTATTCGCCAAATCGAAGCCATGGTGCTTGAAATAGATAAGCAAACAGCGCGCGAAGAAGGGCAAAAAATGATTCGCGATGTATTGGTATTTAATCAAGGTCGTACAGAGGCGCAACTACTAGCGCCATTGGTTGATGAAGATTTACGCCCTTATAATGCTTTTGAGCTTTCGCGCCGCTGGCGTGAAGCTATGCCAAATATTGCAGGTGTTAAATCGTTAACTATTCAAGATGATGTTGGCGGTGGAGGCGGCGGTAGTGGCGGTGAGTTCGGCTATTTACTGTATGGCTCTGACATTGATACATTGAATGAAGCCGGGCGTCGCTTTATTGGATTATTGCAGCAACAAGAAGGCTTATTCGACATAAGCTCTACCATTGACCCTGCTAGCAAAGAAGTACAAATGAGCTTAAAACCAGTCGCTTTTGACTTAGGGTTAGATTTGGCCTCAATTGCAAATCAAGTAGGTGCGAGTTTTTATGGTGGTGAGGCGCAACGTGTTATTCGCCGCGGTGAAGAAGTGCGGGTGATGGTACGTTACCCTAAACTTACCCGTGAAGCGTTTTCATCGCTTAAACACGCGGTTATCACCACGCCACAAGGTAGGGAAGTGCTGCTAGGAGATGTGGTTGAGTTAACTGAAACCCCAGGTATTAGTTATATTCGTCGTGAAGGCGGCTATCGTACTGTTTATGTATATGGCAATATTGATGAGGAAGTGATTGAACCTGGAGAAGTGGTTAAGCAAGTAAAAGAAAACCTACTGCCACAATTACTAGATGAATACCCAAGCGTTAAGTCAGAACTCGGTGGCGCAATTGAAGAACAACAAGCTCAAGCTAATGAGCAGTTACTATTTTTTGCTGGCGGTATGATTTTAGTTTACATATTACTTGCCGTGCCGCTAAAAAGTTACTCTCAGCCATTAATTGTAATGTCGGTTATTCCATTTAGTTTAACGGGCGCAATATGGGGGCATTTTTGGTTTGGCTTAGACATTAGCTTAATGTCGGGCTTTGGTTTAATTGCCGCGGCTGGGGTAGTTATTAATGACTCATTAGTAATGACTGATTTCATTAATCAGGCGCGTCGTGCTGGTATTAGTATAAAAGATTCGGTTATTGAAGCAGGCTGTGCACGCTTTAGACCCATACTACTTACCTCAATTACTACCTTTGCTGGCGTATTACCGATTATGTTTGAAACTAGTTTACAAGCTAAATTTGTAATACCGATGGCGGTAGCACTTGGTTTTGCTGTTATGTTTGCAACACTAATCACCCTTATTTTGGTGCCGTGTTTGTATATTATTTTAACTGATATTGGGGCGCTAATTAAACGCCCGTTTGCAAGTAAAAAGGTGAGTGTGAGTTAATACCACACATATCATGCAGTTGAATAAAAAAGCCAACCGTTAAATCGGTTGGCTTTTTTTATTCTTGCAAATTTAAACTTAAGTACTACTTTTAAACTTTGATTACATTCTTTTGTTTGATTGTTGCAACATTGCGAATTAAAATCATTCGATATTGGTTAACGCATATTAGCCTACGAGCTAGTTTGCCTGTTGTAAGCCATATGATATGGGCGACGTTTGATTCTTTAAGGTGTTGCAGTGTTTATACATTCATCATTAGCGTGTGGAGAATGGTTAACTATTGGTTGTCTTGGACTGGATCAGTATAGCCAGCTATTTGTTGGTGATACGGTTAGTGTGAGCTTTTACGATGAGCATGGCGAATTATCTCAGCTAGCTTTTGATTATGAAATACTCTCTCCAGAGCAGGGTGAACCCCATGCCTGGAGTTTACTGGTAGTTGAGCATATTAATATGCACATTCCGCTGGTGTGCGCTGGCAGAATGACAGAGCAAGGATTGGTTGTTGCGTATCGACATAACAAAATATTTGCACTTGAAAGTAGTGGTATTTGTAGCGCGGTGGTCCATTTTAATCGCGCTGAAAAAAATAAAAAATTAGTTGTTGTAAATAGCCTCGGATACGACGCAATTTATCCTCAAAATGGTGATATGTATAGTGCGGGCACCAAAGTACTACAGCCAAAAACTGGGCATATATACCAGTGTAAGGCATGGCCATTTAGCGAGTTTTGCCGTGTAGATAAGCATAAAACTATGTTTGAGCCTGGAGTTGGCGAAAGCTGGACTATGGCTTGGCAGCAAATACAGTAAATCAACTTCCCTTAGGTATAACGACAACAATAAAATGCACGTAGTTTTTAGTTATCGAATTTATACCGCTTTAGCCCACTCAACTATGAGTGGGCTTTTTTATTTTTATGATAAACTGGCCGCCATTGTTATTTTTTAAGCGGTTTTTTTTGTGTCTTCTTTTGATTATTCTTTAAGCTTATTGCCTAATTTTCCTATTGCTAAAAAGCAACCTCATGCGCTGACAACTCACGCAAAAACACGTAGTGATGATTATTATTGGATGCGCGATGATGAACGACAAAATGCCGAAATACTCGCGCATTTAGCACAAGAAAACACCTATTGTGATGAGCAGTTAGCCCCCATTAAGCCATTACAAAGTGCATTATTTGAAGAGCTTAAAGGCCGTATTGTAAAAGATGATAACACTGTACCGGTAAAAGATGGCCTGTATTGGTATCACTCAGAGGTTCGCGGAGATGATGAATATGCACGCCATTATCGCAGCAGCAGTATGGTAATGGCTGATAAAGAGTTACTACTTGATGTTAATGAACTTGCCAACGGCTATGAGTTTTATGAGCTAGGGGAAGTGGCGCTGAGCCCCAATGAGCAATTAATGGCATACTCTGAGGACATTGACGGCAGACGTATTTACACGGTTCGCTTTAAAGATTTGAACAATAATAAAATGCTCGACGATGTACTTGAAAATACCGAGGGGCAGGTTGTTTGGGCGAACGACAATAAAACCGTATTTTATGTAAAAAAGGATTTAAAAACTTTATTGGGTTATCAAGTTTTTAGACATGAGCTAGGGAGTGAGCAACACCAAGATGTGTTGGTATACGAAGAGCAAGACAGCAGCTTTTTTATGGGCTTAGGTAAAAGTCGTGATGAAAGCTTAATTATTATTGATTTAGCTAGCACAGAAACTAACGACATGTGGATACTTGACGCCAATCAGCCTAAAGGTGAGTTTACTGCTTTAATACCGCGTGAAGAGGGCCATGAATTTGATATTGATAAGCTTGGTGATACTTTTTATATAGTGACTAACTGGCAAGCTAAAAACTTTAGATTAATGACCGCGACAAGCAGCACCATTGCTGATAAAAGCCAGTGGCAAACACATACCCCTCATCGTGAAAATGTATTATTAGAAGGCGTTGAATTATTTAACGACTTTTTAGTGCTTAGCGAGCGCGAACAAGGCCAGGCACGTTTTGTTGTGGTTAATAAAAACGCCGAGCGAATGAACCTTGAGTTTGATGATCCTTGTTACTACGCCGCTATTGCGATGAACCCAGAGCCAAGTGTAACCCATGCACGCATTTACTATTCGAGCTTAACGACTCCTGGCTCGCTTTATAATGTTGATTTAACCACCGGTGAAAAAACCTTACTTAAACAACAAAAAGTACTCGGTGATTTTAACGCAGATGACTACCAGTCAGAGCGACTTATGGTAAGCGCTCGAGATGGGGTAAAAGTGCCGGTGTCGTTGGTATATCGTAAAGATAGCTTTAAAAAAGATGGTTCAAATCCGTTGTTTCAATATGGTTATGGCGCGTATGGGATCACCATAGATCCTAGTTTTTCGAGTACGTCACTTAGCTTACTCGACCGTGGCTTTGTCTATGCGATTGCGCATGTGCGTGGTAGTGAAATGCTAGGGCGTTCATGGTACGAACATGGTAAAAAACAGCATAAACAAAATAGCTTTAATGACTTTATAGATGTAACCAAAGCGCTCACTGAGCAAGGATACGGCAACAAAAGTAAAGTGTTTGCCTCTGGTGGCAGTGCTGGGGGGTTATTAATGGGAGCTGTGGTAAATCAAGCGCCTGAACTTTACTGTGGAGTGGGCTGTCATGTGCCATTTTTAGATGTGCTCACCACCATGTTAGATGAAAGCATTCCGCTTACAACAAATGAGTATGATGAATGGGGTAACCCAAACGACCCCCATTTTTACGAGATTATTGAAGCGTATTCACCGTACGATAATATTAGCGCGCAACACTACCCTAATATACTGGTGACAACCGGCTTGCATGACTCACAAGTACAATATTGGGAGCCAATGAAGTGGGTGGCTAAAATGCGTGAATATAAAATGGATGATAATATTTTAGTGTTTAAAACTGACATGGATGCAGGGCATGGTGGCGCATCGGGTCGCTTTAAAAGCTTAGAAGAAAAAGCATTAGAAATGGCCTTTTTTATCGCATTGTCATAGTAATAGTACAGTGACAAAAAAGCCTCAGTAATGACTGAGGCTTTCTATTTTTAAAATAACTTAATCTAGGTAGGCTTTTAACATCCACACTAGCTTTTCTTGCTCTTTAATGTAATCACTCATTAATGATGCGGTACCTTCATCATCCGCTTCAGAGGCTTGTGCAAGAATATCGCGCTGCATTTTAATTAAGCTGCTGTATCCGGCAAGTAAGTTCTCTACAGCGGTAACTCCATCACTGATCCCTTTTGCTTCTTTAATTTCACTTACTTCTAAGTAATCTGAAAACGCATGTAGCGGTGCACCATCAAGCGTTAAAATACGTTCTGCGATTTCATCTACTTTTAATAGTAGTAAGTTATAAATTTCTTCAAACTTTAAATGTAATTCAAAAAAGTTTCGGCCTTTAATGTTCCAGTGAAAACCGCGGGCATTCATATATTGAATTTGATAGCTGCTTAAAAGTGTATTCAGTGACTTAATAATATCTTCACTTTTTGTACTGTTTAAACCAATTGCATTTACTTGCGACATACCTTGCTCCTTAAATAACCGTTTTTATGAATTTTTTAAATATTGTTCATTGAAATAAGTATTGCTCATAATCGTCTATGAATAAAATCGTTTATACATATTGATGCCATAGCTAAAAGCTATCAGCGTATCTGTGGTTTTATAAATAAATTAACTAACGCTGTTCAATAGATATGGGTTGTGTTTATAGAAATACTACCATGAGCAGAAAATTTAGTGCTTTGCTGAGTATAAAATATGATCTAAAACAAGCTTTTGACAGGCGCAGCGCAGACTTATTTTATTTATTGATTTAGGTCAAAAAACGCGCACAAGTAAAGCGCATAATCAATATAACCCAACTTGATAGAGAGTACTTTTATTAAGTTAAGGGGCTACTTGATTAGATGCGGAGAGAAATAATGGAAGCTAAAACACGTAAAGAGAATAAAGCTGAACTCATCGTTATTGGTATTGCTTTGGTCGCGTTTGTTGTTGGATTAGTTGCGCACTTAGCGGGTGCGAGTTTTGCAAACTCTGATACATTTGGTTATATCGCTGCACCAATGCCGCTGGTGTTGGGTATTATATTTTTGATCAGCTATAAAGTGGCCGCTGCAGCCGAGGACTAAATGTCCTCGTTCAAGCGCTCAAGAATATAATTAACGACTTGGCGAGAGTAAATCATACTGGTATGGCTTAAGTGAAACACTTTGTGTTCAGCCATACCTTTAAGTTTGGTTTCATCTAGCAGTACGGTACCATCAGAGCGGCTGCCTTTTACAATGAGTGGCATTAAACCAATCGGTAAGTCGCCGGCAATACTGTATAGCTTGGCTTTAAAAGGCCAATCACCATTCTTAGACAGTAAAAATTCAACACTATTTTTTAATAATAGTTCGAACCCTTTTTGCTGCATTTTTTCAGCAATATGGCTGCCAGTATGTGGCGTCCCTAAGGTGATCACCTTTTCAACATGATGACTTGGCGCTGAGTTTGCTTCTAAATAGGCGCGGGCAACTAAGCCCCCCATAGAGTGGCAGACTAAAGCAGAAGGCTCATCGCTAATAAACTCATCTATTTGCGTAAAAATAGCATCTCGATTAGGGTCACGAGTATTGTAGGTTAGGTTTAAAACTTTAACCCCCGACTCTTCCAAACGTGAACATAACGGGCGCATAACCAAGCCAGACATATACAAGCCATGTAAAACAATAACGCGTTTAACTTTCATACGCCCCCTAATACCAATTTTATTAAAAACATATTAAATAATCCGCTACCTGCGTTAAAAATTATTTATATAGAACAACTATATGTCATCATTTTCGCCTTGTTATCGACTTATTTCTTTGTAGCTATAATGGATAACTAATTTAATGCAATTGGTATAACCTATTCTAGTTACATTAATTGCTGAGGTTTTATCTCAATGTTAGTGGTGTCGGTATTAACCCAAACTTCACCATCTTGAATGGTAATAGCCAATTTAATATTACGATCAACCAACGCAGCTAATAATTGAGTAGCAGCATAATCAAGGCTAAAAATGCTTAGGTTTTTAAACTCGTACAATTTAGGCTGATGCTTTTGCCACCAAATAGCTTGGTTATTCTCGCCATAGGTATATAAAACTACTTTTTTAGCTTTATTACAGGCTTTTTTAAGGCGCTTTTCATCTGGTAACCCCAGCTCAATCCACAGCTCTATTTCTTCGCTGTAATTGACATGCCAAAGCTCCGGCTCATCATCAGCACATAAACCTTTAGTAAACTCTAATCCATCACAGCTATTAAGTGCAAACGCTAGTAAGCGGATCATCAAACGCTGCTCAGTTTCTGAAGGGTGTTGTGCCAAGGTTAAATTAAAGTCTTGGTATACGTGACGGTCCATATCGCTAAGCGATAGTTGCGCTTTAATAATGGTAGATTTGAGAGCCATAATATCTAATCTGAAAAAATTTGCGCCAGTATAGCGCAATTAAATGAATTGCCAGTTAAAATAGCTACAAATTATATGTTAGGAGTTAAAAATGGCTATCCAGTGGTTCCCTGGGCACATGAATAAAGCCCGAAATGAAATTAAAGAAATAATGCCACAAATGGATGTGATCATTGAAGTGCTAGATGCGCGCATTCCTTACAGTAGCGAAAACCCGATGGTGGCTACTTTGCGTGAAGGTAAGCCGGTCATCAAAATATTGAATAAAGCCGATTTAGCTGACCCTAAAATGACCCAAGCGTGGAAGGATTACTTTGAGCAAGAAAACGGCGTAAAAGCGATTGCATTTGGTAACGATAAAGCCGCAGAGGTGCATCGTATTAATGAGCTGTGTAAAAAGTTAGTACCACATAAAGTCGGTGCCGATAAGCAAATTAAAGCTATGATCATGGGGATTCCTAACGTAGGTAAATCTACGCTCATTAATGTACTTGCTGGACGTATAGTGGCTAAAACCGGCAATGAGCCTGCAGTGACTAAGGCGCAGCAACGTATTAAACTTGATGATGGCATTATGCTTTACGATACGCCTGGGATGCTGTGGCCAAAATTAGAAAACGAAAACTCAGGTTATCGTTTAGGCGCAACCGGAGCAATACGTGATACCGCTATTGAGTACGAAGAAGTGGCAAGCTACACCGCTGAGTATTTATTACATGCCTATCCTGAGCTTTTAAAAGCGCGCTATAAATTAGATGAATTGCCAGAAAGCGATTGGGAATTTGTTGAAATGGCGGGTAAAAAACGTGGCTGTATTCGCGGTGGCAACCAAATCGATACGTATAAAATGTCAGAAATTCTAATTAATGAATTACGAGATGGCATTATTGGTCGTATTACCATGGAGACACCTGCCATGCGTGAAGAGGAAGAAATAATGGTAGCTGGATTGCGCGCGGCGGCAGAAGCGAAAAAGCAAGCCAAAGAAGAAGAGAAAAAACAACGCCGAGCACGTGCACGAAAAAACCGCCGTTAATTTTTAAAGCGTAGGTTAAAGCCTTACGCATTAAATTACAGACATAAAAAAAGCCCGTAAGGGCTTTTTTAGTTTCATATCTACCGTCACCGATATGAGCAATGTAGCAAGTAAATGAGTAGGGCGGAAACAGGTCATAAACAGCAAGGGACGTTGTGGTTTATAACAGGTTTCCATAGCTGTTAACGTGCGCCACACGTTTGTTTCAGGGTCGAGAAACACATGAATTTTTCCGTCACAAGAAGCAATGCATGCCTTCTTGTTGATAGTGATTATCAGTTAGATTTGAGTGACTGTCAACACCTTAATGAAAATAGTTCTCATTAAGTTTATGTTGGCTTTATATTAAATTACAGGCATAAAAAAAGCCCGTAAGGGCTTTTTAGTTTCATATCAACCGTCACCGATATGAGCAATGTAGCAAGTAAGTAATAGACGATTATCTGCAATCAATATCAAGGGGCGTTGTGATTAATTACAGATAATCTTGGCTTTAACGTGAGCCACACGTTGTTTCAGGGTCGAGAAACAAATGAACTTTACCGTCACAAAAAGCAATGTACTTTCTTCTTGTTGAGATTGATTATCAGTTAGATTTATATAGTTGTCAACACCTAAATGCAAATAATTCTTATTTTAACTTTTTGTTCATTTATAGTACTAAAGTAAGGGCTGTAAAACGGATTTCATGTTGCGGGGAAAACACTACTTTATGGCTACTATTAAATAAGCTGAAGCGAAGCTATTGGGCAAAAGTAGCCTGTCACTAACCGGTGTTGCCTGTATCTATAAAGTAATAACTGACCTGGCTTTGTTAGAAATTAAAGCCAAAACAGCAGGCAATTTAGTTATTAGCAACAAGGTTAAAACCATGAGTTTTGGGTTACTTTACTAATAAAATGCATATGACAAAAAAGTTGTATTTGCTTCATACCACCACTTAATGGCACTTTTAATGTTCAACAATAACGCTGATAAAGGCTTAAGTCGTTTAAATACGGTTTATAACAAGCCCCTTTTAAGTCCATCTCTTACCTCGAAATATCTTTAAAGCAAGTTTTTTATAAATTGATTGCATTTTAAGCGACTTCTATGGTGATGTTCGCTTTAAGTAATGCTATACTCCCGCCGAATAATTTATCGACTTTATTAAGAGTAAAATTAATGGCAGATTTATCGAAGTACAGAAACATTGGTATTTTCGCGCACGTTGATGCGGGTAAAACCACAACTACTGAGCGTATCCTAAAGCTTACAGGTACTATCCACAAAACAGGTGAGGTTCATGATGGTGAATCGACTACCGATTTCATGGATCAAGAAGCTGAGCGCGGTATTACTATCCAGTCTGCGGCAGTAAGCTGTTTCTGGAAAGATCACCGCTTTAACGTTATCGATACTCCTGGACACGTTGACTTCACAGTTGAAGTTTACCGTTCACTTAAAGTATTAGATGGCGGTGTGGGTGTATTCTGTGGTTCTGGTGGTGTTGAACCACAATCAGAAACTAACTGGCGTTACGCGAATGAGTCAGGTGTTGCACGTATTATCTTCGTAAACAAATTAGACCGTATGGGTGCTGATTTTTACCGTGTAACAGCGCAAGTACAAAAAGTACTTGGTGCTACTCCACTTATCATGACTTTACCAATCGGTATTGAAGATGATTTTGTTGGTGTTGTTGATGTTTTAAACAAGCAAGCATACGTATGGGATGACACTGGCCTTCCAGAAAACTACGAAATCACAGACGTTCCTGCAGACATGGTAGAAAAAACTGAAGAATACCATGAGATGCTTATCGAAACTGCTGTAGAGCAAGACGATGACCTAATGGAAGCGTACATGGAAGGTGAAGTACCTTCAGTTGAAGATATCAAGCGTTGTATCCGTAAAGGTACTCGTGACCTTGCTTTCTTCCCAACGTTCTGTGGTTCTGCATTCAAAAACAAAGGTATGCAATTAGTACTTGATGCTGTTGTTGATTACTTACCTGCACCTACAGAAGTTGATCCTCAACCTCTTATGGATGAAGAAGGTAACGAAAACGGCGAGCATGCAATTGTATCTGCAGACGAACCTTTCAAAGCGCTTGCATTCAAAATCATGGATGACCGTTTTGGCGCATTAACTTTCGTACGTATCTACTCTGGTAAGCTTAACAAGGGTGACACAATCCTTAATGCGTTTACTGGTAAAACTGAGCGTGTTGGCCGTATGGTTGAGATGCAAGCAGATGAGCGTAAAGAGCTTACTTCAGCACAAGCGGGCGATATCATCGCTATCGTTGGTATGAAGAACGTGCAAACTGGTCACACTCTATGTGATCCTAAGCACCCAGTAACTCTAGAGCCAATGGTTTTCCCAACTCCAGTAATCTCGATTGCTGTACAGCCTAAAGATAAAGGCGGTAATGAGAAAATGGGTGTTGCTATCGGTAAAATGGTTGCAGAAGATCCATCTTTCCAAGTTGAGACTGATGAAGATTCAGGCGAAACTATCCTTAAAGGTATGGGTGAGCTTCACTTAGATATCAAAGTAGATATCCTTAAGCGTACTTACGGCGTAGACCTTATCGTTGGTCAGCCTCAAGTTGCTTACCGTGAAACTATCACTCGTGAAATCGAAGATAGCTACACGCATAAGAAACAATCTGGTGGTTCTGGTCAGTTCGGTAAAATCGATTACCGCATCAAGCCAGGCGAAGTGGGTTCTGGTTTCGCGTTCACTTCATCAGTTGTTGGTGGTAACGTACCTAAAGAATTCTGGCCTGCAGTTGAGAAAGGCTTTAAGTCAATGATGGGTGAAGGTGTTCTAGCTGGCTTCCCAGTACTTGACGTTGAAGTTGAGCTTTTCGACGGTGGCTTCCACGCCGTGGATTCATCTGCAATTGCTTTCGAAATCGCTGCTAAAGGCGCTTTCCGTCAGTCTATCCCTAAAGCGGGTGCACAACTTCTTGAGCCAATCATGAAAGTTGACGTGTTCACACCTGAAGATCACGTTGGTGATGTAATCGGTGACCTTAACCGTCGTCGTGGTATGTTAAGCAATCAAGAAGCTGGTTTAACAGGCGTTCGTATTAAAGCTGACGTACCGTTATCAGAAATGTTCGGTTACATCGGTTCACTACGTACAATGACATCTGGTCGTGGTCAGTTCTCTATGGAGTTCTCACACTACGCTGCATGTCCACAAAACGTAGCTGACACTGTAATCGCTGCAGAAAAAGAGAAAAATGCTGCTAAGTAATTAGCACTTTAACTCTTTGAAAAACCCGCACTTGTTGCGGGTTTTTTATTGTCTGAAGTTTGCAAGCAGGTGAATGCTATCAATACCAACCGGCAATAAGACTTAATCATTTTGAGGGGATAAACCAGAGGCTAGCTGCGTTAAAGTTTTCTCAACAAAAATAATTAAAAACGAAATTTTTGCTTTGTTATCGACACAATTTTCCTGTTCTTAATATAACTCACTTAATTAAGTGAATGAGTATAAGTGTTTTTGCTGTTTATAAAAAAAGCCGCTAGTGCGGCTTTTTTATGTTAATAGCAATGTGATATTAATCTACGTACTTGGTTGCTTTATAAGTGAGCTTAACATTACCAAAAGGAATGGCGCCGTTTACACGCACTCGCCACTTACCTTCTTGTGGATTGGTAAAAGAGCAGCTTTCACTATTACCTAGGCTAATTGAAGCACAATCTTTTCTGAAAAGCGTTGGGTTTCTTTTGTGGCGTACAAATAAGTTTGCATCACCCCAGCCACCTTCAAGGCTAACGGTTAACTCGTCGTAACCTTGCGGGATTTCAAAGCTGTAGCTTTTCCACCAAAACCAGCCACCAATATTATTAATTTCGCCAATAATTACTTCAGGTTCTGGCTCAGGTGGCGCGATAATAGTTGAACGAATATCGACAATAACAGGGTCATGATCTGATGCTCTGTAAGGTCCTTGAGCATACAAGCTTGATTGCTGTGCGTCAGATTTAAATTCAACATTATAATCAAGTGAAATAGGTTCATCGGCGTTAATATGCCAATCACTGGCGCTCACTACTTTACTTAATAAGCTCGGGCTTGCTAGGGCGTGATCTAAACTTCCTGCACGACCAGAAAAGCTGTAAGAATAACCTAAAGTGTTGCTATCTAGCTCAGCAACCACATTTTTAAGGCCTTTATCAGCAAATGCACGGATAGGATCTTCCATTGCATACGCGTTCATGTCGCCAACAAGAATGATATCTTCATCATCAACCCCTGTTGGTTTACTATTTAACCAATCAGCAAATGCATTTGCGCCAGCAGTTCTGATTTCATTCCAACATGCTTGACCGTCACCTTGATCAGCATTGCCACCAGTTGCGCTTCTACAACCACCTTTAGATTTAAGATGAGCAACCGCAACAGTAAAGACTTCTTCTGTCTCTAAAGATTTAAAGCTTTGTGCAATAGGTGCACGGTTACTGTAATCGAAAGGCGCATCGGTAGTAATTGCTGCAGTACCCACTTGCTGCACTTTATCCGCACGGTAAATAAGTGCAGTAGTGATAGCGTCGGTGCCTATTTTATCAACACCAAAGTCTACAAATGCATATTGATTTTGACTATCAGCGTCATTAAGTGCATTTACTAAACTAGCAACAGCACTAAATTCGCCAAAACCGTCATTTTCAATTTCCATTAAGCCAATCACATCTGCTTGCATAGCACTGATAGCGCTGACTAGCTTGGCTTGTTGACGAATTAACTCGGCTTCTGAATCAGCACCACGGCTAGTTGGGAAACCGCCACCTTGGCCATCGCCATTAAAGTAGTTAAGTACGTTAAAGCTGGCAACACGCAAATCAGCGTCAGGGTTTAACTCTGGTGCATCGGTGCGTGGATTGGTTGCTATAAACTGAGGTGTTGTTGTTGGGTGAATACGGTAAGTACTAAAGCTGTAAGCTAGCGCACCTGTTACAGAATTTACTGTATCGCCTGTGCGTAAAGTATTCTCTGCTGATAACCCAGGGACAGGATAAGCGATAGGATCGCGGTTTTGACGAGTTGAGCCATCATCTAAGAGTATTTTTTTATTTAGATTTTGTGCTTCAACCGCATTCGCAGCCGCGCCAGGAAGTGCAACTTGAGTACCTTGGTATAAGCGTTCAGTGGCAAGTTCTAGCTCTCCATAGCGACCTAAACCATAATTGTTAGTAACAATAAGCGGCTGCTCTAAGGTAACCAGCATACCTTCAAACGCTTCTAATTCACTTGGTTCGGTGACGGGCAGAGTGACTTTAGTTGGGTAAGCTGAAAGGCCGGTATCACAAATAGCAACTTGACTAACATTGCCAATTTGGGTGGCATCAAAATACTCTTCAACAGTACCTTGTACGCGAACGTGATCACCCACATTAACATCCGTAGTGGCAAAGTAAACAAATACCCCTTCAGAGGTAAGTGGGTTTGCATCTTCATCACTATTAAGTGAATTTACAAAAAAGCCTTTGAGCTGATCATCTGCTTGGAAATCAGCTGTTACTACACCTTCAAACTCAACCACAGTGTTAACTAGTGGGCTGCTTGTGCCTTCGCCTTGAATGCTGCTAATTAATGTTTTTTCAGCGCCACATAATAAAGGCTCTTCAGGTTCTGGGTCTGGATCAGGGTTAGGTGAAGAATTTCCTGCAAATATGCCTAAATCACTAAAGTCATCTTGCTCAAATTGCAGCCATTGCTCGCTTGGGTTGAAACTATCATCGGCGTCAGTGCGCCCATTTAATTCAGTTTCTTTGCGGCGTAATGTTTTATTTTGTGTTTTCACGCCCCCTTCTGACCAAAATGAACCAGGGTCTACACCGCGCTGGCCAAAGCTATCAATAACCACAGAGCCTTGTGTAAGTACCAGTGCATCGTCGCCATTAAAGTTAGTCACGGCGCTGAGTTGGTCAGCTTTTTCTTTTAGTTCTGCTGATGCATTACCATTAACAATCACGTAGGTGCTATTTGCAGCAAGTTCGCCAGTTAAATCGAATGTATTATTTGCATCTGTACTGCCATTTGAATAGAGGCTAAGGGTATGGCCATCTAATGACAGTGGGGTTGTCGAATTGTTAAATAGTTCTATTGCTTTATTATAGCTACTGCCTTCTACGTACTCAGATATAACGAGGTTAGCGGTAGCGGGTGCACTTAGGCTTGCTAATACAAGCGCCAAAGGCGTTATTTTTGTTTTTAACATTATTATTTTTCCCGTGTTTTTGTTTCCCCAAATGGGACGCTTAGTGTAATGAAAAATGATTACAAATAGAATACAGAATGTTAACAAACTTGGTTTTTGTTATTTTTGAGGTTGAATGTACAGTGGGTGTTTGGTTTTAGGTAAGGCAGAACCTATGTAGTGTGATTACTTCCCATAAATAGGGAACGCTGTAAAAATGCCAAATATGTGCTGCCCTTAAACATAAAAAAGGGCAATAAAGCCCTTTTATATCAATATGTCGTTATTATTTATTTAAATAGCGAGCAGCTTGCTTAGCAAAGTAAGTCAGAATGCCGTCTGCGCCAGCGCGTTTAAATGCTAATAAAGACTCCATTATGGTTGCTTCTTCGCTTAGCCAGCCGTTATCAATAGCGGCTTTATGCATCGCATATTCGCCACTTACTTGATAAGCGAATGTTGGAACACCAAACTCATCTTTAACACGGCGAACAATATCAAGGTATGGCATACCAGGTTTAACCATTACCATGTCAGCGCCTTCTTGAAGATCAAGTGCCACTTCGCGAATTGCTTCATCAGAGTTGGCAGGATCCATTTGGTATGTTTTTTTATCAGCGCCTTTTAAGTTACCCGCAGAACCGACAGCATCTCTAAATGGACCATAGTAGCTTGACGCATACTTTGCAGAATAGGCCATAATGCGGGTATGAATAAAGCCATCGGCTTCAAGAGCTTCACGAATTGCACCAATACGACCATCCATCATGTCTGATGGGGCAACAACATCTGCGCCAGCCTCTGCATGTGATAGCGCCTGCTTAACTAAAATTTCGGTAGTGACGTCGTTAATCACATAGCCTGCATCATCAATAATGCCGTCTTGACCATGCACTGTAAATGGGTCAAGTGCAACATCGGTGATCACGCCAAGCTCTGGGAAGGTTTCTTTTAATGCGCGTACTGTTCTTTGAGCTAAGCCATCATCGTTATAAGCTTCTTCAGCGAGTAGAGACTTTTTATCTGCAGGAGTAACAGGAAAAATAGCGAGCGCAGGGACGCCTAAATCTACCAGTTCTTTAGCTTCTTCTAGCAGTAAATCAATTGATAAACGTTCAATACCGGGCATTGATTCAATGCTTTCACGGCGGTTTTTACCTTCAAGCACAAACACAGGATAAATAAGATCATTAATACTCAGCTGATTTTCAGCCATAAGGCGACGAGAGAAATCGTTACGGCGCATTCTACGCATGCGAGTATATGGGAAAAGGTCTAGTCCAGATTGGGCCATAAGTATACGCTCCTACTGTGGGATTGAAAAATTAACCACTTGATTGCGGCCATGTTGTTTTGCTAAATAGAGTGCCTTATCGGCATAATCAGTAAATAGTTCAGGGTTATGAATGTCATCGGCAATTTGGGTATAAACACCGGCACTAATGGTAAAGTCGATAATTGTACCTGCTACATTTACAGTATTATTTGCTATTGCTAGGCGTGTTTGCTCTGCAATGATCAGTGCACCTGGGTTATCAGTATTAGGTAGTAAAATGACAAATTCTTCACCACCATAACGCGCTACTTCGTCAAGTGGGCGCTTAAGCTGTTGTTTAATGGTATCAGATACCGCCCTGATAACTTGATCGCCGGTTAAGTGGCCATAGTTATCGTTAATTGATTTAAATTTGTCGATATCTAGCATAATAATACTCAATGGTGTTTGTTCACGGCGCGAACGACGAATTTCCATAAGTAACTTTTTATCAAAAAAACGTCTATTTTTAATGCCAGTTAGCGCATCTTCCATATTGAGTTGTTCAAGTTCATGGTTTTTATCTTCAAGCTCTCTAAGTGTGACTTGTAATTCAAAGGTGCGTTCATCTACTTGGCTTTCAAGCTCTTGGCGGGTGCGCTCTTGTAATTCGATCCGCTCATTTAATAGCGCATCTTGTGCGGCGCTTTGTGCAATCAATGCTTGCTGTGCTGTTACTTGCTCATCGCGTTGCAATATAAACAATTTTATGACGGTATAGCTTAGACAAAATGAGCAACCTAAAGACGCTGCAAAGGTGAGCATTAAGCTCGCTCTTGTAACAGTGTAGAAGCCTGTTAACGCAATGGAAAAATGAATAACCACAATTAAAAAGAACCCAAGTGCCATTAAGAGCGATTTATTGGGGCTAGTGGGATTTTTACGTAAATAAAATAACGTTGTGACAACATGATAAATTAAAATTACAGGGATGCTCAAAATAGCAAATAAAGCTACGCTGGGAGTAGGAAGCAACCAAATAAGTAAAATAATTAATGCGTATAGTGCGGTAATTATTGTTTGCCCTTTTACTAAATTAGACTCAATAGCGGTGCAAACATGGCGCTGTAAAGGAAGAAACGATATCGTGATCAGCATCAGCAAAATAGGCAGCATTAACTGTTGTAGGTCTGCTATGTTTGAGGGTGCATAACGAAATCCAAATCCGCCTAAGTAAGCTAAAAAGAAGCCGAGCATTAACGTAATTAAACCAGCGTAAGCAAAATAATGTTTACGTGAAAAAGCAAATAAAACCAGACTACTCACCGCTAAAGAAAAAATAAAGCCAATTAGTAATCCATAAAGTAAATTCACCATACTTTTATAAGCTAGTAACGAGTCTTGCTGCCACAGTGTTAATGGTACGCGCAGCCCAATACCTGAATCATTATTAACTTTAAGGTACACAGTAGTTTCACTGTTAGCGGGAAGAGTTAACTTGACTAGTAAAGACTCACTCTTGATTACTCTTTGCGAAAGCGCAAGCGTATCACCTATATGAGTTGATGTGAGTAGTTTATCACCCATAAAGTGAGCAAGGGAAACGTCATTCAAAAGAGGGTTGTCTAGTGACAGTAAGGGCATTAGCGGCTGCGATAACTGATTTTTAATTTTAAATTGAATCCATACAGGTCGAGACTCAAGGCCTAAATTAAGTGGCTTATTATTAAGTAGCAGCCATTCTTGTAAATTACTTTGTCGTGCATCTTCTAATGAGGTAGGAGCAAACGAATAATGAATATCTTCTATTTTTTTTGAATTAAATTCGCTATTTATCTCGATTGCACTTGCAGGAAAACAGGATGCATAAAACACCATAATGAATACCAGCAAAGCGCAAAAGGTTCGCATTATTTTTTCTCTAATCCAAATAAGCGGTTAAAGTTGTCGCTCGTATGTTTTGCCACTTCACAAGCAGAAACACCATAAAGCTGAGCAAGTGTATCACAAACATAATGCAGCAATGCTGGCTCATTACGTCTTGATTTTGGCTTAGGTTTGACAGTGCGAGGGATTAAAAAGGGTGCATCGGTTTCAATTAATAAACGCTCAATGGGAATGCTAGGGATCAGTTGTTGTAATTCTTTGCCGCGTCGTTCGTCACATACCCAGCCGGTAATACCAATATAAAGACCCAGGTTTAAGTAACCTGCAAGTGCTTGTGCATCACCAGTAAAACAGTGCAGTACACCGCGAACAGTAAACTCATTTAAAATAGCAAGCATGTCGTCACTGGCATCACGTTCATGTAAGTAAACTGGCAGATTTAGCTTTTCAGCTAATGCGAGCTGACGACGAAACACATCACGCTGCACATCTCTTGGAGAAAAGTCACGATTGTAATCTAGTCCGCATTCACCAATTGCAATAACTTGCTCATTTTGTGCGAGTTTAGTGAGCTGTTGTTCAAGTTCAGAGGTTGCTGTTTTTGCATCATGAGGGTGAATACCAGCGCTAGCATATTGACCATAGCGTGCAGCAAGTATAAATGACTCCTCACTTGAACTTATATCGCAGCCAATAATTAGCATATGCTTAACGCCGACCTCTTTTGCCCGCGCGAGCACCTCTTGATGCTGACCATCAAATTGATGATTAGTTAAATTTACGCCAGCATCAATTAACGTGTATTGCATTACTGAGTACGTTTTACACGAATTGAGCGGTTTTGATCTGCTTTTTTAAGTAAAAAAGAGTTGAATACGCCACGGCTAATAGTAACAGTGTCACCTTTGTCTAGACTTAATCTATCTGAACCAATTTGACGCCATTGCTGATTATTTTCTAAGGTAATAATTAGCTCACCATAAGGGGCTTTTTTAACATTAGCTATTGTTGATGAAATTGTTTCTTCAGTATTCTTAGTAATGTTTTTATGCTCTAAACCAAACTCTTTTGCCTTGGCAGCCACAGGTGCTGTTGCGACAGCCGTGTCAGCTTTTACATTAGCTTTAACAGATTGTTGTGGTTGTTTATGCGCTGGTTGAGTGAGTGATTTTCCCGCGATAGTGTTGTCGTAACATAGTAAACGATTAAAATCGTTTTCAATAAAACTACAGGCTTGTAACGCTTGCTCATTAATAGGAGTTGCGGCTAAAACCGGTACACTTGCTAAAGCGAGTAAAGAAAGTAAATGCTTATTCATATTATTCCTCAGATTCTTGTTGTGGTTTTGCGGTATAAAATTTAGCTAAAATTAAGCCAAGCTCAAATAAAAGCAGCATAGGCAATGCTAATAAGGTTTGTGATAGCACATCGGGTGGCGTTAAAAACATCGCCACAACAAATACACCGACCACTATATAAGGGCGTTTCTCTTTTAGACTTTGTGTGGTTGTTGCACCACTCCAACAAAGCAACATAATCGCAACTGGGATTTCAAATGCAATACCAAAAGCAAAAAATAGCTTAAGTACAAAGCCTAAATAGCTACTGATATCCGGTGCTAGGGTCATCATTTGAGGACCTGCACTGGTGAAAAACCCTAAAATAATTGGCAGTACTACAAAGTAGCAAAAAGCTATGCCACCATAGAATAAGAAAATACTGGAAGCTAATATGGGCATGAGCATTTTCTTTTCGTGCTGATATAAACCGGGGGCTATAAATCCCCAAATTTGATGTAAAATCCAAGGGATCGCAGCAAATAAAGCAACAAACAACGTAAGTTTAAAGGGGGCAAAAAATGGCGCGGTGACATCTGTTGCTATCATAGTGGCAGTACTAGGTAAATGAGCGACTAAAGGAGCCGCCACAAACGTATAAATATCGTTTGCAAAGTAAACCAAACCAATAAATATCACTAAAATACTTAATAGTGATTTTATCAGCCGGTCACGTAATTCGATTAAATGAGCGACAAACCCTGACTTTACTTCTTCAGTCATTGTTTTCTATACCCTGCATTAAGCGCATGAAAAAAGAGAGTGCCATAATTACTTAGAGTCATCTGTTGATTGGTTATTAGTGGCTTGGCTTTGATCTTTTTTATAGCTGTGAGTAACTGATTGCGCTGCTTGTTGCAGCTCAGAAACAGAGTTTTGTAGGTCAGGGCTTAAATCTTTAAGACCTTGTTGCTCTGCTTTTTTTAGGTTTTCATGTAACTCGTTTACACGCAGCTCTTCACTTACTTCCGCTTTTACTGAGTTAGCCATTGCTTTGGCTGTTTTTACCCAGCGGCTTACGGTTCTAATAGCAACAGGTAAGCGTTCTGGTCCAAGTACCACCAAGCCGACAATAAATACCACAACAAGCTCCCACATTCCCATGCTGGTTAAACCTTGTTGTTGTCTTTGGTTTTGTCAGTTGTATTTATATCGGCAGGTTTTGACTCTGCTGAATTTTGTATCTGTTCCGCTTTATCTTCGCTGGCTTGTTTCTCAGTATTTTGGTCATCAGACATGGCTTTTTTAAAGCCTTTTACTGCGCCACCTAAATCACCACCTATACCGCGTAGTTTCTTCGTACCGAATAAAAGTACAATGATTGCAAGTACAATTAATAATTGCCAAATACTAATACCACCAAAACCCATGGTTTTCTCCTGCTTTTAAGCCATAAAATAATAAGGTTAAGTGCTGATTATACGCCCAAAGCGGCAAATAGCACTTAGTTTATGCGCAGCGCCAAGCCGCTATAAAGCCAATAACAGCACAACTTAAGACAACGCCAGCAGCGATTAAGTTGTGTTGTAAATAAAATAAAGCTGAGACAATCATCGCTGCACTACTAAACAACCCTAAAACCAATGGTTTATGTGAAACTTTAACTGCAGGTACGTGAGAGTGTGGTGCTCGCTTTAAATTTTGATAAATTAAATCGGGTAGTTCAGGCATTTTTTCTGCCCAAAACGGTAAGTTTGCATACATTTGCTTTAGCACAGACAGCGGACCAACTTGTTGTTTAACCCAGTCTTCTAAAAATGGCTTTGCTGTTTTCCATAAATCCAGTTGTGGATATAGCTGGCGACCTAAGCCCTCAACATATAACAAAGTTTTTTGTAGTAATACGAGCTGTGGTTGAACCTGCATATTAAAACGACGTGCGGTATTAAATAAGTTAACCAATACATGACCAAATGATATTTCAGCCAGTGGTTTATTAAAAATAGGTTCGCAAACGGTGCGAATAGCAAATTCAAACTCTTCAATGCTGGTATCAGGTGGTACCCAGCCTGAATCAACATGTAGCTGTGCTACCTGACGGTAGTCGCGGTTAAAAAAGGCAATGAAATTTTCAGCTAAATAGCGTTTATCTTCTTTATTGAGTGTTCCCACAATACCGCAATCAATACCAATATATTTAGGGTTGTGCGGGTGTTCGCGGGAGACAAAAATATTGCCTGGATGCATATCCGCATGAAAAAAACTGTCGCGAAACACTTGGGTAAAAAATACCTCTACTCCGCGCTCTGCTAATAACTTCATGTTGGTGTTTTGTGCCATCAATGCTTCAGTATCTGACACCGGAATACCGTAAATACGTTCCATAACCAGAACATTACTGCGGCTATAGTCACTGTATACTGCAGGGATATAAAGTGATTCTGAACCTTCAAAGTTACGCTTTAATTGAATACCATTAGCGCCCTCACGCATTAAATCAAGTTCATCGAGTAATGTTTTTTTATACTCTTTAACCACTTCTACAGGGCGTAAGCGTTTGGCTTCGTTAATTAACTTACCAACAACCTTAGCTAATTTTTCCATTAGTGCTAAGTCGGCATTTATTTGCTGTTCAATATTAGGACGTATAACTTTAATAACAACATCTTGCGGTTCACCTTGAGGATCAACAAGGGTAGCTGTATGCACCTGAGCAATTGAAGCCGATGCCAGAGGTGTTTGTGAAAAGTCGCTAAATAGCTGGCTAATATTATCTATTTCTAATGCTGTTTCGATGATTTTCTGTGCCAATTCACCTTCAAACGGTTCTACCTGATCTTGTAAAAAGGCTAACTCCAATGCGATATCATGAGGTAATAAGTCGCGTCGAGTTGAGAGCATTTGGCCAAACTTTATCCACACAGGGCCAAGTTGTTGCAGAGCTAAGCGAAGTCTTAAGCCTGGGGGTTTATCTTTGTGTTGATTGCGTAACCAAAACAAGCTGCCACGTGCGATTTTAGCAAACCAGGGTACTTTGTGTTTAGGTATAAGCTCATCAAGTCCGAAGCTAAGCAGGGTTTTAGTTATGTAATACAGTCGGGCAGTTGACACAAAAAATCCTTAGCGCGTTAAAGGGCTTTAATTAGGGCGTTAATACGTTGCTCAATGGCGGCAACTTGGCCTTTTAGTGCTCTATTTTGTTGTTTAAATTGCTCAAGCTCTAATGGGTGAATGGTGATTGCCAGTTCGTCTTGGCACACACTAATAAAAGTACTGTCGAGCTGAGACTTTGCTTTTTTACCTTGCTGCTTAAGCGACTGCAAGTGCAAATAAAGTTGTTGTGCAGGCGCGTCGCCAATATGCTTGGCTAGTTGCTCTGGCCAATCAATATCTACACTTGAAAAAGCTGAACTATAGCTTTGGGCTATGTTTAAATCACCTTGTAAATCAAGCTTATCTTGGCGAATAAGTTGAGTCAGCATGGCTGGGTTTTTCAGTGCTAACAACGTATCTATATTGGCGCTGATCATACAATCAGCGTCAGCATGTTCGAATGCAGTGTAAAGATGTAGCTGCTGATTGGCATAAGTAATGGTTATTTTTTGCTGCCAGTCTCTAACCTCAACTAATAAGCGCTGATGCTCTACCGTTTTTAGTTTATCGAGTAAGCTCGGATCGAGTTTAAGTGCTTGATTTAATACTTGCTCAATAAGCGAAAGTACAAAGCTCGGTAGCATAAAAAAACTGCCTGCAGCCGGTTGTTCTTTACTGTGTTCTTCAAGCGCCATAAGTTACTAACCTTAGTATTTAAATCCACGATGCAGGGCAACAATGCCACCAGTTAGATTTTGATAAGTCGCTTGCTCAAACCCTGCTTCGACCATCATCGCTTTAAGGGTTTCTTGATCTGGGTGCATACGAATTGACTCTGCTAAGTATTGGTATGATTCACTGTCGTTAGCAACTAGTTTACCCATAGTAGGTAAGATGTTGAAAGAGTAAAAATCATACGCCTTGCTGAGAAGCTCTTGCTCTGGTTTTGAAAACTCAAGAATGAGTAAACGACCCCCTGGTTTTAAAATGCGGTACATAGAGCGCAATGCTTTATTTTGATCCGTCACGTTACGTAAGCCAAAAGCAATCGTAATTAAATCAAAACTATTATCAGGGAAAGGTAAGGCTTCAGCATTCATTTGTACGTAATCAATGTTGCCTACAAGGCCTAAGTTATGCAGCTTTTCGCGGCCTACTTTTAACATTGAAGAGTTTATATCACCTAAAACAACCTGACCGGTTTCGCCAACAAGCTGGCTAAACTTTGCAGTTAAATCGCCAGTACCGCCGGCTAAATCTAATACATGATGACCTTTACGAATACCTGAGCTGGCAATTGTTTGACGTTTCCATAAACGATGAATACCAAAAGACATGAGATCATTCATAACATCGTACTTTGTCGCAACAGAATGAAATACATCAGCAACCATAGAAGCTTTTTCGGTTTCGGCAACAGTTTTATAGCCAAAATGCGTGGTCTTTTCAGGGTTCTCGTTCATGATTAATCTCTATCGTGGTAATAGAGACTAGTGTACTTGATTGTGCACCAAGGGTGCAATTTGAATATGATTTATCAGCTAATTTATTGTGTGAACAGTGTGCTTTGCTATTGAGATGCACGTGATTTAAACGCCGCGTTTGAGGCACTTTTAACTAGTTGGTTAAAGTCGCCTTGTTGTTCCGTAATCCCTAATGAGAGAGAAATGGGAGGGAGTTTTAAATCGCTTTTTGAACTGATAAAACGTAGCTTTTCGACCCCAGCTATTACTTTCTCTGCAATCAATTTAGCTGTTTCGGGCTCAATGTTAGCAAGTAGAACGATAAATTGGTCTTTTGCAGAGCGCCCGGCTAAGCCACTTTGCGAAACATACTTTTGAACTTGCTTAGCTACTTTATTTAAAATCACTTCGCCAATTGCATCACCAAAGTTATTAATAAAATGCTCTAAATTATCAATTTGAATGGCAATTGCTGAAATTGACTTGTCTTGTTTTAGCCATAATTGTGTTTGCTTAGTTAAATAATGGCGTTTGTATAAGCCTGTTTGCGGATCAATGACATGTTGTTTGCGCAAGGTATTGAGTTGTTTTTTAGTTGTTTCGTGTAGTTTTTTTGCCTGACTTAGGTCTTGTTTAAATTGCGCTTGTTGCGAGAACAGTAACTGCGTTTGCTCATTAAGTCTTTCTAAGGCGATGCGGCTATTAGCAATATTATTTTCATCTAAAGAATGTAAGCAGTCATTAACATGACCTGCGAAATCGTTAAGTTTTTTTTCGGTTTGCTGTGCATTTCGCGATAGTGAGTTGATCACGCCATTGACGTTTTCAATCATTGCTACTTCGGTTTTATGACCCTGATTTAAATATTCAAAATAGAGTTGCTCAATAAATAGCTCATCAATATTTTGTTGGGCATCTATGGCTTCATCAATAGCATTGTTAAGCGCAAAATGGATTTTACTAATGTATGTATACACAACTTGAAAATTTAAGGGGGTAGGAGGCAAAACATGATGCTCTAAAAACATACATACTTTTGTCATTTTTTCTTGTGCTATAGCCATGGAATCATGGAACATCATTTGCAATTACCAACCAAATACGCATAAATGCTGATTTATAAAACTCGTCCAATGAGGCAATTTGCTTCCAAGCACAGATACAATAATCATTATATCTGTTATTTAAAAGTAAAATGAGTCGTAGTTGGCTAAAATGGCGCTATAATTTCAATAACCGTTGTTTTTTTGAGCAATTACTCTAATTGTTAAGTATTAACTTAAGTTAATAAAATGATTACTACCGTATATTTTCGCAATTGGTCGTATATTTATTTGCTATTTATTTAGGCTACGATAGGTTTATCACATCTGTAACGTCACTAAGCTCAATAACTATGAATTTATCTCTTTCAAAAAAAATGCGTCTTTCCTTATTAAGTGTCACCTTAATGTGTTCATTAAGCGCGTGTCAGCTAACTACAATTAACGCCAATCAGCAATTTACGCAAACGGCCGAAAATATCGTAAAACATCGCCAAAATGTAAGTCCGTACAGTAATCCTGAGGGTGTTGATGGCTATTTACTTCCTAACTTATCAGCTGACTTTTTAGCGCAGCAGTATCAAAAAAACACGCAGTTATTGGCTGATTTAGATGCAATAGATATGAGCAAGCTGAGTGACGAAAACCAAATTAACTACAGTATTATTCGAGCGCAAGTGCAAAATAGTGTTGATGAATATGTATTTAACGCACACTACATGCCTTTAACGTCAGAGTATGGCTTTCATTCAAGCCTATCGTTTATTGTTAATAGCTCGGATTATAAAACTGCACAAGATTATCAAAACTACCTAAAGCGATTACAGCAAGTGCCGCGCTTTTTTGAGCAAAACATAGGCTGGATGCGTAAAGGATTAGAAGTTGGTTTAACTCAACCCAAAGCGGTATTAATTGGCTACCAAGACTCTATTACTGCCTACATTGTTGACGATGTAACACAGTCTGAATTTTACAAGCCGTTTTTAAACAATACCGCTGGCTTAAGTGATAGTGCATTTGCAGCGTTACAACAACAAGCTAAAGCAATTATTAGCAGCCAAGTTATTAAAGCCTATAAAGATTACTTAACTTTTTTTAATACTGAATACTTACCTGGCGCGCGCAGTGATATTGGTATTTCGTCAACTCCTAATGGCGAAGCCTTTTATGCAAATCGTGCTAAGTATTACACCACGACACAAATGACCCCAAAAGAAATCCATGAGCTGGGTTTAGCTGAGGTGGCGCGTATTCGCAGTGAAATGGAAGCGGTCATCAAAGAGGTGGGTTTTAAGGGCACGTTTGCAGAATTTATCCACTTTTTACGTACTGATCCGCAGTTTTACGCCACAACGCCTGAACAATTATTAAAAGAGGCCGCGTACATTGCCAAAAAAATGGATGCACAGTTACCTAAATTATTTCATACCTTACCACGCAAACCCTATGGCGTAGCGCCGGTGCCCGCCAATATTGCACCTAAGTACACTACTGGGCGCTATTCAGGTTCGAGCCGTGATGATCAAGCCGGTTTTTATTGGGTAAACACGTACGCTTTAGATAAACGACCACTCTATGCTTTAGAAGCGTTAACGCTGCACGAAGCCGTACCGGGCCATCATTTACAAATATCACTCAATGCAGAGCTTGAAAGCTTACCTAGCTATCGCCGAGATGCCTATTTATCAGCATTTGGTGAAGGCTGGGGGTTATATTCAGAGTACTTAGGGGTTGAGGCTGGTTTTTATCAAGACCCATATAGCAACTTTGGTCGTTTAACCTACGAAATGTGGCGTGCTGCACGTTTAGTGGTTGATACGGGGATGCATATGTATGGCTGGAGTCGAGAGCGTGCAATGAACTTTATGGCTGATAATACGGCACTTTCATTACATAATGTAAAAACGGAAACCGACCGTTATATTTCGTGGCCAGCACAAGCGCTGTCTTACAAAATTGGTGAGTTAACAATTAAACGTCTGCGCGCAGAGGCTGAGCAAGCATTAGGTCAGCAATTTGATATTCGTGAGTTTCATCATCAAATATTGCGCCATGGCTCAGTACCTTTGTCGGTGCTTGAGCAACAAATACGTTTGTATATACAAGCAGAGTTAGCAAAAACAGATAGCTAAAAGCGCATTATTTTGAAACTATAAAAGTGTGGTGTTATTTGATGGCATCACGCTTTTTTAGCATTTAAGGATAAGTAATGAGTCAGTTTATAATGTTCAGTATCGATGTGTTTGCCAGCCTATTTATTGTTGCATTGGGATTGCTGGTTGTATTAATTGCTATTTTTTATATTCGAGATGTTACGCAAACAAAGCATGCTATTAGGCGTAATTATCCCGTGATTGGACGTTTTCGTTATTTCTTTGAGCGCCAAGGTGAGTTTTTTAGACAGTATTTTTTTGCCCTCGATCGTGAAGAAATGCCCTTTAATCGCGCCGAGCGCAGTTGGGTCTACCGCGCGGCTAAAGATGTTGATCACACGGCCGCTTTTGGTTCAACTCAAAGTTTAGAGGCCACAGGCACAGTCATGTTTATGAACTGTGCGTTTCCTACCTTAGATGAAGAAGCCTTAGCGCCGAGCAACATAACGCTTGGCCCTTACTGTAAATTTCCTTACACCACAAATTCGCTATTTAATATATCGGGCATGAGCTTTGGTGCGCTATCCAGCCCGGCTGTACGTGCACTATCGAAGGGGGCAAAATTAGCAGGATGTTGGATGAACACGGGGGAAGGCGGCCTTAGTCCGTATCACTTAGAAGGTGGCGCCGATATTGTATTTCAAATTGGCACCGCAAAATACGGTGTACGCGACGAGCAGGGAAATTTAAGTACAGAAAAGCTAAAAGCCGTTGCTGCGCATCCAGCAGTTAAAATGTTTGAACTGAAAATGAGCCAAGGAGCTAAGCCCGGAAAAGGCGGCATGTTACCTGGGCGAAAAGTGAATGCTGAAATTGCCAAAATAAGAGGCATACCCGAAGGGCAGGATTCTATTAGCCCAAATGGGCACCCAGAGATAAAAAATCCAAGCGATATTCTAGACATGCTTACCACCATCAGAACTGCAACGGGTAAACCAACAGGCTTTAAAGCGGTTATTGGTGAACATACTTGGTTAGAAAGTTTATTCGCCGAGATTAATCATCGTGGTATTGAGTCCGCGCCCGACTTTATTACTATTGATAGTGCGGATGGCGGTACCGGCGCAGCACCACAATCTTTATTAGATTCTGTAGGGTTACCGCTTAAAGAAAGCCTCCCTTTAGTTATACAGCTATTAAAGAAACATGGTCTTAGAGAGCGAGTTAAAATTATTGTTTCGGGTAAATTAATTGTGCCTTCCAAAGTCGCATGGGCATTAGCACTAGGAGCCGACTTTGTAGTTTCTGCCCGAGGGCATATGTTTGCACTAGGCTGCATTCAGGCTATGCAATGTAATAAAGATACTTGCCCAACAGGAATTACTACGCATAATGAACGTTTACAACGTGGTTTGAATGTTGAAGATAAAGCGCAGCGAGTTGCAAATTATAATAAATACATCCATTACGGTGCGGGGCTTATTGCACATTCTTGTGGCGTTACCAGTGCTCGCGAATTAAAACGCAAACATGTACGTATAGTACAAGAAAGTGGCCTTTCTGAGCCGCTAGATAAAATGTACGAGCATTACCATTAAATACTTGCTTGTTAGTTATCGATGATGAGGTGTATTGCTCGCTCGAATGCCGGTGATTTTTAATCGCTCTAATTCGCAGCTAAACAAAAACTCTAGTGCTTCTAGGTGGCGACGCACTTCAGCAATATTTTTGCCAACTGCATATAAGCCATGATCGCGAATTAATACACCAAATTTAATCGGTGAGTGCAAATGGTGATCGCTAACTAATAAGCTTAAACGGTCAATATCATGGCCGTTATCAAAAATAGGAATGCTTAAGGTTTCTAAATGAGACCACTGTTGTGGTAATCGATGGATATGCAATACAAGCAGCCTAATGGCGATAAAGTTATTCGTTTATGTTTTGCTTAAAACGATCAAATCCTAATAGAGGCGGCGCAGATTTTATGTCAACTTTAACTTTAGCACTATTACAAAACTCATTGCATTGGCTCGATAAAAAAGCCAATTTAGCTATGTTTGAACAACAACTTGCCAACATCACCAATAAACCAGATTTAATTGTATTGCCCGAAACCTTTGCCACTGGATTTGCGGTTAACCTTGATTGTGGTGAGGCTGAAAATGGCTCAGTACTGAGTTGGCTTAAAACACAAGCTAAACAACATAATGCAGTGATTGCAGGCTCAGTATTGGTAACCCAAGGAGACAAAAAGGCCAACCGGTTTTATTGGGTACAACCAAATGGAGAAGTGAGCTATTACGATAAGCGCCACTTATTTTGTTTGGGTAACGAGGGTGAATTTGTAGTGCCAGGACAAACCCGTAAAGTGTTTGAGCTCAATGGGTTTAAAATTTTACCGCAAGTTTGCTACGATTTACGTTTTCCGGTGTTTCAGCGCAATAACAATGACTACGACGTGATGATTAATATTGCCAACTGGCCTGCGGCAAGGCGTAATGTGTGGGACACTTTATTAATGGCGCGAGCAATGGAAAACCTGTGCTACGTGGTTGGCGTAAACCGGGTTGGCGAAGATGGCAATGGTATTGACCACAGCGGTGGAACCGCAGTGTATGACTTTAAAGGTGAGCCACTGATTAAAGCGCATGATGACCAGCAAGCATTATTAACAATCACGTTAAATAAAGCGCCGCTTGATGAGTTTAGAGCTAAATTTCCGGCACATTTAGATGCCGATGCTTTTGCATTGGTATAAATTAGCGCCCAGCCGATAAAGTGCTAAAATAACCGCTGATATTTTTATTGGCGGCTTTATGAATACAACCCTTATTACACCGGTAATTTTAGCTGGCGGCATTGGTACACGGCTTTGGCCGCTATCGCGCCAAGCAATGCCAAAGCAGTTTTTATCTTTGCTTGATGATAATAACCAGCAGTCGTTATTACAAAGTACCTTATTACGAGTTGCAACTGAGGGCTTTAATCCCGCTATTTTGGTCTGTAATGAACAGCATCGATTTATTGCCGCAGAGCAGGCAGCATTTGCAAAACCCTATGCCATAGTACTTGAGCCAGAAGGCAAAAATACCGCACCAGCTATCGCTCTTGCCGCGCACTATGCTTTAAAAAATAATATCACGGGCCCTTTGTTGGTGATGCCTGCCGATCATCATATTGCAGACTTTACCGCATTAACGGCTCAGTTATCCGATGCGATTAAACTTGCTGAGCAAGGTAAATTAGTTACATTTTCAATTACGCCGACAGAGCCACACACAGGTTATGGTTATATAAAACAGGGCGCAGCCATTAAAGATACCTGTTGCTTTGAAGTTGACCAGTTCAAGGAAAAGCCTGATTTAGCAACTGCATTAACTTATTTAGCTGAGGGCGGTTATAGTTGGAATAGTGGTATGTTTTTATTTACTCCCGCGGCATATCTAAAAGAACTGGAACGCTTTGCCCCTAAAATTGCTAAAAGTGTTGCTAGTGCCACTGACTTTAAACAAGACTTAGCGTTTACCAGAGCAAATGCCCATGCACTTGAATCTTGCCCAAATGACTCAATTGACTACGCTATTTTAGAGCGCAGCAATAATGTAGTGGTAATGCCTGTGGCGTTAAAGTGGAGCGATGTCGGCAGTTTTTCTGCACTGGCTGCGCTTGCAGAAAAGGATTCGCAGGGTAACAGTCAAAATCAGCAACATATTGCACAGAATAGTATTAATAACCTAGTTATTAGCGAAGATGGGCACACAATTGCTACTTTAGGTGTGAGCGATTTAGCGATTGTACATACTCATGATGCCACCTTGATTGCAAAACAAGATTCGCTTGAAGGCTTGCCTTTAATACTTAAGCAATTGGCAATTACGCAAAATGACAAACTGGCGCATCATCAGGTGGTTTACCGCCCTTGGGGACATTATCGTACGTTAATAGAAAGTATCGGCTTTAAAGTTAAAAAAATTACCGTAAAAAGTGGTGAAAAACTCTCAACCCAGCGTCATCAGCATCGTGCCGAGCATTGGGTGGTTGTCTCAGGTACTGCAGATATATGTATTGACCAGCAAGGCTTAACACTGACCCATGACCAATCTTGTTATATTGGTGCAAAACAACTGCACAGCTTAGCGAATAATCAGCCCGAACCCTTAATTGTTATTGAAGTGCAAACGGGTGCCATATTGGATGAAAGTGACATAGAGCGATTTGATGATGTATACGGTAGAAAATAACAGTATAAATAGTAAATATGGTTGATCATTTGTTACGGTCGTAAAACTTGGTAGCCCGTAACCGTATTACTCTAGCCCTTGGCGCACATACCTTAAATAGGCTTCTAAACTGTGTTGCCACAGTGTGCTGGCTTCATTTAATGAGTTATTTAATGGCTTTTTATCAAGCAAGCGTCGTTCTATTTTTTTCAGTGCCAGTCCATAGCTATTAAAACCAAGTTGCATTGCGGTGCTGGCTTGGCGATGTAATAACTTAATGCATTGCTCGGGGTCTTGCTCTAATAAAGCTTGGCAACGGCTCAGCTTATTACGCGCAGATAGGATAAACTCATTATAAATAGAAGATACTTCGTCAATACTAAAAGAGCTTGTTAAGGTCTCTGTTGCGGTTTCATCGTATAACGTATCAATCAGCTCGACGGCAATGCTAGCTGTTTGTGTTGACTGTGAATCACTCAATGCTTGGCGTAGTTTTTCTTGCTTTAATGGCTTGCCAACAATGTCTTTAATACCCAGTGCTAAGTATTCTTTTATTTCATCAGGGCTCAAACTGGCAGTAAAGGCCAGCACCGGAGTTCGCTGATTTTTATGCTCCACTCGCTTGAGTGTTTTTAGCACTTGCTGCCCTGTTAAATCGGGTAAGTTCATATCAAGTAACACCACATCAAAGTGGTATTTTTTCATCAACTCAATCGCACTTTTGCCATCTTTAGCGAGCTTAATTTTATGTTCGTCGTCAGCCATAAATTCAACGGCTATTTTTTGGTTTAAATCTAAATCTTCAACAAGTAACACATCAAGTCCGGTTAAATAATCCTTACTTTGATGGCGCTGCTCTACAAGGCTAAGTTCACCTATTGCTAGTGTCATGTTAAAGCTAAATACGCTACCCACTCCCAGCTCACTGGTGATTTCTAGTTGGCTATTTATTTTATCGAGAAGGCGACTAGTTATAGCCAGACCAAGCCCCGTTCCGCCTTTTTCCTTACCGGCGCTGCTTTGAATGTAGGGCTCAGTTAAGTAATCAATTTCATCTTTTTCAATACCCGGGCCTGAATCGAGTACGCTTACTTTAAGAGTATGATCGAGCTGAGTTTCATTAATTAAATCAATTTGCACTTTTACTGTGCCGGTGTCGGTAAATTTAATCGCATTACCAACAAGATTAATAATGATTTGTCTGAGCTTTTGTTGGTCGCAGTAATAACAGGCTTTATCAGGGATGTTACAGGCAAGCTCAAATTTAAGCTGTTTTTGTTCGGCCAGAGGACTTAACAGCAGGCATAAGTTTTGTAGCCAAGTTTTGAATTCTATGTCTTCTTCGTACAAGGCTTCGTCATGCTGATCTAAGCTTGCGTATTCCAGTACTTTATCTACTAGTAAGTTGAGCGACTCAGCTGAGTTGATAATGGCTTCGCAATAAGCTTTATTGCGGCTGTCGCTAGTTTGGTTTAACACCAGTTGTGCGCTGCCTAAAATGCCGTTTAATGGGGTGCGTATTTCATGGCTTATAGTTGATAAAAAGAGCCCGCGAATCTCTAAGTCTTTGTGTGCTTTTTCGGTAAGTTTATTAAGCCTTAATTCTCTGCGTTCATTACACAATAGAGCCATACCGGCTGCATAAAACATAGGGGCAATCACACTGTTCAAAAATAATAGTGAGTCAAACCATGGGTTTAATATTGCATCTTGTTGTGCAACGCGATCCATAAAAATAGTTCGAGTGATAAAACTGGCTGCAACCAAGGTTAAAATAATAATGTAAACAATACTGGCATTAGGATAAGGTTTTCGCGCATATTTAAAAAAAACAAATAGTAAAAAAGCGGCTTCTACAATATGTTGAAAGTCAGAAATATAAACCCGTGAGCGCATAGATGGCTGAAAAAAAGTGAAGTAAACAAGCAATAAAGCGCTGGCAGCGGTAAATAGGCAAACAAATTTAAAACCACGACCACGATAATTTAAAAACTGACTCAGCGATAAGCAATGCACAATGGACGCTAAAAACATCATGCTATTAGCAAAGGTAATGGCAAGCTTTTCAGGGATTTTACCTATGAGCGCAAAGCCCACAATGGCGGCTAATAGTAGTAAAGGGTAGGAGATATAAAGTAACGTGCCGGGGACATGCTTATTGGTACGCCAAGTTAAAAAGTTCAGTAACGTCATCACTGTCATAACAGCGATACTGGCAAAATAAAGCGTAAATGAGTCGAGCATTAAGACCCCAACAGCGATTTTTAAAGAAGATATAAAAACAGGCACCTGAAGTGCCTGTATTAAATTTATTTAAATAAGCCTTAACGAATTTCGTCAGGAATATTTTGTTGTGCCCAAGAGAGTAGTTCAATACGGTTACGGCATTTAGTTTTTCTAAATGCGCTGTATAAGTGAGTTTTAACCGTGTGTGGGCTAATGCTTAACTCTTCAGCAATTTCTTTATTTTTCGACCCGTTACTCATTAACGAGATAATCGCTTTTTCACGTTTAGTGAGTTTGATTGGCTCAATATCGCCATCAGTTAGCTTATGTAGTGCGTCTTTGTTAAATTGCAGCATACGGTTGAGCGCATTACACATAATATCACGACGATACCAAAGCTGATCTTCAAGTAGTAAACGAATCCCTTTCATTAATACGTCAGCATTATCGGTGGTGTAAAATACACCGCGAATACCACTGAGTAATGCACGATTAGCAAGCTCTGGGTTTTCATCTAAATTAAACAACACAATATCGCATTTGACGCGTAAATTAACGAGCTGCTCTTTTAGCTTAGTCCATGCGTCTTTACTTGATGTTTCAATGAACAATAAGCGAGTACCTACCGGAACATCTAAAATATTCGTACCTGTAGTTACGTCTAGGCCCTGCGTTTTTAACAAAGGCTCTAAAACGTTAATACCAATAGTGTTAATTGGTTCTTCATCTAACAACAAAAAGGCTGAACTGCTCATGTATTTTACTCTTTTATAAAGCTGGCTAATTAATCTTACCACGATCCCTGCACACCTTTTGTATTAGGGAGTAACAATTTCACTGGCGAAAAGGTGCGATTTACGATTATTTAAACATAAAATGTTGCAAATAAGTAATTGTTTTTTTGGTATATAAGAAAAACGCCGTATTTTTAATGTATTTTTTAAGATACAGGATTTAATGAGTGATTATAGCGCAACTTTTTTAGTGTTTTGATACGGAGGCCAGCCCATTTCTTTTCCCGCTAGCATATGCAAATGAATATGGTAAACGGTTTGTCCACCGTGTTCATTGCAGTTCATCACCACGCGGTAGCCGTCATCGCTAAAATTAAGTTGTTTGGCAAGCTTAGCCGCTACCACATATAGATGACCAACAAGATGTGAGTTTTCCTCAGTGACATCATTAATCGTGGCAATGGCTTGTTTAGGAATAATCAACGCATGAAAGGGTGCTTGAGGGTTAATATCTTTAAATGCAAGTGCTAGGTCGTCTTCGTAAATAATGTCAGCAGGAATTTCACGATTAATAATTTTAGTAAAAATAGTCTCTTGACTCATAATGATGACTCTAATTTTTTCGATTAATATGTATACCACTAATGACAAATTTTGCCAGCAGTGTCAAACTGAAATCAACTAAAGGAGTAATTATGCGTAAATCAATATTATTAGGCAGTGTAGCGGCGCTCTTGGTGAGTGCATCTAGTTTGGCAGAAAACATTCACTTTCCCGAGGAGTTTGTTCCTTTACAAGTGGGTGAACGAGTCATTGAAAGTTCGATTTTTAGTCGTGTTGATGATGTTGAGTTAGCACCGGGTACTTATCAGTTAAAGCTTAAATACACAGATTTATATGATTTAGGTTATGACGATCACGAAGTGATTGAGTCAGAGCCCTTTTGGGTCAATGTAACCGTTGAAGCAGGTAAAGATTACACCTTAGTATTTAATCGTGCTGAAAATGCGGTGGCAGCAAAAGTATTTGCTGAGGCACCGCAAGTAAGCTTAAAAGCAAAAGGCAGTACCTTAGCTGAGCCATTAAATGTGATAGCTGAACGACAACTACAAAGTTCACAGTTTAATCAGCAGGCCTCAGAAACCCCTGCCGGCCCACAAAAACCAAGTCGCCCAATTAAACCGATTGCGCCAATTAATGGTAAGGGCATGCCAAGCGCTGCCAATATGCTCGACTTTTGGTGGCAACAAGCAACGCTCGCTGAAAGGCAGGCTTTTTTAGATAAAGTAACAAAATAATTAAGCATTAAAAAAGGGCCAAGTTGGCCCTTTTTAATTTATTGATAACGCTATTTAAATAATGCGTCAATGGTACCTTGTGCCAGTGGGTGATAACCCGGACGTGCTTTTAAGTATACGCTTTGTGCCCAATCTTTTTTACCATTGGTAATAAGCGCTTTATAAAGCGGCACGATAAGCTTACGACGACCAATACCCGATAAATGCTTATCAAGCGCAGGGTAAATCGGTTGGTAACCATTACCTACTGCTAGCATGTACCATGCAAACGCACGTTCTGCGTTGGTTGATTGGGTTAAGTTAAACTCGCCGTCTAATTCAGTCATTTTTTCAATGCTTAAATCGCGCGGTAAGTTGTTTAAAAAGTGTAGCCACTCATGCACAGTCCAATTTGCAGTGGGTAATTGTGCGGCAGTTGTATCCCCTTTTAACCAGCTCGCTGTTACAGTATCGACTTTATCGAACGCGTCAGAGGTTGGGTTAGGTGCATCACTTGGTAAACCGGGCTGAAAAATCCACTCGTTTACTTTATCCATGCTCACTACGCCTGGATACTTTTCAATTAAGTTAGCTTTGATGTAAGAAACAAATTGCGCAGTGGTTAGCGATTTAAATGCAAACTCATTAAAATAGGTCTTAACAAAGTCATCAAACTTATCACGGCCGTATTTTTCTTCTAGGTAAATTAAAAATAGCTGACCTTTTGTGTAAGGCACTGAGCTAAACGCATCATCCGGATCACGGCCATTTAGTTTTAAATTAAGGCGTGTATCTGGGGCATCAATGGTTTTAAGTTGCGCACGTAGGCCAGCTGCATCAAGTGCTTGTTCCATAACAGCACGGTCACGCCCAAATACCTCTTCCATAATGCGGTTTTCAACGTAAGAGGTAAAACCTTCGTTTAACCATAAATCTTCCCATGTAGCGTTCGTCACTAAGTTGCCAGACCAAGAATGTGCAAGTTCATGCGCAATCAGATTAACTAAGCTTTTATCGCCAGCAACAACCGTAGGCGTAATAAATGATAAGCGTGGGTTTTCCATACCACCAAACGGAAAGCTAGGTGGTAGCATAAGTAAATCATAACGACCCCATGCATAGTCGCCGTACATGGCATTGGTTTTGTCGATCATCGCTTGGGTGTCATTAAATTCAGCAACCGAGGCGTCTAAAATAGTCGGCTCTGCAAAAATACCAGTTTGCTTAGACATGGCCTTAAATTCTAAGTTACCTGCACCAATTGCAATTAAGTAAGGTGAAATAGCTTGTGGCATAGTGAAGTGGTAATCACCATCTTTATAAAGAGCATCTTTATTATCAGCACTCATTACTGCACGAATATCCTCAGGGGTATGAATGCGCGCATTATAAGTTACACGCATTGCTGGGGTGTCTTGCACTGGGATCCAACTACGTGCATGAATCGCTTGTGACTGGCTATACATAAACGGGTGAGTTTTACTGGCAGTTTGCTCTGGCGTTAACCACTGTAAGCCAGACGCTTCTGGGCGGCTGTTATAGTAAATACGAACTTTTTGTGCTTGATTTTTAAAGGTAATAGTTAGTTTTGAGCCTTTAACATCATCGCGGTTAGCAAGGTTGAAACTAGCTTTATGCCAATTACCATTTGCCGTTTGATACATCACTTTATCAATATCAAGGTCACGGGTATCAAGTACTAGCTTTTTACTGTTGGCATTTTGCCACTGTAGCGTATGCTCAACAAAACCTTCCAATTGCTTATCAGCAAAGTCGATGTCTAAATCAAGGTTTAAATGCGTGGTGATAACATCATCAAGGTTGGCGTAGGAATTTTGATCAATAGCGCTGGCCATTGCTTGCGAGCACATACCTGCCATAGCTAGGCTTAAAAAAAGAGGTTTGATTTTCATAATTACCTTGAGTACAAATAAAAAAAGTGCAGGTTTTATATCATGATTGCTGCAGTGGGTTGAACAATTTTTACAAGCTGATGCGCAATTTGCGACGATGAGTTAAACTAGAGCGATTAATTTCTGCTACCTTTAGAGGGCTTTGTGCCGCACTCATTACAACCCTTACATACATTTGCATTAAGTAGCCAATGCCAAAATTTTGTCGAGATTACCGACTCAGCGCAGCTTAAAAGTCAGTGCTTTAAAGTCCCTTTTTGTTTGTTGGGTGAGGGCAGCAATACTATTTTTTTAAATGACTATGCAGGCACGGTCATTAAAATGGCAACCCAAGGCATTACTATAACTGAGCGCTCGCATGACTTTTTAGTTAGTGTAGCTGCCGGTGAAAATTGGCATCAATTAGTGACTTACTTGCTGGAGCAAGGTATCGCGGGGTTTGAAAATTTAGCCCTCATACCTGGTACAGTCGGTGCTGCACCAGTACAAAATATTGGTGCCTATGGCGTAGAAATAGCTCAGTTTATTGAAGCTGTTGACTATTTTGATATTGATAGCGGTAGCTTTAAATCTTTAACTAATCAGCAATGTCACTTTGCTTATCGTGAATCGGTATTTAAACACGCGCTAAAAAATAAAGCAGTGATCACCCAAGTGCACTTTAAGTTGTCCAAAATATGGCAGCCAGTACTCAGTTATGGCCCGCTACAACAACTAAAAAACCCGACGCCACAGCAAGTGTGCGCACAAGTGATACAAACGCGTAACAGCAAACTCCCAAATCCCTATAAGCTGGCTAATGCGGGCAGTTTTTTTAAGAACCCTATTATCACCAATAGTGAATTAGCGCAGTTAATTACGACATATCCTGAGGTACCTCATTACCCGCATGGTGCCGGTCACCATAAAGTGGCTGCAGGGTGGTTAATAGAGCAAGCGGGATTGAAGGGATATAAAATTGCAGGTATAGAAGTGCATCAACAACAAGCGCTGGTACTAGTTAATCATGGTAATAGTACAGGGGATGATTTAATTAATATGATTGCTCACATTCAGGATATTGTTTTAACACGTTACAACATAAGTTTAGAACATGAAGTGCGGTTAATTGATCAACACAATGAATGCCATATCTCTTTGGAGCAATCAGTATGAAGGCACCTGATGGAAACAAGCTGGCTATTTTAAATGCACTGAATGAAGGTGGGTTCGTCTCTGGGCAAGCACTAGGCGATGAATTAGGAATAAGTCGCGCGGCGGTAAGTAAGCATATTCAAAGCTTACAGGCTATGGGCTTAGATGTATTTAAAGTTACAGGTAAAGGCTATTGCTTAAATAACCAAGTAGGTTTACTTAATCAGCAAAGCATACAGCAGCACTATGCTGAGTTAGGCGCTAATACCGCGAATATTGAAGTGCAACCACTGATTGATTCAACCAACAGCGAGTTAATGCGCCGCATTCAAGCTAAAGCAGCACTAAAATCGGGTACCGTGATTGTAGCCGAAATGCAGCAAGCAGGGCGGGGGCGTCGAGGCCGAGTATGGCAATCACCCTTTGGTGCAAACTTATACTACAGTTATTTTTGGCGCTTAGATGATGGTTTACAAGCCGCGATGGGCGTATCGATTGCTGTTGGTTTAGCGGTGTATGATGCGATAAAAGCACTTTATGGTATTGAAGTAGAGCTTAAATGGCCAAACGACATTTATATAAACAAACAAAAACTCGCAGGTGTCTTGGTAGAATTAGATGGGCAGCCACAAGGGCCATGTCAGTTGGTAATAGGGATTGGTATTAATTTAAATATGCCACAAAGTGCCAGTCAGTACATTGACCAAGCGTGGACCGATTTAAGTCAGCACACCCAGCAGCTAGATAAAAATCAACTAGTAGCTTCATTAACTTATTGTTTAGAGCAACGCTTAGCGCAATATCGTGAGAATGGCTTACAAACTATGTATCAACAATGGAATGCATTAAATGCATTTGCTGGTCAGCAGGTAGAGCTTAATACCGGACATCGAAGTTGGTGTGGCATTTGTGAAGGTATAGATGCGCACGGTGGTGTACGTATTCGCCAAGACGGTGAAGTGAAAAGTTATTATGGCGGTGAGATTTCATTAAGAAAGGCGCAAGCATGAGATTACTCATTGATGTAGGTAATACCTCACTCAAAGCTGTATTGTGGCAAGGTGGGCAAATACAGCCATGCGATACTAATAATATTCCATGGCTGCAAATTACGGTTGTTGTATACGCTTGTGTGGGCCGTAGTGAATTACTTAAGCAGCTATTAGAAAAAGCCCAAGCACAAAATATCGATTGCTTTGAGGCTACGGTTAGTCATGAACTAGGTACGTTACATTGCGCGTATCAACAAGTGGGTAATTTGGGTATAGATAGATGGTTGGCGCTCATTAGTGGCTACACGCTTTACCCTAATACGGCCGCAATTGTTGTTGATGCAGGCACGGCAACGACTATAGACGTCCTTAATATTGATGGGCAGCACTTAGGTGGTTGGATATTACCAGGGCTTGATTTAATGACTGCCTCACTCACCCAAAATACTCAGCGCGTATTTGATGATGCAAACACGCCATTTGCTAATGAGCTTGGCAAAAATACCCCTAACGGATTAAAAAATGGCGCTTTAGTGGCAACTATTGGCGCAATTGAACAAGCAAAGCTGCATTTGAATACAAAAAATAGCCTTTTAATTTTTGCTGGTGGTTATGGTCAGCTATTACAAGGGCATTTTTCAGACAGTATTTTCGACCCAATGCTAGTGATGAAAGGCTTAAATTACTGGTATGAGTTAGCTAAAAAGAGTTAAAAACAACAAAAAAACTGCTTTTTGCGCGAATAGTGAGCGTTTGAAGCATAAAATCACATTTTTTTTAATTTTTTGGTTGCATCCCAATAAACCTTACTCTAGAATCTCGCCCCGTACTAAAGCAGTGCCGACTTAGCTCAGCTGGTAGAGCAACTGACTTGTAATCAGTAGGTCAACCGTTCGACTCGGTTAGTCGGCACCACTTTCCTTTTACCGGAAGTGCTTAGTATAAAGAATTATCGTGGAGGGGTTCCCGAGCGGCCAAAGGGATCAGACTGTAAATCTGACGGCTCAGCCTTCGCTGGTTCGAATCCAGCTCCCTCCACCACTTTATTCTAGACGGTTAGAGGTAGTTTAAGAACAGGTTCCTTAAAGCGGGCATCGTATAATGGCTATTACCTCAGCCTTCCAAGCTGATGATGCGGGTTCGATTCCCGCTGCCCGCTCCAATTTGATGATGCTGATATAGCTCAGTTGGTAGAGCGCACCCTTGGTAAGGGTGAGGTCGGCAGTTCAAATCTGCCTATCAGCACCAGTCAATTGAATCTCCTTAAACACTTCCTTTATCTGTCAGAAAAAACTATTTGAAATTTGAAAAAATTAACTTAATCTACCTATGGTGGATTATTTTCATATGTAATCTAGATACACAAAACTGATAGGTTCCGTCATGGCAAAAGAAAAGTTTGAACGCGTAAAACCGCACGTAAACGTTGGTACAATCGGCCACGTTGACCACGGTAAAACTACACTAACTGCAGCAATCACTAACGTACTTGCAAAAGTATACGGCGGTGTTGCTAAAGATTTCGCATCAATCGATAACGCTCCAGAAGAGCGCGAGCGTGGTATCACAATCTCAACTTCTCACGTTGAGTACGATACACCTACTCGTCACTACGCACACGTAGATTGTCCTGGTCACGCCGATTATGTTAAAAACATGATCACTGGTGCTGCTCAAATGGACGGCGCTATCTTAGTAGTTGCTGCGACTGACGGTCCTATGCCACAAACTCGTGAGCACATCCTACTTTCTCGCCAAGTTGGCGTTCCTTACATCGTTGTATTCATGAACAAATGTGACATGGTTGATGATGAAGAGCTACTTGAGCTAGTAGAAATGGAAGTTCGTGAACTTCTTTCTGAATACGACTTCCCAGGTGATGACTTACCACTAATTCAAGGTTCTGCACTTAAAGCACTTGAAGGCGAAAAGCAGTGGGAAGACAAGATCGTTGAGCTTGCAGAAGCACTAGATTCTTACATTCCAGAGCCAGAGCGTGACATCGATAAGCCATTCATCATGCCTATCGAAGACGTTTTCTCAATCCAAGGCCGTGGTACTGTTGTAACTGGTCGTGTTGAAGCTGGTATCATCAACGTGAATGACGAAGTTGAAATCGTTGGTATCAAAGAGACTACTAAGTCTACTTGTACTGGTGTTGAGATGTTCCGTAAGCTTCTTGACGAAGGTCGTGCTGGTGAGAACATTGGTGCACTTCTACGTGGTACTAAGCGTGAAGACGTTGAACGTGGTCAAGTACTAGCTAAGCCTGGTTCAATCAACCCACACACAACATTCACTTCAGAAGTATACGTACTTTCTAAAGATGAAGGTGGTCGTCATACTCCATTCTTCAAAGGTTACCGTCCACAGTTCTACTTCCGTACAACTGACGTAACAGGTGACGTACAGTTACCAGAAGGCGTAGAAATGGTAATGCCTGGTGATAACGTTAAGATGACAGTAACTCTAATCGCGCCAATCGCGATGGACGAAGGTCTTCGCTTCGCTATCCGTGAAGGTGGCCGTACTGTTGGTGCTGGTGTTGTTGCAACTATCGTTGAGTAATCAACAGCTGTAATGCATTAAGCATTAAAAAAACCCGAGCTTAGTCTCGGGTTTTTTAATGCCTTCAATTTAGAGAATAAAGCATAAAGGTGGCTCTCTTACCTTAGGCGTAGGTGCTTTGTAGCAATGATCGTAGAGTAATCATCAGTTGTAATGTATTAAGCATTAGTAAAACTCGAGCTAAGTCTCGGTTTTTTTAATGTCTGTGGTAAAGTGTAAGTATTAATTTTATTACTGTAACAGAGCAGGAAAATGAACTTAATCAGTTAGTAACCAGCATTCTTACGTAACTCATCAAGCATATCTTGGTTACCCATCATTTCGTCAAGCGTTGCCCTGACTGCATTGCCAGAGCTATTGTCATAAACTGAAAGTAGATGCTGCGCCATTTGCTTCGTATAGCCATCTTGCTTATTTTGAGCTTGGTAGTATTGCGCCATTAACCCTTGTGCAGCTAAGCGACGGATATAATCATTCGTGTCTCGCTCTAACAAGTTTGTAAATTGTTCTGCAAGGCGGTAATCAAGTACCGGTGTTTGAGTTGTTAACTCAACAGCTTGAATTTTAAATTTTTCGTCACTACTGTTGTTCGCTAAATTTAAAATGTTACCTACTACTTCATAGTCATACTCAGGCATAGTAGATTTATTTAGAATATACATATTCATTTGCAGTTGGCTAAGTGCAGATAATCTATCTAAATCTGCCATGCTTGGATCTAAAGTTTGCTCTCTTAATTGAGAGTTTATTTGTTTAGCATAATCTGGTTCTGATTTGATCCTTAAATCATAGTCTTCTGGTAAATCTGCATAAAAACCATAAAGAGGATTTTGCTCGCGCAGTTCCTCAGCTTCTTGCTGCTGCTTTTCCTCAAGTACGTTAAGAACAAGTTCCTTAAATTCGTCGGTATCTTGTTCTTGATAAGAGCCATTAGCGTGTAGTTTTAAGTTAGCTAATTGGCGTTGTAGCGAACTTACTTTCTTGCTTAGTTCGTCAATTAAGGCTTCATTTGATTGCTGGTATTCTGTAGGAGTACTAATAGAAACTGTGGGGCTTAGCTGTTGCTGCTTGGGTTTATTAAGCGAACTTGGCTGATTTTTAAAAAATGTTCCGTAGCATGAAATTACCAAGGCAAGTGTTGCTATAGTAATCGCAATAGTTCCTTTGTTTATAGTCATAAAATAATCTGCCTCTAAAATGGGTAATTTATCTGTTTTCGAAATATAAGTCTGTTAAAAAGTGTGTTAAATGAAGATGAAATATACGGATTAATTAAGAAGGCGGGGCGTGAGTGGCGAAATACGGTGTTTTAAGTGGCTAAAAGCGCTAGACCTAAGCCTAGCGCATAAAGCTTAATGCGATTTTGCGTATTGCTCAGCTTGCTTCCATACTCTTAGTGTATTGCCGCTTAAAATCTTTTTAATATCGGTATCGCTGTAACCTCTGTCCATCAAACCTTGAACTAGGTTAGGGTAGCTAGATACATCTTTTAAGCCGATAGGCAGTGAGTCACCTACACCGTCGTAATCAGAGCCAATACCAACATGATCGATACCAATTAGCTTCACAACGTGATCAATATGATCAAGCACTTGCTCAAGGCTAGCAAATGGGAATGGATTTTTAGCGCGGTACATAGCATCAAAATCTTTAGCTACTTTTTTGCCTTCTTCAGTAATTGTTTGCTTTTTACTTTTGAATTGATCGTACCAACTTCCGGCTTTTGAAGTAACAAAACTTGAGCCAAAGTTAATTTGAATCACACCACCGTTCTTTTTAAGGGCTAACAGCATGTCGTCATTCATATTACGCTCAAAACCAGGCGTATATTTACGTAGTGAAGAGTGTGATGCAATAACGGGTGTGTTAGACAATTCCATTACTTGATAAAATGCATCGTCCGAAATATGCGATACATCAATCAGCATGCCGATGTTATTCATCTCTTTTACTAGCTCTTTACCGAATGGACTTAAGCCTTTCCACTTGCGACGAATATCGTATGATGAGTCAGAAATATGATTGCTTTGCGAGTGAGCTAGGGTGATGTAACGTACGCCACGATCAAAAAAGTGTTGTAGGTTTTTCATTTCGCCCTCGATAGGCGACCCGTTTTCCATGCCCATGGCGATTGATATTTTATTGTCCTTGAACTGTTGCTCAATGTCTTGTGTTGAGTCAGCAATGGCAAACTTATCTGGAGCACGAAACGCAATCGCTTCCATACCATCAATTAATTGATTCGCTAATTGGAAGCTTTTTCCTTTGCCTTCAAACTCTAAATGAGCAGGAATATAAATCGACATAAATGGCGCGTTTAAACCGCCTTTTACTGCACGAGGGTAATCAAAATCACCGCCCTCAGTGGCTTTAGTTACATCCGCCCATTTATCATGAATGCGGTAAGGTACATCAATGTGAGTGTCGATTAAAATGGTATCGTGAGCAAGCTTAATTGCTTTATCTGAAGGGGTTATTTCAGCGCTGACTGCGCCGGTTAATGCAATCGACATTGCAGCAACTAGTGAGCTTAGTTTTATCATTTATAATGGCTCTTTGAGTTAAAAAAACCATTGTCTATTTTTACGTCGTGTCTGACAAGTTTACTCGTCGAGTTGCGCTTCACTTTGCAGTGCTTTGAATTCACTTTTAGAGATTATGGTGACCGATTCGTGCAGTTCAGAGAAAAACACCATAGCTTCGCCGCTTTTTAATTGCTGATTTACTTGCGCCACTTTACTTTCAATACTGAATTCTTGTTCGCCATAATCTGTGCCTTCACGCAGTACATAGCTTTCAATTAGGTTGTACAGTGTGTCTTTATCAAGTTGTTCAAAAGGAATAATCATAGTCACTCTTTATCGGTGTTATTAAATACACATTGCTTAAAATAATCAGGCACCACTTGCTCTAACCAATACACCGGTTTAAACGGGTTGTTACCGCTAATAAAACCAACGTGGCCGCCTTTTTCAGAGATACGCAGCGTAACATGCTCACTTACATCCTGACTACTTGGAACCGCTTTAATCGACAGCATAGGGTCGTCTTTGGCATGGATAATTAGTGTAGGTGTCGCAATATCTTTTAAGTACGGCATCGCACTGGCTTTTTTGTAGTAATCGTGTGCATTCTCAAAGCCATGCAACGGTGCTGTAAGCTGGTTATCGAACTCTAATAAATCGTCAATTTCCATTAATTGATCAGTGGTGATCGGTATCTGTTGTTTAATTTGCGGTAATTTACGTTGCATCGACTTTTTCATTCGATCGAGCAAATATTTTTGATAAATTTTACCTAAGCTTTTACGAATAACATCACTAGATGATGATAAATCATAGGGCGCAGATATCACGGCAGCTGCGTTAAGCGGGCAGTGAATGTTTTCTTCGCCTAAATACTTAGCGAGTACATTACCACCCAATGAAAAACCCACCGCTACAATAGGGCGATTTGGAAATTGTTGTTTTAAATGATTTATAAAAAAAGCTAAATCGGCGGTGTCGCCACTATGGTAGGCTCTGGGTAAGCGGTTTACTTCGGTTGAGCAGTTTCTAAAGTGCATCAATGCGACAGCAAAGCCTTGCTTTTTTAATGCCTTCATCATGCCTTTGGCATAAAAACTGTTTATGTTGCCTTCAAGCCCATGAAGTACCACTGCGAGTGGTGCTTTTTCGTTATGCGGAAGTGACCAAGCAAGCTCAATAAAGTCTCCGTCGGGCGTATCAAGTTGCGCAAGTTCGTAGCGAGTATGATGAAAAGGGCGGAAAAAACGCGGTATTATGGTTTGAACGTGTCGGTTGGTCATCCACCATGCGGGTTTGAACTTAGGGATCATGTCTGTACTACGCACTTTGCAATTAACGAAGCGCTAGTGTAGCAAATTTTTTATATTTAAAAATAAAAAGCGCCTAATCAGTAAACTAATAAGGCGCTTTGTGCGTCGTGCTTAATGCTGTTCTTTAATGTCTGCATCGTGTACTTTTTTCATGAAAAAATACACAAAGAAGAGGCATAAACTAATAACGACGCCTAAAAATCCAAATGATAAAAATAGTACTGGGTCGCTAAAAAAATCTCTAAAGAATACGTCCATAATTGCCTCCTGATGTCTATGAGGTAATCATAGGCTGGCTCAGTGGTACTTGATATGATCCAGATCAAGCTATTTTACAGATTATAAAATGGGCAATGCAGATGTTGATTTTGATCAATAAAGTTAAGTCGATTTTGCACTTTTTAGTAAATTATCTGCGATTTTTTAATCACTTTTATAATAAAGATGGTCAGCAAAGTTCAGCTTTGAATAACCGTTGCTTTGTTTTAGGTTAAATAAAATAAACCTGGTGTTAAATATATTTGACATGGCTAAAAAGTGAACTTATAGTTTAAAAGTCAAAAATATTTTACTTGGAGTTAGCTTTATATGACTCGTTCAGAGCACTTTAAAGAACTTTTACAAAGCATAAGTTTTAGAGAACTGACGCTGAGTATCGATTTACTGGTAAGCGTGTACATATCTTACTTTTATGTAAACAGCCTAATGAATGCGAGTACGCAGCAGCTTAGTTCTGTTTCTTGGTTATCTGGCTTATTGCTACAGGTGCTAATTTATTCTGTGATACTTATAGTATTGAGCTATTTATTACTTACATTTATCAGTGATAATGAATTAAATCAGCCACCTGATGTGAGAGAAAAGCAAATAAATTTAGTGGGTTATAAATATAAGGCCATAATCTTACAGGCGGGAATTTGTGTTGCTATTTTTCAATATCAAATTGAAGCTAATAACTGGGGCCCAGCTATCGAATATAATATTCCATATTTACCAATGCATATCATGGTAGGCGCTTTTTTGATTGCCGAAATAGTCAATTACATAGCGCAGCTTTATAAAGGCAGAACGGGTGATATCTATGAGTGAGTATGCAATAACTAACTCTATTCGAACATTACGCTTTTTACGCGATGAAATGACGCAAAAGCAGTTAGCAGATGCTATTGGCGTAACGCGGCAAACGGTAATGGCAATTGAGGCAAATAAATATTCACCCACTTTAGAGGTGGCTTTTAAAATTTCTTTAGTTTTTAACTTACCTTTAGAAGAGGTATTTCAATACAAAACTAAAGATATATAGCTTGGTGTATAAAAGTAAACCAAAGTAACCATGTATATAAAAGCTAAAATTCATAATATAAATGGCGTTATGATCTGATGAAATTAATAGTGAAAAATTATGACAAATATTTATCGCTGTTATTGGGCGTTGCACAAGGTGTTAAATTCATACTATTAACTTCATCAATCAATATTATTTGTTGCTGCTTTTCTAATTTTAGCTCGGCACCGAGAAGTGCTTTTCGAATTGCGGCGTAATCTGTAATCTCGGCTTGATTGGCTTTTAAGTAGGCACGTGTGGCTCGTAGAGGCTTCAATGCCAGCTTATCAAACTCACTAATTGATTGTTCAAGCTTGTTTAGCTGTGTTTGGTTAATAGCTAGATTGAGAGAATCTAAGTAATACAGCAACAAGCATAGGTTGACGTTTTTACCTAGCTGGTTTTGATAATCCAACAGGCGCGTTTGCATGTCACCTTTGCTATAAAGGTTACATGCAAACTGCCAAAAATCGTTGCTTTTAAGCAAGTTCATCGGCGAATGCCTGCTCTTTTTGTTCCATTTCTTCAAGGGCCATAAGTAGCTCTTCTTCAACATCGTTAAGCTTAGGCGTGAGTGTGGCTTGTTTAGTAATTAACTCTTTAAGCTTGCCTTTATTTTCGTCGTTATAGAGAGTGTTATCGCCTAGCGCCTCTTCAACGTCAGCTAGTTCTGCAGCAAATTTATCTAATTGCTTTTCAAGTTTTTCAATTTGCTTTTTCAGCGGCTGAATCGCTTTTCTAAACTCGGCTTCTAAGCGCTTTTGCTCTTTACGGTTAACTTGTGAATGGGCTTTTGGCTCTTCGTAGGTGTCGTTTTTAGCGGCTTCTTTATTAGCATTAAGCAGCCACTGATAATATGCATCTAGGTCGTAGCCAAATTGGGTGACCTCGCCATTATCAACTAAATAAAATTCATCGGCGGTATTTTTAAGCATATGACGGTCATGCGATACCGTGACCATAGCGCCTTCAAAGCCTTGTAATGCCATAACTAAAGCGTGGCGCATTTCTAAATCAAGGTGGTTGGTTGGCTCATCGAGTAGTAGTAAATTTGGTTTTTGATAAACCAACATAGCCAGTACTAAACGGGCTTTTTCACCGCCTGAAAACGGTGCTACAGGGTCGAGTGCTTTATCGCCTACAAAGGCAAAACCGCCTAAAAAGTCACGCAATGATTGTTCGCTGGCTTTTGGGTTTAAGCGTTGCAGGTGGGTGACGGCACTGGCTTTTAAATCTAGAGACTCCAGTTGATGCTGCGCAAAGTAGCCAATGTTTAAGCCTTGATGCTGAAACACTTCACCTGCTTGAGGTTGTAAGTCACCTGATAGTAATTTAATCAGTGTTGATTTACCTGCGCCATTTCTGCCAAGTAGTGCAATACGGCTGCCTGGTACTAAGTTCAGCTTAATACTGTTTAAAATGGTGACATCGCCATAACCGGCTTTGGCTTTGTCGAGTGTCAATAGCGGATTGGGCAGAGCGGTTGGCTCGGCAAATTCAAAATCAAATGGCGAGTCAACGTGTGCTGGGGCAAGTTTTTCCATTCGCTCTAGCGCTTTAACACGGCTTTGTGCCTGTTTGGCTTTGCTAGCTTTGGCTTTAAAGCGGGTAATGAACTGCTCAAGATGCGCTATTTGTTCTTGTTGTTTTTCAAACATGGCTTGCTGCTGCAATAGGCGCTCAGCTTTTTGGCGTTCAAACTGCGAGTAGTTACCTTTGTACACATTAATAAGTTGTTTATCTATATGCCAAATTTGATCAACCACAGCATCTAAAAACTCACGATCATGAGAAATAAGTACTAGCGTGCCGGTGTAGGCACGTAAAAAACGCTCGAGCCAATACACGGCATCTAAATCTAGGTGGTTTGTTGGCTCATCCAGTAATAGTAAGTCGGCATCGCGAATAAGCGCTTGGGCTAAGTTTAAGCGCATGCGCCAACCACCCGAAAATGCACTAACCGGGTTTTCTATTTGATTATTAGCAAAGCCTAAACCATGTAAAAGCTCACCTGCCTTGGCTTCTATGCTATAGCCTTTAATGTTTTCAAGCTGAATATGCACTTTAGCTTGAGTGTCGCCATCGTTATTTTGCTCGGCTTCACGCAGCGCAATTCGTAGCGCATAATATTCAGGGTGGCCTTGCAGTACGTAATCTATGGCGCTTATTTCAAGGGCGGGGGTTTCTTGCTTTACCGAGGCCAGTGACCAATCTTTAGGAATACTGTAATTACCGCCATCTAACGAAAGCTCAGACTTTAATAAACTAAATAGCGTTGACTTACCACAGCCATTGGCACCAACAAGGCCTACTTTGTGCTCTGGAAATAATGTAGCCGATGCATTTTTTAATAAAGCTTTGCCACCGCGAAGCAGTTCTATTTCTGAGATTTGGATCATAAATACGTTACTTTACTGTGCCTTGATTGAATTGCCGCCATTATAACACGGATCTTATTAGCCATATCAATCGTATCAAGTAGGCAAATATTGCGATAAAATAACGTCAGTCAAAATGGTAGGAAAAGCGAAGTGAAACATAAAAAACGATTTATTGCTGGAGCAACGTGTCCTGAGTGTAAAACCATGGATATGTTAATGCTTTACAAAGAGCACGACGTAGAAAAAGTTGAATGTATGCAGTGTGGCCATAAAATGGCTCAACCAGAGCAGGCTGTGCAGGCATCAACACGCCAATTTGAACAGATCATTGGCGTGTTTAATCCAGGCGATTAGTGCCTTGTTAGTGCTGCTTAATAATGCGGCGGCGGTGGCTCTGGCATATTCGACATCATAGGCTGTGATGACTGCGACTCTTTAAGTTTTTCAGCCAGCAACTCGGTTTGGCGCTTTATTTTTGCCAACTGTTGCTGGTGAACTTTTATTTCATCATTTAAAATTTCAATCGTTTCGTCTTGAAAAGCCACTTTAGCCTCAAGTTCCATTAACCGATGTTCAATTGTGTTCATTTGGTTCTCGTATAATAAAGCGCTCAGCGATTCCGCTTGAGCTTTCAGTTAACAATGATTTACCGTTATCTGTAAATGTCACATCAAGTACCACTGCCGATTTTGGCCTACTGCCTTCTCTTGGGGTCACTTGCCATGTTTGAATTTTTTCACCACTGTTTAGCTGCCATAAATCCACCTGTTTGTTCGGTGAACCGGTTGCTAATAAAGTGCCTTGGTCGTTAAAGCGCACCGCAGTAAAAATTTTCTGACGCGCAATATACTTTAGTTTACTAACAAGGTCACCTGTAGTCAGCTTCCATACATTTGCTTGTGCCATACTGTCGGCGGTAAAAGCATAACGTCCTTGAGGATCTAAAGCGACTCGGGTTACTCGGGTTGGGTGATTAAAGCGATGAATAACTTGTCCACTTTGGGTATCCCATAAGTAGGCCACATAATCGTTTGAGCCGCTCAATGCATAGCGCCCATTAGGTGATAGGTCTACGGTGTTTACTTTATCTTGATGGCCTAAAAATTCAATGCGTCTGCCTGTGTTAAGGTTTATAAATACTACAACGCCATCGCTGCGCCCGTACACAACACTGTTGCCTTGGTTACTAATGGCAATATCGCGGATGCTGGCTTTTTGTATTTTATAAAAGCCTTTATTTTTGCCTGTGGCAATATCCCAAACGGCGAAGGTGGTTTTTTCGGCGGTAACAGCCACGCTATTATCAAAAGCAATGGCTACAGCGTAAACAAGGCTGTCTTGCGCTTGTTGTTGAAACCATTGGTATTTAAGGGCTTGCTGTTGATTATCCCAAAGTGCGACCCCATGATTGATAGAAGACACTAAGCTGTATTGACCATCATGCGAGAGTGCGGATGAGAAAGCACCTTGTGCCGTGTGCTCAAAACTAGCCACTGCTTGTTGTTTTTCATCACTACATGCAATTGTTAATAAACAGCAGGTAGCAACTAAAAAAGTACGAAATAACGACATATTACAGGTATTTCCTCTTAACTCTTCGTGACTGAGAGGTTAGACTAGGTTGCGAAAAACGCCTAGGTTGTTTGTCTAATCACTGGATATGTTTTTAGTTTAGCTATTAAACAAGCAGCCTACCATGTAGGCCGTTAATCTTTAACTAGTAATATTACAATAAATGACAACTGCAAAGTGTGTCGGAGATTTAAAATGAGAAAGACGATTAAATTGTCATTGATTGCAGCGTCAGTTTTAGCGCTTACAGCTTGTAATCAAGAAGCAAAAAAAGAGCAAGCAGACGTTAAACTAGATACTGTAGCGCAACAACAAGCTTACGGTATTGGGGCATCTGTAGGTAACTTTTTAAATAAAGACCTAGCGGATAAAAAAGAAATTGGTATCGAATTAGATCAAGCATTATTAATGCGTGGTTTTGAAGATGCACTTGCCGGTAATGCTAAAATTGACGAAGAAAAAATTCGTGAAGTATTAACAGCATTAGATGAGTCAGTGCGCACTAAACAAGAAGAAAAAGCAAAGGTTGAGTCTGAAAAAAGCAAAGTTGAGGGTGAAAAATACCTAGCTGAGAATGCTAACAAAGAAGGCGTAATGGTTACTGAGTCTGGTTTACAGTACGAAGTATTGAGCCAAGGCGAAGGCGCTAAGCCAGTAGCGACTGACGTGGTTAAAGTACATTATAAAGGTACTCTTTTAGACGGTACTGAATTTGATAGCTCTTATTCACGTAACGAGCCAACAACTTTCCCACTAAACCGTGTTATTCCTGGTTGGACTGAAGGCTTACAGCTTATGCCTGTAGGTTCTAAGTACAAATTTACCATTCCTTCAGACCTTGCTTACGGTGACCGTGATTTAGGTAAAATTCCTGCTAATTCAACACTTATTTTTGAAGTTGAGTTATTAGAAATTCAAAATGATGCAGAAGCTGCCGCTGCAGAATAAGTATTTATATAAAACAAAAAAGGGACCTAGGTCCCTTTTTTATTGCACTGAATAACTGATTAATCTGCGTGATTAGAATATAAGTTATCAATTAACTCATCTTCAAGTGCAAAGCGCGCTTCCAGTGCTTCACCCATTACCGATAGGTCATTATCAAATCCTACTAATAAATCTTCAGCGTCTACTTCAGCGTATTTATCGTTAAAATCCAGAGCAATGTCTGTGGTATCTGAAATACGTGGGTATATAGTATTTGCCAGTTGTTGGCTTTCTAGGCCTTTCTTTTCGCAAGCTTTAGCAATATCGTCGTACACTTCAAAGTGCCCAGCCGATAGATAATCCATCAATATTTGGCAAAAAGCTTGAATTTGAGACGGTTCAGGCAAAGACTGATCTTTTTTCTCGTAAGGTGAAAAGCCTGCAATTTTACAGTAAAGTACAATCAGCTCTTGGCGTTCGTTTAACCAATTGTCGATGACCGTATGGCTACCCCCCCACTTTTGTTGAGCTTTTTCTACACGCTTCAGCATAATTCTTCTCCTAAGCTGGGTTGGATTTTAAATTGGTAATAAAGTTTCTATCATCCAAGATATATTTAATTGGCGTGTATATCAACAAGTAAAATAGATGTAGTACCACAGAGGGTTTTGTTTACGGGTATAAGTTGTAAGTATTTATTGCAGGAAAGAAAAAACCACCAATTACGGTGGTTTAATTTCTTTATTGGACTTGTTTAAACAAGCATTCTTATTTTTATTAGAGATTTTTATTATTTTTATATTAACGATTATTGTTATTGTTATGTTAACGCGGGAGTAACAATATCAAGCTTTTATAAATGTTGCAAATAGTTTAATGAAAAGTTTTTATTATTAACGTTTACTTGATTGTTTTGTGTACAAAACGAAATGAAAACAAAAAATCACTTGATCTGGTGCTACTCTGTGGCGATTTAATCGCTTAGCGATAGAGGGGGGGCAAATATGGTGGTACAATCTTGCACAATTTCTAAAAGCCCTAGGACTCTATACGCTATGAGCGAATTAAAAAACGACCGTTATTTACGTGCCCTTGCCAAGCAACCTGTTGATGTCACGCCAGTATGGATGATGCGTCAAGCTGGACGTTATTTACCTGAATACCGTGCTACACGTGCACAAGCGGGCGATTTTATGAGCCTGTGTAGAAATGCTGAGTTAGCCTGTGAAGTAACATTACAGCCTCTGCGTCGTTACCCATTAGATGCCGCTATTTTATTTAGTGATATTTTAACTATTCCAGATGCAATGGGATTAGGCTTGTACTTTGAAACGGGTGAAGGCCCTAAGTTTGAACGCCCAATTTCATCATTAGCCGATGTTAAAAAAATTCCTAAACTTGATCCTACCGATGAGCTTGGCTATGTAATGAATGCTGTAAGCACTATTCGTCGTGAGCTTAAAGGTGAAGTGCCATTAATTGGTTTCTCGGGTTCACCTTGGACACTTGCAACTTATATGGTTGAAGGCGGAAGTAGTAAGGTTTTTGGTAAAATCAAAAAAATGGCATTTGCTGAGCCACAAACACTGCATTTACTACTTGATAAGCTAGCTGATTCAGTGATTGATTACTTAAACGCGCAAGTTAAAGCGGGTGCACAATCACTGATGATATTTGACTCGTGGGGCGGTGTATTGAGCCCGCGTGACTACAATGAGTTTTCACTACAGTATATGCATAAAATCGTTGATGGTTTAATTCGCGAAAATGATGGCCGTAAAGTACCGGTTACCTTGTTCACTAAAAATGGTGGCCAATGGATTGAGGCAATTGCAGCAACAGGTTGTGATGCAGTAGGCCTAGATTGGACTATTAATATTGGTGATGCAAAACGTCGTGTTGGCGATAAAGTGGCGCTACAAGGCAATATGGACCCTTCAATGCTACACGGCACGCCAGATCGTATTCGCCAAGAAGTGGGTACGATTTTAGAAGACTTTGGCACTGGCAATGGTCATGTATTTAACTTAGGGCATGGTATTACACCAGATGTTGACCCAGAAAATGCGGGTGTATTTATTAACGCTGTGCATGAGCTAAGTGCGCAATATCATAAGTAAGTTATGAACTAACAATAAAAAGCCCGCTAATTAGCGGGCTTTTTTGTGCAAACTATTTTACTTAAGCACTTATTTAAACAAGCGGTTTAAGCCATTTAATGCCGCAACTCGATAAGCTTCTGCCATTGTTGGGTAGTTAAACGTAGTATTTACAAAGTAGTCGATGGTATTGCCACCATTTTTTTGTTCCATTATAGCTTGGCCAATGTGAACAATCTCAGAGGCACGCTCACCAAAGCAATGCACCCCAAGTACTTCCTTGGTTTCTGTATGGAACAATATTTTTAAACTACCCACATCGGTACCTGCAATTTGTGCACGTGCTAAGTGTTTAAATTGCGCACGTCCCACTTCGTACGGTACTTTTGCGGCAGTTAATTGCTGCTCTGTTTTACCTACTGAACTCATTTCAGGAATAGTATAAATACCGGCTGGGATATCAATAATCAGCTTTTCATCGCAGTTACCACAAGCGATGGCATCTGCTGCAATTCGACCTTGGTCAAAGGCAGCACTAGCAAGGCTTGGGTAGCCAATAACATCGCCTACCGCATATACGTTGTCTATTTCTGTTTGGTAGGTTTCGTTTACTTTTACTTGTCCGCGGCTATCTGCTTTTAAGCCAATTGCTTCTAAATTCAATGTATCAGTATTACCAGTACGGCCATTGGCAAATAAAATACAGTCAGCCTTTACACGTTTACCCGATTTTAAATGCATAACAACACAGTCATCGCGGGTTTCAATGCGATCAAATTCTTCGTTATGACGAATAACAATGCCACTATTCCAAAAGTGATAGCTAAGCGCATCAGATATTTCAGCATCCATAAACGCAAGTAGGCGATCGCGAGTATTTACTAAATCAACCTTTGCACCTAGCCCTTTGAAGATAGATGCGTATTCACAACCAATTACACCCGCGCCGTATATAAGTACGCGATGCGGGTCGTGTTCAAGGCCTAAAATTGTGTCACTTTCATAAATACGCGAATGGGTGAAATCAACACCTGGTGGGCGATAAGGTCGTGAGCCGGTAGCAATAACAATAGTTTGTGCAGTTAGGCGTTCAGTTGAACCGTCATTACGTCTAATTTCAATAGTGTGCTTATCAACAAAGCTAGCATCGCCTTGAAACATATGAATGCGATTACGATCGTAAAAGCTGCTGCGTAAGTTTGATTGCTTTGAAATTACCGAACTGGCATGGCGCAAAATATCAGGAAAAGTAAGTCTTACTGGGCGCTCGCCTACGTTAAACAAAGGGTTTGCTTTGTATTCAATGTAGCGACTAACCGAATGACGAAGTGCCTTTGAAGGAATGGTTCCCCAGTGAACACAACCACCACCAACAGCAGTTTGACGTTCAATAACCGCTACTTTTTTGTTGCTTTTAGAGAGGTTCATAGCGGTCCCTTCACCGCCAGGACCCGTGCCAATAATGATTGCATCATATTGGTAGCTCACGGGTACTTTTTTCTTTTCTGGTTGTTTGGCCACAGCCACTCCTATTTTAACTAAAAGAGGCTTTTAATAACCTCGCATTAAGTGCTAGCCATGCCTGCTTTTGTGTTTCCCAGGCGGCTTCAAGCTCGTGATATTGTGCCATTAATGCCGACTTTTCACACTGCTTTGCCATATTATTTTTTTTAGCTTCCAACACTTGTTTTTGTAATGAGCAATAATTTTGCAGCTTTTTAAGCAGCAAATCGTACTCTTGTTGTAATAATGTAAGCTTATCTTGCGCTAAAGGCAATTTTGCAAGACGACCTTGTGTTTTACTCATTAAGGTTTCTGCTTTAGCTTTTTCAATGCGCTCAACCGGTGTGCGCTTTAATTTACTCGCTAAACCAATGGCTGCGAGTGAGCGGATCATCCATTTTGTTGGGTCGTAATGAAACCATTTAATGCCATTGCGGTAATCGCTGGCAAAAATATGATGGAAGTTATGATAACCCTCACCGTAGGTAAACAGTGCTAAAAAGCCATTGTCTCTCGCGGTATTTTTTTCAGTGTAAGGACGTGAACCCCAAATATGTGCTACTGAGTTAATAAAAAAGGTAAAGTGCTGACTCAGCACTAAACGCAATAAGCCTGCTAACAGTAACATGCCCCATACATCACCAAGCATTAAGCCGAGTACTAGCGGTAAACCAACATTCATGGCAATTACCAATTTTAAGTAATGCTTGTGCTGCCACATAACAATTTTATTTCGCTGTAAATCACGACAGTTGCTGTAATCATCGTAGCTGTCGCCTTGGTAGTCGCGAAGCATCCAGCCAATGTGACTGTACCAAAAGCCATTAGTGGCGGCATAAGGGTCTTTAACTGGGTCATCAACTTGACCATGGTGAATTCGATGATCGCTGCTCCAATGCAGCGCACTATTTTGTAGCGCAAAAGCACCACCAAGGGCAAAAATAAATTCAACCGCAGGGTGTGCGTTATAGGTTTTATGTGCCCATAAACGGTGGTAGCCCGCGGTGATCGATAATCCCGCAAAAAACATGCAAGCTACAAAAGCAACCCACTGCGTGCCTGTAAAGCCATAGTTAAACCCATACCAAGGTACAAGTGTAATAGCAGCCAAAAACGTCAGGCTAAAGAAAAGGACGTTGGTCCATATAATTGGTGGTTTTTTCATGTTTATCATTTCTCAGCGTACAACTGTAAGCTAAAATAATATTTCAATCTGCTGCCGTCAAGTATTAGACTGTACTATTAGCTATTTTTTTAATTAAAAATTTATTACAAACTCACTCAGGGAGCTGTTGATGTCGGGTGTTAGAGCACAACAGAAACAAAAAACACGACAAGCATTAATTGAAGCTGCATTTAATCAGCTTAGTGCTGATCATAGCTTTTCTAATTTAAGCTTGCGTGAGGTTGCACGCGAAGCAGGTATTGCGCCTACCTCTTTTTATCGTCACTTTAAAGATATGAACGAGTTGGGCTTAACCATGGTTGATGAAGCGGGTTTAACCCTACGCCAGCTGATGCGCCAAGCACGCAGACGAATAGCCAGTGGTGGCAGTGTAATCAACACCTCTGTGGTTACTTTTATGGAGTTTATTGATAACTCAAGCAATCAGTTTAGACTTTTGTTGCGTGAACGTTCAGGTACCTCAAAAGCATTTAGAGCAGCAGTGGCGCGTGAAGTGAAACACTTTATTTTAGAGCTCGCACATTATTTAGAAAGTGAAACCCCCTGCGATGCTATTCATGCGTATATTCAGGCAGAAGCCATGGTTACTTTGGTATTTAATGCAGGCGCTGAAGCGCTTGATATTGAAGGTCAGCAACGCGATGAACTGATAGAGCGAGTTATATGGCAGTTACGTTATATTACGCGCGGCGCGTCAAATTACGTACGTGCTGAAAATAAAGAATAGATATTAAAAAAAGTTAAAATAAGCGCTGTATTTTACAGCGCTTATTAATTTAAGCCTGCTCCAGGTTTAAATTGGATGTTTTATTCTGTTTACAAGTTTTATTTGAATTTTAAATCCCCAGAAAGTCCCCTTTAATTATTTGTTTGGTATTTTTATGCTTGCGCCAACTGCGTTGCAATGATAAAAATAAGCCTCATTGGACACACACACAAGAAAACAGATGCAAACTATTCGCTTAATTACACTAAACCTAAACCTCTTACTGCTGTGGCAAGTGAGCGGGGATTAGTGTGTTTGCATTGAGTTAAACATTAAAAACCCCGCAACCGCGGGGTTTTTTTTATCTCGCTGTAGGGATAAATCGAAATTTGGGTAACACAGCAATTGAGGGGCAGCTATGCAACAGCAAGATAAAGTATGGATTTTTGATACCACCTTACGTGATGGTGAGCAGGCACTAAAAGCAAGCCTAACAGAAGACGATAAAGTTCAACTGGCGCATACCATTAGCCGCTTAAATGTGGATGTAATGGAAGTGGGGTTTCCGGTGTCGAGCCCAGCTGACTTTCGCTCAGTGCAACGTATTGCCACCGAGGTGAAAGGCCCTATTATTTGTGGCTTAGCTCGCTCGGTTGCCAAAGATATCGAGGCCTGTGGCGATGCGCTGCGCGCTGCACAGCAAAGTCGTATTCATACTTTTATTGCCACCAGCCCGCTTCATCTTGAACACAAGTTGCGTATGAGCCTTGATGATGCAACTGCAATGGCTGTTAAATCTATTAAATTAGCGCGTAACTATACCGATGATGTTGAGTTTTCCTGTGAAGATGCTGGGCGTACACCGCATTGGGATTTATGCAAAATTGTTGAACAAGCAATTAACGCCGGTGCATCAACAATTAATTTGCCAGATACAGTCGGTTTTGTAACTCCAGATGAATACGCAGCAATGATCCGTCATTTAATGAATAACGTGCCAAATATAGATAAAGCGCGTTTAAGTGTGCATTGCCACAACGATTTAGGTTTAGCCGTTGCCAACTCCGTGGCCGCAGTGCAAGCCGGTGCACGCCAAATTGAATGCACCATTAATGGTATAGGTGAGCGTGCGGGGAACTGTTCACTTGAAGAAGTGGCAATGATTATGAAAATGCGCAAAGACCACTTAAACGTATATACCGACATAAAAAGCGAAGAAATTTATCGCGCTTCTCGCCAGGTAGCCAAAATTTGTAATATGCCGGTACAGCCAAATAAAGCGATTGTTGGCGAAAATGCGTTTGCTCACAGCTCAGGTATTCATCAAGACGGTGTATTAAAAGCGCAAAACACTTATGAAATTATGTCACCAGAAAGTGTTGGCGTACCAAGTAATCAGTTAAACATGACCTCACGCTCAGGCCGCCATGTTATAGAACACCGCTTAGAAGAATTAGGCTATCAAAAATCAGATTACGACATGGATAGCTTATACCAAAGTTTCGTTGCGCTGGCTGACCAAAAAGGCACAGTATACGACTATGACCTAGAGGCAATGATTTACTTTAATCAAATTAACGATAAAGACGAAAAGTATCAGTTAGAGTTTGTTAACTCTGCGTCTAATTCACAATCTGTGGCCAGCTCAACCATAGGCTTGCTGATTGATGGCGAAGCAAAACAAGAAGCGGCCACAGGTAATGGCCCTGTTGAAGCTTCGTTTGCTGCTATTGAGCGCTTAACAGGTATGAGTGTTGAAATGATTGAATACAATTTAGAGGCAACTGGCCAAGGCGCCAGCTCATTAGGGCAAGTGAATATTATTGCTAAATATGATGGTCGTCCCTATCACGGTGCTGGTATTGCGGCCGATGTGGTCGAAGCCTCTGTTCGAGCTATGGTTCGGGTTTATAACTTAATTTATCGAGCACAAAAAGTGTCTGATTTAAAACAACAAAGGAAAGCAGGATGAGTAAAACACATTACAGCGTTGCCGTATTAGCAGGCGACGGTATTGGCCCAGAAGTTATGGCAGCTGCAGAGCAAGTACTTGACGCAGTCAGTGATAAATTTGGTTTTACTTTGAACCGTGAGCATCACGCGATTGGCGGCGCAGCCATTGATGAATTTGGCAAAGCACTTCCTGATACAACTTTAAAAGCCTGTGAAAACGCCGATGCTATTTTATTTGGTTCAGTGGGCGGTCCTAAGTGGGAAAACTTGCCACCGAATGAGCAGCCAGAGCGCGCGTCATTGTTACCACTACGCAAACATTTTGGTTTGTTTTGTAACTTACGCCCTGCTCAATTGTTACCCGCATTGAGCGCTGCATCACCACTTCGTGCTGATATTAGCGAAAAAGGCTTTGATATTTTGTGTGTGCGTGAGCTAACCGGCGGTATTTATTTTGGTGAAAAAGGTCGCAGTGGCGAAGGTGCTGAAGAAGCGGCATTTGACACCCAAACATACTCGCGTAAAGAAATTGAGCGTATTGCACGTTTTGCTTTTGAGGCCGCTAAATTGCGCAGCAATCATGTAACCTCGGTTGATAAAGCCAATGTACTGGCATCAAGTGTACTGTGGCGTGAAGTAGTCACCGAAGTGAGTAAAGAGTTTCCTGAGGTGAGCTTAGATTATATTTATGTAGATAATGCAGCGATGCAGCTAGTTAAACAGCCTAGCCAGTTTGATGTATTACTGTGCGATAACTTATTTGGCGACATTTTATCTGACGAATGCGCGATGATCACCGGCTCAATGGGGCTATTACCTTCGGCTAGCTTAAATCAATCAGGCTTTGGCTTGTATGAACCCGCGGGTGGCTCAGCGCCCGATATCGCCGGAAAAGGGGTTGCTAACCCTATTGCACAAATTTTAAGTGCCGCATTAATGTTACGTTATTCGTTAGGACAAGATGAAGCGGCTCGCACCATTGAAAAAGCAGTTGCAGAGGCGGTTGAAGCGGGTGTGGGGACACCTGATATTTATCCGCAGGGCGGCTATACCACCACCGATGTTGCAGCGGCTATTGTTTCACGCATTTAACTATTAAAGCCACAGCACCGTTAGGCTGTGGCTCAATCAGATCAGGGAGTTAGCAAGTGGCTCAAACTTTATACAATAAAATTTGGCAAGCACATACGGTTGCCAGCATCAACGAGCAAACCGATTTACTTTATATTGACCGTCATTTAGTACACGAAGTGACGTCGCCACAAGCATTTGCAGGTTTACGTGAAAAAAATCGTAAAGTGCGCTGTCCAGAAAAAACCATTGCGACCATGGATCATAATGTTTCAACTAAAAGCCGTTCATTAGATGCAGCCAGCGAAGTCTCTAAAAATCAACTAATGGCACTGGATGCAAACTGTAAAGAATTTGGTATTTTGCTGTACGACCTAGATTCAGTAAATCAAGGTATAGTACATGTGATTGGCCCAGAGCAAGGGATCACTTTGCCAGGCACCATCATAGTATGCGGCGATAGTCATACCTCAACCCACGGCGCGTTTGGAGCGCTTGCCCATGGTATTGGAACCTCAGAAGTTGAGCACGTATTAGCTACGCAAACGCTACAGCAAAAAAAGGCTAAGTCGTTAAAAATTCAAATTAACGGTGTGTTACGCCCAACAGTAACTGCTAAAGATTTAATTATGGCGGTTATAGGTAAACTAGGCACTGCTGGTGGTACGGGTTATGTGGCTGAATTTTGTGGTGAAGGCATTGAAGCGCTATCAATGGAAGCGCGCATGACGTTGTGTAATATGAGTATTGAAATGGGTGCCAAGGCCGGTTTAATTGCCCCAGACAAGGTAACGTATGACTACTTAAAAGGGCGCCCATTTGCACCAAAAGGCGCTGATTTTGACGCCGCTGTTGCCTACTGGGAAACTTTAAAAACTGATGATGGCGCAACCTTTGACTTAGAGGTAGAGTTAGATGCCGTTAATATTCAACCACAGATCACCTGGGGGACTAACCCAGAGCAAGTGATTGGCGTTGACGAATGTATTCCAGATCCAGACAAAGAAACCGATTTAATTAAAGCTGATGCCATTCGTAGTGCACTTAAATACATGGGTTTAAAAGCGGGCGATAAGTTATCAACTGCCAAAGTAGACACAGTATTTATTGGCTCATGCACCAACAGCCGCATTGAAGATTTACGCGCCGCAGCAAAAATAGTTGAAGGCAAGCAAGTGGTTGCTGGCATTGAAGCATTAATTGTTCCAGGCTCAGGCTTGGTTAAACAACAAGCAGAAGATGAAGGCCTTGCCGACATATTTAAAGCTGCAGGATTTGAATGGCGTGAGCCAGGTTGTTCTATGTGTTTAGCAATGAATGACGACCGTTTAGGCGCAGGTAAACGCTGTGCATCTACATCTAACCGTAATTTTGAAGGACGCCAAGGGCGAGGCGGGCGTACACACTTAGTGAGCCCAGCAATGGCGGCAGCGGCAGCAATACATGGCCACTTTGTTGATATTAGAGGAGAAGCCTAATGAGCATCTATTTTAGTGGCTTAATGGCCCCACTTGATAAAAACAACGTCGATACCGACCAAATTATTCCTAAGCAGTTTTTAACTTCAACCAGCCGTGATGGTTTTGATGCTGCGCTATTTTACGATTGGCGTTATTTAGATAATGGCGAGCCAAACCCTGATTTTATTTTGAACCGACCCTGCTATCAAGGCGCGCAAATACTACTAACCCGTGACAACTTTGGCTGTGGTTCATCACGTGAACACGCCCCATGGGCGCTTAAACAATACGGTTTTGAAGTGATTTTGGCTGAAAGTTTTGCTGATATTTTCTTTAATAACTGTGGCAATAACCAAATGCTTGCCATTGCACTGCCAGCGCAAATCTTAGAAGACTTATTTGTGTTAAGTGAGCAGCATGACGATATTTACATTGATGTGGATCTTGAAAACCAGCAATTATGCAGCAATAAATTTGCGCCAATCAGCTTTGATATTCGCAATGATGTGAAAGAGCGTTTATTAAGTGGCTTAGACTTTATTGGTGTAACCGAGACCCTAAATCCGCAAATTGATGCGTTTGAAGCAAAACTTGCCGCTGAGCGTCCTTGGCAATAACCTGATTTTTCCATGTGAACCTAAACGCGGCGAAAGCCGTGTTTTTACTTGTATGAAAACCTAAAATTTTCAGTTGAAACTATATTTCTAATCAGTTTACGTTAAACATATTAAGGTGTACTCTTTTCATTAAGTAAAGGGAAAGCCTCTAGCAATTTATCACTTCATTACTGCTTTTCTTAGGATAATTTTAATACTTAACTCTATCAATAACAAAGGATGTAAAATATGCAATCAACTGAACGACGCTGGGTTTATTTTTATGATTTTCATTTGAGGTCTTACCCTGATGATGCCCCTCAATTCGATTTTGATGAAGTGTTAGATAAAGTTGAGCATATTTGGAAAAATGGAAAAGCTGTACATCAATATAGAAAAAATGAAATAACTATAAGGGTCAAAGATTTCAAAAGAATAGATGGATTTGTGATGCTTTTACTGCATGCATCTGATGTCAAAGCTACTGATCCAGCATTTTCGAACACTCAAACTGGTGCCGTTAGAGTTGAAGTCAAGAAAAAGTTTGAAGGTATTGGCGCAGCCTGTCATGTTTTATTTAGTCTTGATTGTATAAAGGAGAAGAAAGGTTGGCACCTCTCTGTAATTGAGGAAGTTACAGGTTTACCAAAGTCTACAATTGAACAGTTTTTAACTCGCCTCTTTCAAATAAGTTGTAAGTCAACCTATAAAAAGCCAGGCAGTAAAAGCAAGGAAGGGAATATCTGTAGGCCTATGGCTTCTTTTAATGGCCACGCTAGCTCTACATTGCAGAACTCTCTAAAACATAGCTCTTTGCAAGGGATAACTTTATTAAATAATAATGATGGCAATTTTATTGATGATAATAAAGAACTGAGAATGTCAGAACAAGCTATCAAGTTAAGAGTTTCAGGGAAGCCAACAGGAAGCAAAGCATTGGAGTTGATAAAAAAAGCTACAAGTTTTGGTAAGGAAAAAAATTACGACGAAGTGAGGGTGCAGTATTCTGAGGTCGTATCCGAAGAGGTAACAACGAATGAAAAAGGTGAGAAAAAGACTAGGCAAGTAAAGAAACAACGAACTATGCCTTTCAATTCCAAAGAAGCTGACATTGCGAACTTACTTTTTACTAAGTCAGAACTAATTGAATTAAATAATAAAATAGGTCAATGTGAAAATAATATACACAAAGAGCTCGCAAATAATATGAAGAAGATGCTTGAAAAGGCTATAAAATAAAATGGATATAATATGCAAGTTACTTGCCCCAATGCGCTATTTGAAGATTAGTAATAGGCAGAAAAGGTTAGTTGACTTTGTGATTCCAATCATTATAGCAATTTTAACCTGTCTAATATTTTATTTCCTACCAAGGCCGATTGCTGTATTGGGTGATAAAGGAATGATTCACTCAGTGAGTGGTTTTCTGCAAGTGTTGACCGGTTTTTACATTGCAGCCCTCGGCGCAATAGCTACTTTTCCAAACCCCAACATAGATTCACCAACTGATGGCATACCTTTAAAACTTGATGATAAAGTGTTAAGTCGAAGACAATTTTTATCATACATGTTTGGTTTTCTATCATTTGTTAGCTTCCTATTGGTATTTTTTAGCAAAATAGTTATTAGTGCAGGAAGCAATATCGAACTACTTTTAAATTCTTTTAATTCTATCTACTTAAATACACTTAAGTATTTGTTTTTATTTGTTTATGTATATTCTATTTCATTGATTATGTTGACAACTTTTTTTGGTCTTTATTACCTAACGGAAAAGATACATGAAGAGAAGACTGAATTTACAAGTGAAGTTGGAGACGTAAAAGGTGAACCAAAGAATAAAAGTGAGTTTTAACAATTTAGAGCAGCTTTAACGAAACTAATCATTATGGTTAGATTTATTCTTACTCGCCGTATAGCAGCTTATCGTAATTGTTTTCTTTATGTCCATTAAACCATTAGCCTAAGCTAAAATTTTATTTAGGGATACATTATGAAATTATTAACAGCTGCAGCACTAATGCTTGCATCAACCGCTGCAATAGCACGCCCAGCACCTTTAGTATCAATTCCAAGCCATGATGGCTTTTTTGATAACATTGCTGCCCATTGTGGTAAAGCTTTTGAAGGTAAAGTAACGGTTGATAATGCCACAGGGCCGAGTTCATTTGCCGATAAAAAATTAGTTATGCATGTGCGTAAGTGTAATGAACGTGAGCTACAAGTGCCGTTTCATGTGGGTGATGATGCCTCACGTACGTGGATCATTACTAAAACAGGCAGTGGGTTGAGTTTAAAGCACGATCACCGCCATCAAGATGGCAGCGATGATGTGTCTACTATGTATGGTGGTCATACGCTTGATGCGGGTTTTGCTAACATGCAGTCATTCCCTGCTGATCAGTATTCAAAAGAGTTATTTGTTAGCCAAGGCATACCACAATCGGTAGGCAATACATGGCAAATGTATATTTATCCTGAAAAGTTTACTTACCGACTCATTCGCCAAGGTCGCGAATTCCGCGTTGACTTTGATTTAACTAAGCCTATCACACCACCGGCTGCGCCGTGGGGATATAGCGTTAACTAAACTCAGCGTCAGTAAAGCCACTGGCTGTTTTAATACTCAGTGGCTTACTGAAAAGTAAAGAGGGGTTATTTTTTTGAGGTTTTTTCTGCGGGTATTTCACACTGCACAAATACACTCAGTGGTGGCTGATAAGCGCGTGGTTTAGTTGGAAAACGTTCATACTCTTGCACCCCTTCGGTTACTTTTAACATAAAAGGGTTATCGCGACATAAGCGGTTAGCGTGGCGCAATAAAAACACACTTTGGTTTTTAAAATGTGGGTAGTCATCAGATTGGATCTCTAGATGATAGTTGTTAGTGTCTATTTGAGTTTGTTTGTAATGCACCTTTTCATCAAAGTCATATAGCCGCTGCATTTCAGTTTGTTCTGCCGACACATTCAAACATGCTGTTAAAAACACCCAGCTAATACTTCCATATAGATAATGATTAGCTTTTCTACTCATAAACCTTTAACTCCATCTTGATATTGGGTAGTGTGATCAGCATATCTATTACACCCGTTATTATATAAGTCTAACACCCAAAAAGGGGAAATGTGATGTTCAAGCAAATTAAACAGCTTTTTTCGAGTATTGATCAGCAAGATTATGATATTGAACAACATGATTTAAAAACAGCGGTTGCAGCGTTATTAATTGAAGTAATGCGAGCGGATAACGATTTACAGGCAGATGAACAACATACGCTAAGTCTGACATTAAAAAAATATTTTGATTTAACTGATGAAGCAGTAGATGAGTTAACCGAACAAGCAAGCTCAAGTTTAGATGATGCCATTGATTATTTTCAATTTTCTAAGCAAATTAATAATCAATGCAGTGCACAGCAACGTATTGATATAGTTGAGCTACTTTGGCGCTTGGCGTACGCGGATGGTGAACTTGATCCTCAAGAAGAGTACGTTATTCGTCGTGTTGCAAACTTGTTGTATGTTACCCATGAAGACTTTATTGCTGCAAAGCTTGCAGCAACAAAGTTATAGCCGCTGCTTATTTTAGCTTACTCGCTACGCTAACTAACTGCTGTGCAAGGCCGGCCACTTTTTCAGCGGTAGCGGGGTCGTTAATACGGCCATTTTCGTCTAATAAAGTATGAATAGCCGGTACTGCCAGTTGGTTAGCTAATACTAAGCTGCCAATGCCAGATAAAATATCACGCACGTGATTCAACCCACGTAAGCCGCCAAGTCCACCCGGTGATGCTGCATATAAAGCGGTTACTTTATTTGCAAATGCAGGCTCTGCACCTTGTTCGGTGCGCGACGCCCAATCAATGGCATTTTTTAACACTGCGGTGATAGAACCATTATATTCTGGGCTGGCCAGTAAAATACCATCTGCTGTGCGCAGCTTGTCTTTTAATTGTTGTACGCCGGCCGGTGTGCCTTGTGCTTCTAAATCTTCATCAAACATAGGTATGGCTAAGTCTGCGAGTTTGATCACTTCCACTTCAGCGCCACTTTCTAGTGCAAAACGAGCTGCTTCATTAATAAGTTTTTGATTAAAGCTGTCTTTACGTAAGCTACCTGCTAGGGCAATAATTTTTGGTGTAGTCATGAGCTGATCCTAATGTTGATTGTGTACAGCAGTGACTTTAACAAATAATTGCTTGCAGAAAAGCCAAATAAACGCAAAACTTGTGTGCGTATATGCACAATTTAAAAAGTGGTTACTATGGCAATTCAATTTGATGATTGGCAAGATCTTAAGGTTGCTTATGAGGTGGCGCGTTTAGGCACTTTAACTGCAGCTGCCGAAGCACTAGATATTCATCACAGTACGGTGCTCAGGCGAATAAATAACTTAGAGAAAAGCTTAGATGCGCGATTATTCCACCGACATGCTCGTGGCTACAAAGTCACAGAGATTGGCGCTAAGTTATTTACCACAGCACAAGCAATTAATGGTGAGCTAGAACGCTTACACAGTGACATAATTGCAGCAGATAGTACCTTACAAGGTAGCTTGTTACTTACCACTGTGAGTGGTTTTATAGATGTATTAAGTGAGGTATGTGAGCAGTTTCAGACCTTGCATCCGCAAGTGCAATTACAAGTGATTATGGATCAAAAGCGTTTGCGCTTAGACCATGGCCAAGCACATATCGCTGTAAGAGCAGGGCCCAGGCCGGATGAAGGTGATTATATTGCTCAGCATTTAGCGGCACTCTCGTCAGGATTTTATGCTTCAAAACATTACATAAATCGTTATGGCTTGCCACAAACGTTAGCACAACTCTCGGTGCATAATTTTGTATCAGGAGTCGCGGGTTATAATGGCAAAGTGCCTTATTTTGCGTGGGTTGATGAAAATATTCCCTCGTCGCAAGTTAAACTTAGAGTATCAGAAACCTCAGAGGCTACTCGCGCCATCGTTAAGGGGCTAGGGATTGGCGGATTACAACATGATGTTGCAGCGCAATACTCTGATTTAGTGCCTGTATTACCTAACGAACTAAGTTGGCCTACTGACTTATGGTTAGTGACGCACCATTTAGTGCATCGTACTGCGAAAGTGCAAGCGTTTAGTCAGTTATTAAAAACCTATTTTAAGCAGCGTAAATTAAGTTAAAAAAGCTACAACGACTTTTTTATAGAAATACCCAAGCGCTTGGCTAGCCGCGTTAAGTTAGCGCGGTCGACCTGTAAACTTCGCGCTGTGCTTGCCCAGTTATAATTATGTTGTTTAAGTTGCTGTATAATAAGCTGCTGAGTGTAAGTATCGGTGGCTTGTTTTAACGAAATGTTGTTTGTTAAAGGTGTGGTTGCAAGCTGGTTTGAGTGTTCAAGATCTAAGGTGTTAATAGCGTTTAAATTTAGCTCGCAATGCTCTGGCTCAATAGTAATAATTGGCTGCTGCCATTGATGCTGTTTAGCTTTTAATGCGGCGCGATTAATAACATGTTCCAGCTCTCTTACATTGCCAGGCCAGTCATATTTTTTTAGCAGTAATTGCGTTTCAATGCTGAGTTTTAGCTGTTTAATCGCAAGCTTGCGAGCTGTTTTTTCCAAAAAATAACCGGCTAATAAAATAACATCTTCATCACGGGCTTTTAAAGGCGCTACGCTTAACGGGTACACACTTAGGCGATGATATAAGTCGGCGCGAAATCGCCCCTGTTCTACTTCGTGTTTCAAGTCACGGTTAGTGGCTGCAATCACTCTAACATCAACATATTTAAGTTCGTCTTCACCAACGGTTTGTACTTCGCCACTTTGCAGTACCCGTAATAATTTACTTTGCATTGCCAGTGGTAGCTCGCCTATTTCATCCAAAAATAAGGTACCGCCATCGGCTAATTGAAACTTACCTTGGCGAGCATTTTGTGCCCCCGTAAAGGCGCCTTTTGCATGGCCAAAAAATTCACTTTCGGCGAGGTTTTCAGGCAGTGATGCACAATTTAAATGGATCAATGGCTGATCTTTGCGTGCTGAATGCAAGTGAATATTACGCGCCACCAACTCTTTGCCGACCCCAGTATCACCTAAAATTAATACACTAAAATTAGAGGCTGCAACCAGCTTTATTTCGTTTTTAAGGGTTTGTATTACTGGGCTTTGGCCAATAATTTCACCACCATCACGCTTGAGCGCCTCACGGTTTAACGCTTGTACTAATTCACTTGAGTGCTGGGCATGTTGTTTGTAATGGGCAAGCTCTAGGGCTGTTTTAAAGTGCGCACTGCACAAGGTTTGTAAGGTATTAAGCGTATCAGCGGTAATGCCGTCAAACGCATCAGCGTTTAGGCTATCAAAGGTCAAAATACCAAGCAGCGAATCTTTATCATAAAGCGGTAACCCTAAGCAGGCATGCACTGGAATATCACCCGTTTTAGCTAGTAGTAAGCCGTCATATGGGTCTGGGAGCGGGCAGTCATGTGCAAATTGCAGTGCCAAGCGGTGATTACAAATAGCATCAAGGCGAGGATGCTCTGCAATGTTAAAGCGCCTGCCTAAGCTATCAGGCATTAAACCTTTAATCGCTAAAGGCTTTAATTGCTCGCCTTGGCGAATTAACAAAGCGCTAGCATCACTTGGAATAACACGTTCAACTGTGGCTAAGAGCTGCTCAAAACTGTGGGCATGTAAGGTGCTTTGTGCAAGCTCCAAGGCAACTTGAGTCAGGTTGAATTGCTGGTTCATGTCAAAATGACCTGTTAGTGTATTTAATTGGTTTTTATAGTAGGTCATAAAGACTCTTTTTGTAAAGTGAAATTAAATAATGCATTGAATTTAAAGTGTTTATTTAATTGGCATGGTCTGTGTAATAACAAAATAACGAAAGCAGTTATTGGGGTTGTTATGAGCAGTATTTTTTTAGGACAGGTTAATTATTCAGTGAAGTCTAATTCTCTGTATTACCGTTTGCTATCTCATGCAAATAAGATGCTATGTATTAGCGTATTTGGGGTGTTGATTACGTTGTTAATAAGTTATCCCTATGCAGGCTACTTTTCTATACCGGTACAAATTTTTGCACACATTAGCACGATTGTCCTCGCGGCGATTGTCAAAGTGAGTTACGTACTGCGCTGTGTGGCGCAGCATGGACTGGGGCAGGAGGTGCGCTAATGAAGCCCATAAACTTAGCCGAACCTATGCCAGCGCAGGTCGCATTTCATCAGGTATCACAATGGTCATTATGGATGTTGGCATTTAGACCCTTTTTTTTAGCTGGTGGATCACTAGCGTGTTTATCTGTGGGTTATTGGTTACTTATTTTAAGTGGCGATGCACAGTGGTATTTAGTTATGCCTGCTAATTTGTGGCATGCACATGAAATGTTATTTGGTTTTGCGGGCGTGGTTGTGGCTGGCTTTTTACTTACTGCAGCACAAACATGGACCGGTGTTGCAAGTATTAACGGTAAACCATTGATGTGGCTTAGCCTAATATGGCTTAGTGCACGGCTTAGTTTTTTTGTAGTTGTGCCTAGCATTGATCAGTTTAATGTTTATGCGGTACTGATTTTACAAGTTGTTTGGTGGCTCTCGGTAATCATAGTGTTAGCCAGCATGTTGATAAAAGCGAGCAGTAAACGCAACTACTTGTTTTTATTTATTCTTTCATTTTTATGTACGCTCAATATGTTGTATTTAATACTAGTGCTAAAAAACCAAACGCAGCTAGCGCTTGTAATGGTTGATACCGCAGTACTGGTTATAAGTTTGTTGGTGGGGGTTGTAGCTGGGCGTGTATTACCCTTTTTTACTGCCAAAGGGCTGGGCTTATCTAAGCAGGTACGCACACCAAACATAGATAAAGCTATTTTATACTTATCGGTATTGGCGATAGCATTATTTTTTATTAGTAAATTATTTTTCACTGTAATTAACCCGGCACTAGTTGTGATGAGTGCAGCGTTTTTGCATTTAGTTCGCGGTGTTTGCTGGTGGAACAAGCAAGTCCTAAAAGTCCCATTATTATGGTCGTTACACTTTGCGTATTTAGCTTTAGGTATAGGTTTAATGTTAGTGGCAATCAGTTTTTATAGCAGTGCAATACTGTTTAAAGACGCGCTGCATTTTATCACTATTGGTGGTATCGGCATGATGATTTTAGCCATGATGACACGGGTATCACTAGGACATACCGGTCGCTCACTTAGTATTCCTGGTTTTATGAATCTTGCATTTGTATTGGTGTTTAGTGCCGCAATTATTCGTGCTTTTCTCCCGTCTTTTATTGGGCCACACCTAGCTTGGCAGATCAGTGCTGTGCTTTGGTTACTGGCCTTTTTATTATTTTTAATTCACTGCACTCCTATATTAACGCGGCGTCGTGTTGATGGGCGTCGTGGTTAGTTCACCCATAGGAAACCAAAATGTTATCTGAAAAAACTATTGAGATTGTAAAAAGTACAGCTCCATTACTTGCAGAAGCGGGCACAGCCGTCACCGATCATTTTTATAAGCGCATGTTTAGCCATAACCCGGAACTTAAACATATTTTTAATATGACTAACCAAGAAACGGGTCGTCAGCAATTTGCATTATTTAATGCCTTGGCTGCGTATGCGCAAAATATTGATAATTTAGCCGTGTTAAAAGAGGCATTAGCTAGAATTAACCATAAGCATACCAGCTTGAATATTTTACCCGAACACTACCCTATTGTAGGGGCGCATTTGATCGGCACACTTAAAGAGCTTATTCCTGATCAGTTTACAGCTGATGTTGAATACGCATGGCGAGAAGCTTATAACCTACTGGCTGATATTTGTATTACCGAAGAAGCAGCGTTGTATACACACAGTAAAAATAATCATGGTGGCTGGGTAGGTACACGGAAGTTTGAAATTACTCATAAACATGTTGAGTCTGAATTTGTAACCAGCTTTATCCTCACACCTTTAGACGGCAAAGCTGTTATTTCCCACAAGCCAGGACAATATCTTGGCATTAAAGTTAAGCCTGAGGGGGCAGAATATGAAGAGATCCGCCAGTATTCTATTTCGCAAAAGAGCAATGCTAAAAACTATCGTATTAGCGTTAAAAAAGAGTGCCAACCACAGCCTGGCGTGGTGTCTAACTATTTACACTCACTAGAGCAGGGCGCACGAGTAGAGCTATACCCACCAGCAGGTGATTTCTTTTTGAAAGATGCAACAAGCCCCGTTGTGCTTATTTCTGCAGGTGTTGGCCAAACCCCAATGATGGCTATGCTGCAAACGCTATTGAGCGACAATACTAATCAAGCGATTAGTTACTTACACGCGTGTGAAAATAGCTTGGAGTATTCATTTAAAGACTACCTAGCTCAGCAAACGGCTATGCATCCACAACTAAAAACCTTAACCTGGTTTAATCAAGGTGGTGGGGGATGTGATTACACAGGTCTTATGGATTTATCTGTGCTTGAAGCATCACTGCCTATTAGCGAAGGGGCATTTTATTTGTGTGGACCAGCTTCATTTATGGCTTATGTAAAAGGCCAACTACTTGACTTAGGTGTACAGAGCTCGAATATTCATTACGAAATATTTGGACCACACCAAGCATTATAAACATAAGTTACAGCTTTTTACTGTCGGTTTTTGCGGCATAAGCTTGTTGTTGCCACGCATTAAACAGCTTTTGTTGTTGATTTGATATTTTTAAACCATAAGTTTTTTGCATGTAAGCGTATGCATCGGCAATACGTTTACGTGCATAAACCGGAGGCTCTATAACGCGTTGTTTAAAATTAACCTTAACCTCACAGCGACCATATTGATTAGCATTTTGGGCTAACATGCCAAAGCGATAGTTTGAACGATCAGCGTTAATTTCACCGATTGCGGGAGCTAAATTGTTAATATCAGCTTCCATCATGCGAAACTTTGCACTTACTTTACGGCAATTTTTACGTCCACCATCTTGCCAGCATTGTAACTGATGACCGAACTCCCAAGCGGGTACAATATGTTCCCATTCTATTCGCAGAGCGCGTTGGTTCACGTTACCTGAACGGGTAAATGTGTTGCGTGGCACATAACCACAATGGGTTGCATCGGGTACTAACTTTTTGCCTTTACGTTTTATGTCGCAACCACAATAGATACTTTTTGCATTGGTTGGTAAGGTTTTAATTAAGTGTTTTTTAGCACTGGAAAAACGAGTAAATTGCTCAGCATTAATAGTAAAGCTGATAACGCAAAGCAATAACGCAAAAATAAAATGCGGCATATCCTATCACTTTAGTGAACTACAGGAGCCGCGATTTTAAAGAGAATAACCTAAATGGTAAATCAGTTTTCTGTACAACCTGCTTAAAAACTCAGGATAGCTTACGTTTTCTTGTTCTTAATCGGATGTTTTGCAGTAATAAAATAAAACCAGTAAAACTAAAAAACACACTGCTGGCAGCAAAGCTAATGAGTAACGGGTTGTTAAAATCCTCGCGCTCATCGTAATCCATAATGTGTAGCATCCAAAAGAAGTCAAACACTCGCCAAATATCACTGCGAACAGTAATCACTTTACCTGTGTCTGATGACAAATAGAGGGTGGTGTTAAATGTATCGTTAAATTTCACTTGCCATATATTTGTTTTATAACCGCTTTCTCGTGGGCTTGTAGCTAATAAAGCAGCGCTTACTCGTTGAGCATTAATAAGTAAGTGTGCGTGTGCATTAGCAATTATTTGCTGTTTGTTAGGTGCTTTAAATGGTTGCCCGGTAATGCCATTAAAACTTTGTTGGTTACCGGCACTGGTTACAGTTATAAGTGGGGTGGATAAAAAATGCGTAAAGATTATTTTAGTCGGGTTGGTTACTTGGGATACGATATCATCAATTGATGCGACGTAATCATGGCTTTTAAAGGGGTTGGTTAGGGTGCGTGTTGCTAGGTGATTACCATGTACTTTTTCAAGCGGAATAGCGCTCATAATTAAACCGCCAAGCAACCAAGCTAAAATTTGTAAACCTAATAAGTAGCCCAACCATTTATGAAGTTTACGTACTGGTTTAAATATTTTTTTCATAGGTGTTTATCTTATTACTTTTAATAAACATTTTACGCGAATGGTAGGCAGGGTGGGTGCGACAAAATGTCGCACTAGTGCATTCAAATTGAGTTTCAGCACAATAGTGCTAATAGTAAGTCGCAATAACATCCTAAAATAAGAGTATTAACTGATAAAGTGTCTATTTATAGGGTGTTGATTTGGTATAACGATAAAACTGCGTTAAAGTTTGCAAGGTAACCATTAGAGGATAAATACGAAACAATGTCGGAAATTCAATTTTTAAATGTAGATCTCGAGCTTGAGTCAAAGCAAGATATTAGCGTATTAGTTGCTGATTTAAAAAAGGTCGCAACCATTTTACATTATGATAAAGACGAATACCGCCAACTGGCACGCATCGAAGTAGCTGGTGAAATAACCACACCCGATAAAGCAATTAATCATTTATGTGAGCTAATTGAGTCGTGTTCACGCAATGCATTAAAGCAATGGTTAAGTTGTTCTCGTAGAACCTTTGATATGGGGTTTGAGTCGGGTACGTCGCCAAAATGTTTTAATCAGGCCCTACATGCAGATACCTTGTTACGCATATCTGCAATTGGCGCAGGCATAGAAGTTACTATTTACCCTCTGGAAAAGTAATTTAACCTTTTCGTTCGACTACTGCTGCGGTCATTCTTGATACGCAGCAAAGCTCATTGCGGCTATTGGTTATTTTAATATCCCAAACCGAGCTGCGTTTACCTATATGATAAGCTTTTGCGGTAGCCGTTAATGTGCCGTTGCGTGACGCTTTTAAGTGACTGGCGCTTATCTCTTGCCCAACACAATAAAATCGACTGAAATCAACTACAAAGTTAGCGGCATAACTTGCTACGGTTTCAGCAAGCACTACATTGGCACCACCATGCACTATACCCATAGGGTTATGATGCTCTGGAATTGCCGGCATAGTGGCCACTAAGTAATCGTCACCAATTTCACTGATTTCAATTCCCATGGTCTTCATGAGCGTGCCTTGGCCAGTGATCCCTTGATCTAATTGCTTACAAAACTCTAATGTAATTGGTTGATGCCAAATGCTCATACTCGCTCCTAAAAGAATGTTTAAAAATATAAAATTGAGCTCATATTAAGGTGAAATTTAAATCTTGTCGTGAGTGATAGCAAATAAAATTTTTTTAGCTTAATTTAAGCAGGTCGCCATACTACGACGCCTGCTTATGTAGCTTGCTTATTATTGGTAACTAGCGACCAGTTCTACATTATTATAAGCATCAAAGCCTTTGAGCATGACAGAGTAATTTCCACTGCGAGTATCACTGCAGCTCTCATTATTGCCATTTCTATATGGGCGACAATCAAAATTATTTGTGGATGCCGTTTCGTTAAATTTTACATATATATCAGCATCACCACTACCACCTGATGTTCTAAAAGTAACTTGTGTTGCTTCACTTGGTACTACAAATGTAAATAATTTTTCGCTATTCTTTGCACCATTAACCATAATTGCTTGGTTATTTTGGAGTACATTGTCACCAGGAATTGGGGGGGTTGAAGATCTAAAGTTTGCAATAATAGGGTTAGTTAAGTTTAACACTCTGGCATTGTCATGTTCTGCCGAAGTCCCCATTACATCTCCATTGTATGATTTATTAGGGTTCGACCAGTAATTAATACGTGTACAATTACCTGGACAATTATATGCCATCACTGAACGCCATTGCGATTGAGGTTGTTGGTAACCATGTCCAAATGAATAAGGAGTTGTTGAAGGATCGTTTTCTGGATTATGGCGAGCGCCTTGTAAGTGCCCAATCTCATGACCAAAGGAGTAGTAGCCTGTCGCACAATCATAATCGACCATAGCAAAAGCGCTTTGAGCATTAGCGCCAATGGCTTTGGCCTGGCCACAGTAACCATTGACATCATTTACTAATATAACTACATCTGCACCGAATTGATCGCGTAATGTATGTGCTTCATCCATATAACCATCGTTCTTAGCTGCTAAACGATTTAAATCAGTACTTGAGTTTGCAGCTTCAGTATAATTAATTTGGCTCATGTGGGCTATGCTAACAACTGCGTTGACGCCTGAGTTTTGATAACCTTGGTTGGTTTCAACAATCGCAAGATCAATTAAGCTATTTATATCCCCTGATTTTTGAGCTGCTGCTGGGGTATATAAAACTAATAAACTAATATTACTTTGCGTTTCGTTAGCCATTACCGATTGAGTGTTTTGAGCTGTTAAAATTTGTTCACTCATAAACTCCAAGTTATTAGACTGTTTATAGTCGGGAGCATGTTCAGCTGGCTGCTTTTGGGGATCTAATTCAATGAAATTATGACCAGAGTGCCTATTTGGTTGTAATTTATATATCTGTTCACCTACTTTTACAGTACCCGAAATGCCTTTTGCAGATTTAATAAGTGTTATTTCGTCATCTTCTAAACTTTTACCAATCCAAATTAAGCTTCCCGTTGCTGACAAACTTGTTGAACTTTTTATAAATTCAATGTCGTTACCTTTAACAGGTAAAAGAAAGGTATTTGTGCTATTTGTGAGCTCAAAAAGAGGCTGGCCAAACTGTAATTGATTACTTGTTTGTGTGGCCACGCTTTGTGGCTCATTAATATATTGCACTTCAAAAAGCGGAACTTGAGCTTGTGTATAGCCGCTGAATAGGAGCCCAATAAATAAAGGTGAGTATTTTTTCATTTCATAGTCCTTTTACATTTGTTTTGTCCACATAAAGTGTACACGGTAATATTTTTATTTCAATTAATTAACATTAGCGCTCATTAAAATTAACCATTGTTGTAAATTTTAAGATACATTTTTTATTTTTACTGTTGATGGGTTGCTTTAATCAGTGCAAAAATAATTTTAAGTAGTTAAGAGCGGGTTATATTCTTAGTGCGATAAGCTAATTATTATCAGTGGAGCTAACTTAATTTATATTTGCGATTTTAAAATAACTGTATATACTCACAGTTAATTGTACTGTATGGAAAACCAGTTGTATGCGACCATTAACGAAACGCCAAGCGCAAATACTCGAACTTATCAAAGTGTTTATTAAAGATACTGGTATGCCTCCTACACGTGCCGAAATTGCACAAACACTGGGTTTTAAAAGTGCGAATGCTGCAGAAGAACATTTAAAAGCACTGGCTAAAAAAGGTGTGATTAAAATGAAGCCGGGCGCGAGTCGGGGCATTCAGCTTGTTGAAGAAGAAGAGCCAGAGCAACTGGGCTTACCTTTAATTGGTCGAGTTGCTGCGGGTGAGCCAATATTGGCGCAACAGCATGTAGAAAGCCACTGTAAAATTGACCCTTTAATGTTTAAACCTGCGGCTGATTTTTTACTGCGCGTTAACGGCATGAGCATGAAAGATATTGGCATTATGGATGGCGACTTACTCGCTGTACATAAAACTCAAGTAGCTGAAAATGGTCAGGTTGTTGTTGCTCGAGTGGATGATGATGTTACGGTTAAACGTCTAGAAAAAGCCGGCAGAAAAGTATTACTGCATGCTGAAAATGACGAGTTTTCAGCCATTGAAGTTGATTTGGAAAATGAATCTTTCAATATTGAAGGTTTAGCGGTGGGTGTTATTCGTAACGCTGATTGGATGTGATAGTTAAGCATAACCTAGCGCTTAATATTGATTAGGCGCTGTTTTTACATGCATTATTTTTGTACGATATTGCTTGTGAATCGCTTTTTGTTATTTTTAAAAATCGCTAAATATTGTTATAAACAAACAAATTTATTTTAGGGTCTGTTGACCTTTCAAGGTTGAATTTGCAGCAGTCTGTTTGGTATTTAGGCAAGACAGAGCCTATGTGGTGTGGTTATTCCCCATAAATAGGCGATAACGCAGCATCAATGCCAAACAGGCGCTGCCCGAAGGATTCTGCCTAGGGGCGATTTACTCTTTGTTGCTCGGTTTTGACTTAGCCCACTAGGTTACAAACCTCGCGCCGCGATTAAACCGCCCCTAGTTTGAACAAATTTTAATCCGCAAAGGTCAACAGACCCTAGTTATTTTTAAATCATAAAATTTTATATTTTTTCCGCTGTTATTCAAGCTACCCCTTACTAACCCTGACTTTGGGATTAATTACCTCATTAATTGCTATTTTCTTTGCTGCACTTTTTTAAGTAACCTCTTGTTTATTTTTCATACTCACCTTGCTTATTGTTTATTTTTTAACTAGTTATTAAAGAGCTGGAATAAAAATAACTCACAGCCTAGTCGTTTTGAGCACACACATTTAGTAACTCCAGCACCCTTATAAAAAATAAAAATAACGAATGGGCGTTTAAGCCGTATGCCTCTTCGCTTTGCGTCAGCAATAGCATCAAAGGAGCCGTCACATGGGTAAGCTGAGTTCTTCCTTGTGGCTTATATTGTTAGTTTTTTCGCAAAATGTGCTTGCTAATAGCCAATATAATATGCGTAAAGGCGTAACTGATATAAGTAATAATGTATACCAACTGCACATGACCATATTTTTAATATGTTGTGTGATTGGGGTGATCGTGTTTGCCATTATGTTTTGGGCACTCATCCATCATCGCAAGTCTAAAGGGGCTGTCCCTGCCCAGTTTCATGAAAGTACCAAAGTAGAAATACTCTGGACTGCCATTCCTTTTGTCATCTTAATTGTTATGGCCATTCCTGCGACTAAAACGTTAATTGCGATGGAGGATGCCAGCAAAGCTGATATCACCATAAAAATTACTGGATCACAGTGGAAGTGGCATTACGAGTATATGGGGGAGGACGTTGAGTTTTATTCAATGTTAGCGACTCCTCAAAATGAAATAACGAATCTTGCCGATAAAAACCCGAATTATTTACTCGAAGTAGATAAGCCACTAGTGCTACCGATTAACCAAAAAGTTCGTTTTTTAATGACTTCAGATGATGTAATTCACTCATGGTGGGTACCTGATTTTGCAGTTAAAAAAGATGCAAACCCTGGGTTTATTAACGAAACATGGACCAATATTAATGAAGTAGGTACTTACCGCGGGCAGTGTGCAGAGCTGTGTGGTAAAGATCATGGCTTCATGCCTGTTGTGGTAGAAGCAAAAACAGAAGAAGACTTCAAAACGTGGTTGGCAGAAGCTAAACAAGCTAAACAAAAAGCGGCTGAAGCAGACGCTGCGTTATTAGATCAAGTGGTACCAAAAGAGGAGCTGATGGCTCTTGGTGAGCAAGTTTATATGGCGAGCTGTGCAGCGTGTCATCAACCTACAGGTTTAGGTTTGCCGGGTGTTTTTCCAGCACTTAAAGGCAGCCCAATAGTTATAGGTGATATCAAAGGTCATATCGATATCTTACTTCATGGTAAACCAGGTACAGCGATGCAGTCTTTCGCAAAGCAATTATCTATTAAGCAGATAGCAGCCGTTATTACTTATAAGCGTAACGCATGGGGTAATGACACCGGAGAGGTAATTCAACCAAGCGAAATACAAGCGGCACTGGATGCTGATGGGGAGGCTAAATAATGAGTAGCATTGCAGAACAACCTAATTCCAATGAGGCTCATCATGGCCATCAACCTTCAACAGGCTTTAAGCGCTGGTTATTTACAACCAACCATAAAGATATCGGAAGCTTATATTTAATTTTTTCTCTCACCATGTTTTTGATTGGTGGAGCAATGGCCATGGTTATTCGGGCTGAGTTATTTCAGCCGGGTTTACAATTGGTTGATCCTCACTTTTTTAATCAAATGACCACAGTGCACGGTTTAATCATGGTGTTTGGTGCAGTAATGCCTGCATTTACTGGATTGGCAAACTGGATGATTCCGTTAATGATTGGTGCGCCAGATATGGCATTACCGAGAATGAACAACTGGAGCTTCTGGATTTTACCATTTGCGTTTTTGATTTTGTTAGCGTCACTGTTTATGCCTGGTGGCGGTCCTGCATTTGGGTGGACCTTTTACGCTCCGCTTTCCACCACTTATAGTAACGACAACACAGCAATGTTTGTATTTGCGGTACATATAATGGGTATCAGTTCGATTATGGGTGCCATTAATGTGGTGGTCACCATAGTGAATATGCGTGCTCCGGGTATGACATGGATGAAACTGCCGTTATTTGTGTGGACATGGCTGATCACGGCTTTTTTACTTATTGCAGTAATGCCGGTACTTGCTGGTGCAGTTACTATGGTACTCACCGATAAATACTTTGCGACCAGCTTCTTTGACGCCGCTGGTGGTGGCGATCCGGTAATGTTCCAGCATATATTTTGGTTTTTTGGTCATCCTGAAGTTTATATTATGATTTTGCCTGCCTTTGGCATTATCTCTACGATTGTTCCTACTTTTTCACGTAAAAAACTATTTGGTTATGCCTCTATGGTGTACGCCACTTCTTCGATTGCCTTGTTGAGCTTTATTGTGTGGGCGCATCATATGTTTACCACAGGTATGCCCGTGGCGGGTGAGTTGTTTTTTATGTACGCGACTATGTTGATATCGGTACCTACCGGCGTAAAAGTATTTAACTGGGTAGCAACTATGTGGCGTGGCTCTATTAGCTTTGAAGTGCCGATGCTGTTTAGTATCGCATTTATTGTGCTGTTTACTTTAGGTGGTTTTTCGGGATTGATGTTGGCGATCACACCTGCTGATTTTCAATACCACGACACCTACTTTGTAGTTGCACACTTCCATTATGTGCTGGTGACGGGCGCGGTATTTTCTATTATGGCGGGGGCTTATTATTGGTTGCCAAAATGGACCGGAAATATGTTCAATATTACTTTGGCAAAATGGCATTTTTGGTTGTCCTTGGTAAGTGTAAATGTGCTGTTTTTCCCAATGCATTTTGTGGGGTTAGCTGGTATGCCACGTCGAATTCCAGATTATGCACTGCAGTTTGCTGACTTTAACGCCATTATTAGTATAGGTGGGTTTGCCTTTGGTTTATCGCAATTACTGTTCGTTGTTGTTGTGTATAAATGTGCAAAAGGGGGCGATAAAGTGCCTGCAAAAGTTTGGGATGGGGCAGAAGGGCTTGAATGGGACGTTGATTCACCAGCGCCATATCATACGTTCTCAACGCCGCCGGACATTAAATAATGACTCACTTGCCGTTATTAAAAAAGCTGGTGGTTATTTGCATTGCAATGTTTGCTTTTGCATTTGCCATGGTACCTATATATGACGTGTTTTGCGATATAACCGGGCTTAATGGTAAGCCCTCGCTAGAACAAGCACAGCAAAGTACCTTGGTTACTGAGAATAGAGAAGTCAGCGTTAGTTTTACCACCCATGCCCAAAGTGGTGCGCCTTTTGAGGTTAAATCTAAAGAATACAGTGTAGATGTAAAACCAGGGGCCATGCGTGAGGTTATGTTTAGCGCTAAAAACAACAGTAATGAAGACAAAGTGATGCAGGCTATCCCCTCGGTAGCACCGGGCAAAGCAGCTAAATATTTACACAAAATAGCGTGTTTTTGCTTTGACCAGCAACCTTTGAAGGCTGGCGAGGAGTTAGAGTTTAAATTACTTTTTTATGTTGATACTGAGTTACCCAGTGATGTGGAGGAGTTAACTCTGTCTTATACCGTATTTGATATTAGCGAGAAGTTAGTAGCCAGTAATAACTAGCTTATAAAACTAGTGAAAAACTAGGAGCAAATGAAATGAATCAAAAATATGAACATTATTATGTACCTGATCAAAGCCCATGGCCAATAGTTGGCGCAGTGGCGCTATTTTTTATTGCGGTAGGGGCAGCCTTAACAGTTATGGATATGGGTAAAGAGGGAGGCAGTGGTATTTACATACTGTATGTGGGTATTGCCGTATTGCTTTATATGCTGTTTAGCTGGTTTAAAAATGTGATTGAAGAGTCGCATCAAGGTTTATATTCTGCCCAAATGGATCGCTCATTCAGGCAAGGTATGAGCTGGTTTATTTTTTCAGAAGTCATGTTTTTTATGGCCTTTTTTGGCGCCCTTTTTTATGCTCGCATGTTCTCTGTACCTTGGCTTGGAGGCGCCGATAATAACGCCATGACTAACGAAGTGTTATGGCCTACTTTTGAGGCTGTGTGGCCATTGTTAAATACCCCTGGGGGCACCACGACGCAAGCAATGGGCTGGCAAGGGTTACCACTGATAAATACCCTTATTTTATTAGCGTCGTCGGTAACTCTGCATTTTGCTCATGTAGCGATGGAAAATAACAAACGTACTCCACTTAAGGTGTTTTTAGGCGTAACTATTTTGCTGGGAGTATGCTTTTTAGGGCTCCAAGTAGAAGAATATATTTATGCTTATAATGACCTTAATTTAACCCTTGATGCGGGAATTTACGGTAATACCTTCTTTTTGCTAACCGGTTTTCACGGTATGCATGTCACCTTAGGTACCATTATTTTATTAATCGTTTTCCTACGGATTTTAAAAGGCCACTTTACAAAAAATAAGCACTTCGCGTTTCAAGCTGCGGCGTGGTACTGGCATTTTGTTGATGTTGTTTGGCTATGTTTGTTTGTTTTTGTATATGTACTGTAGTGGGCAAAGGTGATTGATTTGCCGTAATTAAACCGAGCTTTAGTGCGGCAATTACCATCACTAATACCACAACAGAAAATAACACCCGACGCCCTAAAAAGTGAGACATGGGGCGTCCATTGGTTTTTCCCGACACCATAATAAATAAAGCACGAAATAAATTAAACAATATAAATAATAACAGTAGAACAATAATAATTTTAATAATCACTGGATTTACCCTATGCAGTTAGTTGTATTTAACAAACAAAAGCTTAGCTCAATAATCACAGTTTGCCTGGTTGTTATTGTGGTATTAGTTTGTATGCGTTTAGGGTTTTGGCAATTACAGCGCGCAGATCAAAAGCAACAACAGCTTAATGCCATTGAAAATATTCAACAGCAAGGAGTTATGAGCTGGGCACAGTTGCAACAACTGCCAAAAGAGTGGAATAAAACCGGGGTATTAGTTTCGTTGAGTGGTTATTTTGATACCAATAATTATTGGCTGCTCGATAACCAAATTTATAATGGTCAGGTTGGTTACGACTTACTGACATTATTAAAATTACCTGATGAGTCGCGCTTTTTATTAGTTAATTTAGGTTGGGTAAAAGCTGGCCGCTCAAGAGAAATCCTACCAAACGTGACAATACCTAGTGGTAAATTTACGTTAACGGCACAAATTAAAGAAGATAATTTAAGTGGCTTTACCTTAGCTAATAGCAATACTCAGTCAGATTTAGCTAAACGAATTCAAATCATTGATCTGCAATCACTCAGTAGCCAATCTCAGCGAACTTTAGTGGATTTTATGGCCTATCGCCAAGGCGGTGAAGATGAGATTGCTGCTCCCCATTATGAAGCTGTTGTGATGAGTCCAGAAAAACACTATGCCTACTCAGTGCAGTGGTTTTTAATTGCGATTGCCTGTGTGGTAGTTGCTATTTTTGCAAGCAAGAAGAGGATAGATAATGAAAAATAAACCCCTGTTGCTCTTTGTTGTATGCTGCGCTATCCCTTTAGTGCTGGCTTACAGCGCGTTAAAACTTGATTGGCTACCTACAGCAATTACTAACCACGGTGAATTTTTAGAGCGTGAAATTAAGCTAGACAATTGGCAGCAGCATAATCCAAAACAATGGACTATTGCTTTAAATTATTCAGCACAATGCGAAGAGTCTTGCTCAGAGCAGCTCGCCGCTTTAGATAATTTATATGTTGCCCTTGGCAAAAATCAACACAAAGTAGATATGGCGATAATGGGGAGACCCAAAGCTGCGAAGCCGCATTGGCATATGATTGCTGAACAACAGCAGTTAAAACCCGCGAGTTTGTATTTAATCGACCATATGGGACTGATTGTGTTGGAATATCCATTTAACCCTCAACCACAAGAAAACCGTTTGATACAAAAGGGGTTATTGAAAGATCTAAAAAAATTACTTAATTACTCTCGATCAAGCTAAGTAGAGGCTGCTATGTATAAAAATTATAAAAATTTGGTATTAGCAACGAGTTTATTCGCACTAATTGTGGTAGCTCTAGGCGCATATACACGCTTAAGTGACGCAGGGCTTGGTTGCCCCGATTGGCCTGGTTGTTATGGCTTTTTAACCGTACCAAAACATGAAGCTGAGATTGCGCATGCGATTCAAAGCTACCCCGATATGATATTTGAAACAGCAAAAGCATGGAAAGAAATGATTCATCGCTATTTTGCTGGCACGCTCGGAGTATTAATTTTAGTGTTGTTTATTTTGGCTTTTGTAAAACGCCAGTATCCAACTACGCCTGTAAAATTACCGATGCTACTGCTTTTGCTTGTTATTTTTCAGGCCGCGCTAGGTATGTGGACGGTGACTATGAACCTGCAGCCGTTAATTGTGATGGGGCATTTACTCGGAGGGTTTAGCATTTTGGCGTTATTAACGTTGTTGTACTTAAGGCTGACCAGTCAGCCTATTACGGGTGGGGACGCAGGTGCAAAACCTCACTTTAAACTAAGCTTGGTGGCGCTCACGGTACTTATTTTACAAATCGCCTTAGGTGGCTGGTTAGCGGCTAATTATGCCGCGCCACATTGTAATGGTTTGCCGCTATGTAGTTATGCTCAGCCATTTTCGCTCAGTAGTGTTTTTCAGCTACCGTTAGAGCACAGTAATTATGAGTTTGGCGTGTTGTCACAACAAGCGCGTATGTCTATTCATTTACTGCATCGTATGTGGGCACTGGTCACTTGTATTGTGTTGGCACTTGTTATGTGGCGTATATATAGCCATGCCTATTCACAAAAAATTAAAAGCTGCACAGTGAGTGTATTGGTAGCGTTATTTTGCCAGATAGCGTTGGGGTTAGCAGTTGTGTACTTTCACTTCCCAATTAGTGTTGCGCTGGCGCATAATTTAATGGCTGCCATACTGTTATTAACTATGGTTAGGTTATGTTATTACCTAAAAGTACGTACTTAAAGGGGAATCGTTATGGCACTTACAATTAACAAAAAAGCAATGCAGCCCGTTTATAGCCCATCGTTATTGACTAAAAGTTATCATTTAATCCAAGATTATTTGGCAATCAGTAAATTTAAAGTAGTGGCTATGCTGGTGTTAACGGCATGGGTGGGCTTAGCCCTCGCCCCTGACGTTGGCAGAGGTGTTGGGGTTCAGTTCATAAGTTTATTAGGGATTGGTTTACTCTCTGCGGCAGCTGCCGTTATCAATCATGTGGTTGATAGTGAAATTGATAGTAAAATGGCACGTACACGCCACCGCCCAGTCGCCAAAGGGCGCTTAAGTAAATTACACGCATTGAGTTTTGCTGCTGTTATTGGCGTGGCAGGGTTTATTATGTTGATGTTGTGGGCAAATACACTCACTGCCATACTTACCTTATTTGCACTTGTTGGTTACGCATTTATTTATACGTCGTTTTTAAAACGCGCCACGCCACAAAATATAGTGATTGGTGGTTTGGCTGGCGCCATGCCACCTTTACTTGGTTGGGTGTCTGAAACCAATCAAATGGCAGCCGCTCCTTGGTTGTTGGTTATGATTATATTCACATGGACTCCTCCGCATTTTTGGGCGTTAGCAATCGCGCGTAAAAGTGATTACGAACGCGCTAAAATCCCTATGTTACCTGTGACCCATGGAATCGAATTTTGTAAAACCTGTGTGCTCGCATACTCAGTGCTATTAGCCATTGTGTGCGTACTCCCTTATTTGATAGGTATGTCGGGGCTTATTTATTTAAGCGGGGCATGTATCCTCAATGTGGTATTTATATACAAAGCAATTAACTTAAAATTTGCCGCTAAAGAAGACACCGCAATGGATTTATTTCGTTTTTCGATTGTTCATTTAATGATACTCTTTGTTATCTTATTTATAGATAAATGGCTAGTTATATGAAGCAGTTATGGTGTGGGTTAATTGTTTTTTCGGTGCTTTTTTTATCGGCATGTGGTGATAAAAAAAGTTTACAGGATCTTGATGCATTAGTGTACGAAACAGCAAAACCGTTATCTGATTTTTCGTTGAATGATCAACAGGGGGAGTTAGTAACCAAACAGCAGTTTTTGGGTCAATGGAACTTAGTTTTTCTAGGCTACACAAGCTGCCCTGATATTTGTCCAATGACGCTTGCTAAGCTCAACAATGTCTATAAAAACTTACAAGCTAATTATCCCCTGCAGGTGTGGTTTATATCTGTTGATCCTAAACGAGATATTGCTCAAAGGCGTAAAGAGTACATAGATTATTTTAACCCTGACTTTTTAGCTGTATCTGGGGAGCATAAAGACCTATTTCCATTTGTACGTGAGTTGGGATTAATTTATGCAATTAGTGATAGTGATGAATCTGACTACGCGGTGGATCATAGTGCATCGGTTGCACTTGTTGATGGCAGTGGCGCACTAAGAGCTATTTTTAAGCCTGAATTTAAACAAGGAGATGTGCCTTTGGTTAATACTACAAAATTAACGGCAGAATTTATTGAAATTGCAGATTTTTACAAAAACTAGCTTTTAATGACTTAACGATTTTAGAGGGGCTTTGTGCCCCTTTTTACGTTTTTTAACAGCTAATTTTAATTAATTAGTTATTTTTTAGTCGTTTTTATGGCGTTTTCATTATCTCGGTCTAAGCTTTTGGTATGGATCGAGTTGATAAGGAAAAGCTTAAAAATGCTTAAACTACCAAATGAACTTTCAATTGTTCAAGTTGACGTTTTACATCAAGATTTATTAAGCGAACTTAATAACAGCCGAGATATTTGTCTGGATATTAGCGATGTTATGTCTGCTGATACCGCCTCGGTTCAACTTCTTTGTGCCCTACAAAAACACCTTCTTACTATTAATCAAAAAATTGCCTGGGTTGGCAGCAGTGACGCATTAAAAAATGTCATTGAACAACTCGGTTTAAGTGAATATTTAGCTTCAGAAAGTACTAACTAGAGGTTTATATGAAAAGAATTTTAGCTGTCGATGATTCTGCATCAATGCGCCAAATGGTGAGCTTTACGTTAAAAACAGCAGGGTTTGATGTTACCGAAGCCAAAGATGGCAGCGAGGCATTAGCCATTGCCAAGCAACAAGGTTTTGATGCAGTTATTTCTGATGTAAACATGCCAATTATGGATGGGATCACGCTTATTAGAGAGCTAAGAGGGCTACCAGATTACAAGTTTACACCGCTGCTTATGTTAACTACAGAGTCGGGGATGGATAAAAAAGTAGAAGGTAAAGCTGCAGGGGCAACAGGATGGATTGTAAAACCTTTTAATCCAGATCAGCTATTAGCCGTGCTAAAAAAAGTAATCCGTTAACTTAGGAGTGCACTGTGAGTATTGATTTAAGCCAGTTTTTTGAAGTGTTCTTTGAAGAGAGTTTTGAAGGCCTCGATATCATGGAGACTGAATTACTCAACTTAGTGCCAGGCGAAGAAGACTTAGAAACCATTAATACTATATTTAGAGCTGCTCATTCAATAAAAGGGGGCAGTGCTACTTTTGGATTTAACTCAATTGCAAATTTTACCCATGTATTAGAAACATTATTGGATCAAATTCGTGAAGGTGAGCGCAATATAACTAGCGAGCACATTAATTTATTACTTAAATCAGTGGATTGCTTAAGGGCTTTGCTAAGTTCGCTAAAGGTACAGGAAGAACCAGATTTAGCCCAAGCAGATACTTTACGAGAGCAGTTCGAGAAATTACTAGGTATGCCAGCTGGTGAAGAACAAGGTGAAGAAACACATCATGAACAGGTTATAGTTAATACTTACCAGATTGATTTTAAGCCACATTTTCATCTATTTAAAACCGGTAATGAACCTTTGTTTATGATCAGCGAATTAGCCGAGCTTGGTGAGTTAGAAGTACAGGTATTCACCGATGCCATACCTGATATTAAAGAATTATCCAGCGATGAGTGCTTTTTATATTGGCGGTTTTTCTTAAACACTGAGCGAGATGAGCAAGCCATTAAAGAGATTTTTGAATGGGTTGAAGATGATGCAGATATTAAAATTGAGCTATGCGGTGGCTTATTTAATGATGCTAAAGCCGGATCAGAAGAAGTAATTAACGAATCGGCTGTTGTGGAGGAAGCTCCCCAAATTGCTGAGCAACCCAAAGCAAATAAAGCAAAGGCAGTTGCCAATGCGCCCAGCGCAAAAGCTGCACCAGAATCAACCTCTATTCGAGTTGGTATCGATAAGGTTGACTCATTAATTAATATGGTGGGCGAGTTGGTTATTACCCAAGCAATGTTAAATCAGCTTAGCGAACAGGAAATGACAGCTACTGCAGTAACCTCGCTTCAAGAGGGATTAGCACAACTAGCGCATAATACTCGAGACTTACAAGAAAACGTGATGCGTATTCGTATGCTGCCAATTAATTTTGTGTTTAGTCGCTTTCCACGTTTGGTGCGTGATATTGCTCAAAAGCTCAATAAAGAGGTGGAGCTAAAGCTGATCGGAGAGCAAACCGAGTTAGATAAAACTGTGATGGAAAAAATATCTGATCCTATGGTGCATTTAGTAAGAAACTCACTGGATCATGGTATTGAAACTGTTGAAAAGCGTATTGCAGCAGGTAAAGATCCTGTGGGTAAGGTTACATTAAATGCTTTTCATCAGGGAGGAAATATCGTCATTGAAATTATGGACGATGGCCAAGGCCTTAACACCCAAAAGATTAAAGAAAAAGCGATTGCCAACGAACTTATTGCTAGCGATAGCGAGTTAACAGATGATGAAATTAACGAACTTATATTCATGCCAGGGTTTTCTACTGCTGATGAAGTAAGTGACTTATCTGGCCGGGGTGTGGGTATGGACGTGGTGAAACGCAATATCCAATCATTAAATGGCTCGGTAGAAGTGACATCCGCTGCTGGAATTGGTTCTACCTTTACTATTCGGCTGCCGCTTACTTTGGCTATTTTAGATGGGCAATTGGTTAAAGTAGCCAAGCATACTTACATTATTCCACTGATCTCGATTGTAGAATCGCTGCAAATTGATATTGCAAAAGTAAGCCGTGTTGGAAAAGACCTAGATGTCCTCAGATTACGTGATGAATACATTCCTATTCTGCGTTTATACGAGATTTTTAACCATCAAGATGCGATTGAATCATTAGATAAGACCTTATTGGTTGTGGTGGAAAACGACAATCAAAAAGTAGGAGTGCTCGTTGATGATTTACTTTCACAACAACAGGTGGTTATAAAAAGCTTAGAGGCTAATTACCACAAAGTGGACGGAGTTTCTGGGGCAACTATTTTAGGTGATGGTCGCGTTTCGTTAATTTTAGATATTAGCGGTTTGATTAAGCTTTCAGGGTTAAAAAAGCCTGGCAGCCAAGCATTGAGTATTGAGCCATCAGCGACTCTGGAGGATACATGTTCTCTGAATCAATAGCATTAAATAGCAATATTGAGCTGCAGCGCAAAGAGGGGATTAAGCAGTTTCTTACCTTTATTATGGCTGAAGAAGAATACGGAGTAGATATATTAACGGTGCAAGAAATCCGCAGCTGGGAAGACATAACCGCACTGCCAAATGCCCCAGATTATGTAAAAGGCGTTATTAATTTACGCGGCACTATAGTGCCCATTATTGATTTACGCTTAAGGTTTGGCTTACCCACTATCGCCTATGGGCCATTAACAGTAGTGATTATTGTAAAAGTAGAGTTTGAGCAAGAAAGTAAAGTAATGGGTATTACGGTAGATGCAGTGGCTGATGTTTATAGCATTGCAGAGCAAGATGCTAAAGCTGTGCCGAGTTTAACCCAAACTAATGAGAGTGAATATGTAGCAGGGTTAGTCAATGTAGGCGAAAAAATGGTCGCCCTAATTGATTTGCCAGCAACCATGGATATTTAGCGGTAATAGTAACTAAATAAAGTAAATAACTTAAAGGTGGTGATAAGCATGGGATGGTTTAGTAATTCAAAACAGTCTAAATCAAGCAATGATTTGATCATAAATGCATTGCATAAATCATTAGCAATAATTGAATTTGAGCCTAATGGAAGAATAATTACTGCCAATGTTAATTTTCTTCGTGTAATGGATTACTCACTTGCTGAGGTTCAAGGTCAGCACCACTCTTTATTTGTTAGTCCTAGCGAAGCGGAAAGCGATGAGTACCATCAGTTTTGGCAGCGATTGAGCGCGGGTGAATTTATTTCAGATGAATTTAAGCGGTTTGGAAAAAATGGTAAAGAAGTATGGATACAAGCCACGTATAACCCTGTTATAGACTCTCAGGGGCAAGTAATTAAAGTGATTAAGTTTGCTACTGAGATCACTTTGCAAAAATTAAAGGCAGCCGAAGCGGCCGGACAAGTTGCAGCAATAAATAAGTCGCAAGCGGTAATCGAGTTTGACTTAGATGGCACAGTGATTAATGCCAACAAGAACTTTTTAGCCACGTTTGGCTACCAACTTGATGAAATACAGGGTAAGCACCATCGTTTATTTGTTGCACCTGAGTATGCAAATAGTGCGGATTATCAAACTTTTTGGGCCAAACTGGGTAGAGGTGAATACGACCGAGGTGAGTATTTACGATTTGATAAACAAGGCCGTGAAATTTGGATTAATGCTTCTTACAATCCCATTTATGATATGGACGGAAAATTAATAAAAATCATAAAATACGCAACGGACATTAGCGAACAAAAAGAACTAGAAAAAACCTCTAAAAAAACTGCCGACTTAGCCAGCGCCCTAAAAGTATGCCAAGCGAATGTGATGATTGCTGATAATGACTTAAACATTATTTTTGTCAACGAACAAGTTAAGCAAATGCTAAAAGCACGCGAAAGAGATTTGCAATCGGTATTACCTAACTTTGCTGTAAGTGACTTAATCGGCACATGTGTTGATGATTTTCATCAACATCCAGCGCATCAGCGCGAGCTATTAAAAAAATTAGATGCGCCCCATAAAGCGACACTTAAATTAGCTGGTCTTATTTTTGATTTAATTGCTTCGCCATGGTTTAACGAAGAAGGAGAGCGCTTGGGAACAATTGTTGAGTGGCAAGATATTACTGATGAAGTATTTAAGGCCGATGCAGAGCGTGCCAGAGCACAGGAGAACTTACGTGTTCGCCGAGCGTTAGACACTGTAGCAACAAACACTATGATTGCAGATGCATCGAATGTGATTGTTTATATGAATGACGCGGTGAAAAATATGATGAGCAATGCTCAAAATGATATACGCATTGATTTACCTAACTTTGATAGCAAAAATCTACTGAATCAAAATATTGATATTTTTCATAAAAATCCAGCCCATCAGCAAAATATGTTGGCTAAGTTAACGGATACCTACAACACTGAAATTAAAGTGGGAGGCAGAACCTTTGGCTTAGTTGCTAACCCAATTATTACGCCAGACGATGAGCGAATTGGAACTGTAGTTGAATGGGAAGACAGAACAGCAGAAGTAGCCATAGAAAAAGAGGTTGCTCAGCTGGTCAGTGCCGCAAGTAAAGGAGAGTTAAATAGCCGTGTGGTTGAGCAAGGAAAGGATGGCTTTTTCCTACGTTTAGCTCAAGGTCTTAATAGTTTAGTTAAAGTGGTTGACGAAGCGGTAACTGATACTGGCAATATGCTTGATGCCATGGCTACTGGTGATTTATCTAAACGGATCGAAAAACAGTATCACGGCTCGTTTGAAAAACTGAAAACAGATGCAAATGCGACAGCAGATAAGCTAACTGAGGTTATTAATCGAATTAACACATCAGCCACTTTGGTGGCCAGTGGAGCAGAAGAGATTTCACAAGGTAATGCTGATCTAAGTCAGCGCACAGAGGAGCAAGCATCATCATTAGAGGAGACGGCTTCTAGTATGGAAGAGATGACCAGTACGGTTCGTCAAAATGCTGATAATGCCAAGGTGGCTAATGACTTAGCTGAAGAAACCTGTGATAAAGCAGTTCAAGGTGGCGAGGTTGTGAATAAGGCCGTAACCAGTATGTCTGCAATTAATGAATCGAGTAAAAAAATTGCTGACATCATAGGTGTAATAGACGAAATAGCATTCCAAACAAACCTACTAGCTCTCAATGCTGCTGTAGAAGCTGCAAGAGCAGGTGAGCAAGGCCGAGGTTTTGCGGTTGTTGCGGGTGAAGTGCGTAACTTAGCTCAGCGCTCAGCTGGTGCAGCTAAAGAAATTAAAGAGTTAATTAGAGATAGTGTTGGCAAAGTTGCTGATGGTAGCGCTCTTGTAAATGAATCAGGTGTGACGTTACAGGAGATTGTGGTGTCGGTGAAACGTGTGACACAAATGATAGCTGATATAACTCAGGCTTCTGAAGAGCAAAGTGCAGGGATTGAGCAAGTAAATAAAGCTGTATCGCAAATGGATGAAATGACTCAGCAAAATGCGGCATTGGTTGAAGAGGCATCGGCTGCAGGTGAATCTATGGCAGAGCAGGCTAATGAAATGCGCCGTTTACTGCACTTCTTTTCACTAGGGCAGCAAGATATGGCGGTGGTATCGCCCACCATTCGCACCCCTGAAATAACGCATAAGCAAGAAAATAGCTTTGTTAATAACAAAAGCAAAGGTGAAAACTTTGTAGACTCAGCTGAAGAGTGGGAGGAGTTTTAACCCTATTTTAGATGGTTCAAACAATGAGGTTAGTTTGAATCTATCTTTATATTTATTTGAGAGTGCATAATGAAAGAGTTTTTATTAACGGATAGCGATTTTAAGGAAGTGGCTCATTTAGTGTATAACGCTTGTGGTATTGTGCTTGGGGAGCATAAGCGTGAAATGGTTTACTCACGATTAGCAAGGCGAATTCGTGAGCGTAAATTAACAAACTTTTCTAGTTACCTAGATTACTTAAAAAATCATAAGGATCAGGAGTTTGATGCATTTATTAATGCCATTACTACCAATCTAACCTCTTTTTTTCGTGAAATTCATCACTTTGAGTTTATAAAAGAGCAGTTTATACCAACGCTGTTAAAAACAAATAAACAGACTAAGCGCGTTCGCATTTGGTCTGCTGGCTGCTCTACCGGTGAAGAGCCCTACAGTTTAGCTATGACGTTACAAGGGGCTTTTCCAAGTGATTGGGATGTGAAAATTTTAGCAACTGATCTTGATTCTAATGTATTAGCTAAAGCTCAGAGCGGTATTTATACTGCGGCAAATGTGAATGGATTGGATGATGCACTGCTCAAGCGCTGGTTTTTAACTAGCAAAGACGGTCAAAGTTATAAAGTGAAACCCAAGCTACAGCAATGTATTTCATTTAAGCGTTTAAACTTACTCCAAGATTGGCCTATGAAGGGTCCATTTGATTTGATCTTGTGCAGAAATGTAGTGATTTACTTTGATAAAGAGACAAAGGATCAGCTTTTTAACCGTTATGCCGATATTTTAAATAACCAAGGTTATTTATTTTTAGGGCATTCAGAAACCATGGGAAAAGAGCATGTCTTATTTAAAAACTTAGGGAAAACCATGTATCAAAAAGTAGCCCATGCAAACACAATTTAAGCCAGTATTAGCGGGATTTGAGCATATTAAACGTTATTGGGATGCCACGCGAGATCAAGTGGTCGCTAAGGTATTGCCAGGTGAATTTTATGTTTCTAAAAACGATGAGCTGATCACTACCGTGCTCGGATCGTGCATTGCTGCCTGTGTTTACGACGATAAGCTAGGCATAGGCGGGATCAATCACTTTATGCTACCTATTCAAAAAGGTGAACGAATTGACCAAGCGCATAGTTTAAATTGTCGTTATGGTAACTGGGCTATGGAATATTTAATTAATGAAGTGCTTAAAAATGGCGCTTCTCGGGCAAACTTAAAAGTAAAACTGTTTGGGGGAGGCAAAATAATTAGCGCAATGACAGATATTGGTATTGGCAATATCAGTTTTGCCAATGCATATATAGCAGAAGAAGCGCTAAACTTAGTGGCGCATGATATGGGCGGACCTTGGCCGCGCAAAATATTTTTTAATCCTCATAATGGAAAAGTACAGGTTAAAAAGCTAAGAAATTTACATAATAACACTATTGAAAAACGTGAAGTGCGTTACTTACATAATCTTGAACAGCAAACTAAAGCCACGGATATAGAACTGTTTTAAGGATGGCTATGATTAGAGTATTAATAATTGATGACTCGGCACTGATCAGGCAATTACTGACAGAGATACTGCAACAGGCAAAAGACATTGTGGTAGTGGGCTGTGCACAAGACCCATACGAAGCCAGAGAGATGATCAAAAAGCATAATCCGGATGTACTAACACTGGATGTTGAAATGCCAAAAATGGACGGCATTAGCTTTTTAAAAAACTTAATGCGCTTAAGGCCTATGCCCGTAGTAATGATTTCCACTCTTACTCAAAAAGGCTCACCTATCACCCTTGAAGCGCTTGAACTGGGGGCGGTTGATTTTATTGCAAAGCCAGTAGTTAATGTTAAACAACAAATGAGCCAATATGCTGATATTGTTCAGCAAAAAGTAAGAGTAGCGGCCAGTGCGCGAGTTCGAGGCCACAAAAAAAATAGTACTGTAGCAGAGCCTATCCCCACTAATGCCGAATTTTTAGTAAATAAAGTGATAGCGATTGGTGCGTCAACAGGGGGAACCGAGGCGATAAAAGAAGTGCTTATACGTATGCCCAAAAATTGCCCTCCAATTGTAATTACTCAGCATATTCCTCCCGTATTCAGCACCTCATTTGCAGAGCGGATGCAGCGTACTTGTACTATTAACGTAAAAGAAGCCCAGCAAGGTGATAAATTGCTAGCAGGTTGCGCTTATATAGCCCCGGGTGGGCTTCATTTACGAATTAATAAACAAGGTAGTGCTTTGTATTGTCAGCTTGATGATGGAGAAGCTGTTAATAGACATAAACCCGCGGTGGATGTTTTATTTGACTCATTACTGGAAATTGGTGCAAAACATATTGTTGCCACACTATTAACCGGTATGGGAAGTGATGGTGCAAAAGGATTGCTCGCATTAAAGCAACAAGGTGCATACACACTTGCGCAAGATGAGTATTCGTCTGTGGTATGGGGTATGCCCAAAGCTGCTATTGATATGGGGGCAGCAAATGAAGTCGTACCGCTGGAGAAAATGACCCAGCGGTTATTAAATCAAGTTATAAAAAAGTAAAACTTAGTTGATCACCCAAGGCTGCGAAAACCAATAATAACTGCCAGCTTGTTTTATTGACGGAGCAGTACAATTAAAGCGTGAGCGGCCTTTATTAAGTTGTTTTGGCGATGTTACCTCAACTGTATTATCGTCTAACCAATCTAAATTAGCTTGACCAACGCTTGATACATAACAGGCAAATTGACTCTTATGAAAGTCGTCTGTCTTAAGTTTTATAGTGAGTGATGGTGGATTTTGTGAAGTTACACTATCTTCATAGGTTAGCTTATTAATAGTAAAGGCAGTCGAATTTATCTTGGTAATTAACGTCTCTAGTTTGCTATAAAAACCAGAGGCAGGGAAGCGCGGTAAGCGGCTAAAGTCAGAGTGTTGATTAACGGCTCCTGAGTGTTGGCCAATACCAATAAAACCTAATTCAGTGACGAGTGCTTGCAGTTGATTGTTAAACTCTCCGTATGGATAGGCAAGGTATTTGTAATCGTGACCTATTTCATCTTTGATGCGCTGTTGAGAACTAAGAATGTCTTTTTTAGTGCGTTCGCGCCATTGGCTAGGCGATTCATTCTTGCGCTTTTTATGTAGGTAGTTATGCTCGGCACTATGATTTGCAATAAGCGCCCCTTTTTTAGCAAGCTCCCTGAGCTTATCCCACCCCATAACGTAACCCGCCTGTTCATCAATGAGTTTTGGGTTTATAAAAATAGTGTACGGATAGCCAAACTTCTCTAGGATAGGGGCAGCTTGGTCGTAATTATTGTTGTAACCATCATCAAAGGTAATCGCGATTGTTTTGTTCTCTAAAGCCTTACCTTGTTGTAATGCACTAATCAGCTCATTTAATGGAATAACGTTAAAGTTATGCTCTTTTAAATAATTTAAGTGTTTAGTAAAAGTATTGGCACTCACGCTGGTGACAGCGGGAAGGGTTTCACTGACGTGATGATACTGTAGAATAACAGCTGCTTGCGCGCGCAAAGAACCACAAATCAGGAATAATAATACTAAATGAAACAATTTCTTATACATAATAAAGCACACCATAAAAGCTTGTTGTTGTTAGCCGGTCCGATGATATTATCAAATATTACCGTCCCGTTGTTAGGAATTGTTGATACGGCTGTGATTGGTCATTTGGGGAGCGCGCATTATTTAGCCGGTATTGCTTTGGGTTCAACTGTGATCTCTATTTTATTTTGGCTCGCTGGATTTTTAAGAATGAGTACCACTGGGCTGGTGGCGCAGGCTTATGGTCAAAATGATTTAACTCAGCTGGCAGCCTTACTTAAACGCAGTTTGTTATTAGCCAGTAGCGTAGCTTTAATTCTGATTTTATTATCCCCCCTTATAAAACACGCTATTGCCTATTTATCTGCTGCCAATAGTGATGTGCTCAATGAAGCCTATCGCTATTTTAGTATTCGTATTTTTAGCGCCCCTGCAGCGCTATGTAATTTAGTTTTACTAGGCTGGATGTTGGGCGTGCATTATGGACGAGGGCCATTTTATTTACTTTTAGTCACTAACATTACTAATATTGTGCTCGATATTTATTTTGTAGTGTACCTTGATTGGGCGGTTGTTGGGGCTGCGTGGGCATCACTTATTGCTGACTATATCGCGCTTGTATTTACTTTATTGCTAGTGGCTCAACTTGCTAAAAAGCATGGTATGAGTTTGGCTGTAGCAAATTGGTTTAGTGTGGAAAAAATGGCAGGACTTCTGAGCTTAAACCGCGATATTTTTATTCGCTCTTTAGTACTGCAATTATGTTTTAGCTTTATGACCTTTTATGCAGCCCGCTTAGGTGAAACCACATTGGCTGCTAATGCCGTTCTACTCAACTTTTTAATGTTAGTTAGCTTTGCACTTGATGGAATTGCCTATGCAAGTGAGGCCAAAGTAGGTCAAGCTAAAGGTCAACAAAGTGTCGAGAAGATAAGGCTATGGGTAAAAATCAGTGTATTTTGGGGCATGTTATTTGGCATTTTATATAGTGTGTTTTTTATAGTATTTGGCAGTAGTATTATTAAGCTATTAACTAATGTACCAGAGGTTATTGACGAGGCCATTCACTACTTACCTTGGGTAATAGTATTGCCTATTTTAGCTATGAGCTGTTTTTTGTTCGATGGTATTTTTGTTGGTCTGACCCGCGCTAAAGCGATGCGAAACAGTATGTTGCTTTCAGCGATTGTAGGTTTTTTTGGGGTGTTTTGGCTATTTCAGGATTGGCAAAATAATGGGTTATGGTTAGCTATGAGTTGTTTTATGCTTATGCGAGGCGTTACGCTTATCGTTAAATATCAAAAACTAAAAGCTAACAATCAATTACTTAAATAAGCGAGTTGATATAAACCGTTACTTCCACAGATCGGGGTCGTTATTTTTGGAAGGGATATTTTTTAATACTTGAGAAAAGCGGTTAGCAAAAATACCCGCATAGCCCCAAAAAGCAAAAAATAAAGCGGGGGCTAAAATAACCAAGCCAAGAACTTGTAAACTGTAATGGCTGTAATAGCCCACAGCGATAAATATCACGGCTAGCACAAACAGTGCTAGCCCGCGAAAAAAGCGCTTTAAACTCAACTTAGGGTCACTCCCTAAGCGGTAAATAAGTGGCTTTAGCATAATAGATTAATGCTTAGTAGTAAGAATGCTCGCCTGCTTCATGATCGGTAATGTCAGACACACCTGTGATCTCATCAAATTTAGCAATCATTTCTTTTTCAATGCCTTCTTTTAGTGTGACATCGATCATAGAACACCCATTACAACCACCACCAAACTGAAGTACAGCAACACCAGCTGCAGTGATCTCTACCAAGCTAACTTGGCCGCCATGGTTGGCAAGTTGTGGGTTTACTTCAGTTTCTAGCATGTGTTGCACACGCTCATTCAAGCTGGCATCTTCACCTAGTTTACGTGCTTTAGCATTAGGTGCTTTAAGGGTTAGCTGCGTGCCCATTTTGTCGGTAACAAAATCAATTTCAGCTTCGGCTAAGAAAGGCGCGCTTTCAGCATCAACAACTGCATCAAAGCCGTTAAAATTTAGGCGAATATCGCTCTCTTCTACCGCGTCTTCTGGACAATAAGAAACACCACATTCAGCTTGTGATGTACCAGGGTTAACAACAAACACACGAATATTCGTTTGTTGAGATTGATCTGCTAATAGCTTAGCAAAATGCGCTTGCGCTGTTTCGGAAATAGAAATCATAATACCGTCTATACTTGACTAAATTACTCGGATACTGCATATCATACTCCGCTCATCGTGTTGCGGCTAGTGTTGAGCGTAAAAAGTTGGCATCTATTTTAAGCAATGGTAGCGTGCATTTAACAAACATTTTTAGAGTGATTTATATGCGCTTCATATTAACAGTAGTGGTGGTGCTGGCCAGTTTTTCAAGTATGGCAAAGCCCCTATCTTATTATTTTGAGCAACAGGTTGAATTTGATTCCACCATACCAACACCACAAGAGGTACTGGGTTATCAAGTGGGTGAGTGGCATGTAAGGCATGACCAACTTGTTCGCTACATGGAAATTTTAGCTCAAAAAAGCGATCGAATTAATTTTGAAGTAATAGGCCGAACTCACGAACAGCGCCCGTTAGTTATGCTTACGATTACAGCGGCTAACAAATTAAAAAATATAGAAAAAACTCGCCAAGCACATTTAGCTCGCCTAAATAATTCAAACAATAAAACAGCAGAGCAGCCCAGTGTCGTGTGGATGGGTTACAGTGTTCATGGTAACGAATCATCAGGTAGTAATGCAGCGTTACTAGTCGCTTATTATTTAGCTGCAGCGCAAGGCGATGAAATAAATGAGCTACTTAACAATACGGTTATTTTACTCGACCCGTCGCTTAACCCAGATGGACTAGCACGTTTTGCAAATTGGGCTAATAGTAATCGCGGTATGAACTTATCGTCAGATCCGCAAACCCGAGAGCATGTAGAGAGCTGGCCAAGCAGCCGTACAAACCATTATTGGTTTGATTTAAACCGTGATTGGTTGTTGTTACAGCACCCAGAGTCGCGGGCTCGGATTGCTAAGTTTCATTATTGGAAACCTAATATTTTAACTGACTTTCATGAAATGGGGCCAAATAGTAGCTACTTTTTTCAACCGGGTATCCCAAGTCGTAAACACCCAATTACGCCTGAAGAAAATGTGAGCCTTACCAAAGCGATTGCAAATTATCATGCTAAAACATTAGATGAAAACAACGCGCTATACTTTACAGAAGAAAGCTTTGATGACTTTTATTATGGTAAAGGCTCTACCTACCCCGATGTAAACGGGGGTGTGGGTATTTTATTTGAACAAGCAAGTTCTCGTGGCCATATTCAAGAAACGATCAATGGTCCGCTAACGTTTGCGTTTACAATTAAAAACCAACTTTTAACGAGCTTATCAACGTTTAAAGCGGCGATTGATAACCGCCAAGCTTTGCTTGAGTATCAAGCTAACTTTTATAACAAAGCAGTTGAGCTTGCCAAAGATGAAGACTATCAAGGCTATATTGTTCAAGCAGATGAAGATCATACCCGTACTAACGACTTTTTAAGCATACTTAAACAACATCAAATTAATGCTTATCCCGTTAAAGAAGGGCTAAAAGCTGAAGGTAAAAACTTTACCGCTAATAGTTATTTTGTACCGCTTGCGCAACCACAATATCGATTAGTTAAAGCTATTTTTAGTGAGCAACAAAACTTTGCCGATAACACCTTTTACGATGTGTCGGGTTGGACATTAGCGCATGCGTTTAATTTACCATTTGCTAAAGTAAACAGCCGCTGGGGATTAGAGGTAGAAAAAACAGCTTGGCAAAAACCAAAGCAGCCAGAGTTAGCGTCACTGACTAACAATTACGCCTATGGATTTGCATGGAATGACATGCAAGCCCCAAAAATGCTCAATAGTCTGTTACAGCAAGGCATTAAAGCTCGTGTTGCATTAAAACCATTAACAGCAGTATCAACCAATGCAGAAGTAAACTTTGACGCAGGTAGTATTATTATTCCAGCAGGACTTCAAACTGACACCAACTGGGTGACAAAGTTAAACCAAGCACAAAGCCAGTTTGGGATTGAAGTTAAACCAATTACTACCGGTTTAACTAGTAAAGGTGCTGATTTAGGGTCTCGCTCTATGGCTGTGGTTTCTGCACCTAAGGTGTTATTGGTTGGTGGTAAAGGCGTGAGCCAATATGAAGCGGGAGAAGTGTGGTACTACCTAGACCGTTTTGTGGGTGTAGCGCCAACCATTGTTGAAATGGAGCGTTTAGCGTCTTTAGAGCTCAGTAATTACAGCCATATTGTGTTGCCACATGGTAATTATTCTACTTTATCTGATTCCGATAAAGTTGCTATAAAAAGCTGGGTAAGGAAAGGTGGTGTTATTTGGGGACATAAAGGCGGGGCGAAGTTTTTAGCCGATCAGCAGCTATTAAAAGCAAGCTACTTATCGCGTAAAGATGTGGCTGGGGCATTCGATACTCAAGGTTTAAAATATGCAGACAAAGACCACTTAGCGGGTCGCCAGCGTATTGCCGGTGCGATATTTAATACCAAGGTAGATACAACTCACCCTCTGACATTTTCATTTAAGCGTGACACACTACCTGTATTTAAAAATAGCACCTGGCTATTGGAAGCCTCGCAAGCACCGTTTGTAAATATACTTACCTACACACAGCAGCCGCTCCTTGCTGGTTTTACCGATGCAGTAAATGTAGAGCAAGTGGCCGGTGGAGCTGCGTTAATGGCGCATTCTTATGGGCGAGGTAGTGTTATTGCGATGACTGACAACCCTGTATTTAGAGGGTACTGGTATGGCACCAGCCGATTGTTAAGTAATGCTTTATTTTTCGGCCACACCTTTCGCGTGAGTGGAAACTAACACGCCCTAAAGTGGCGTTAAGCACGTGGTAAATGCCCATACGTGTTTAGCGCCCGCTTCTTTTAACGATAATGTAGCCGCATTAAGAGTTGCTCCTGTAGTCATAATATCATCGATAATTACTACCGTTTTTCCCTCTAAATTAATTTTGCATGAAAAAGCCTGCTGTAAATTTTTAACTCTTTTAGCTTTGCTTAATTGTGATTGTGCCGAGGTGTGTTTATGGCGAAGCAACGCATTATTTAATACTTTATTTGACCCTAAACAGGGCTGCCATACTTGGGTGACTTGATTAAACCCACGCGTTAAAAAGCGCGCTTTATGTAAAGGTAAAATTATAAATGCATCAACAGCGGCAGGGTGTTTAGTCATAAAAACCCTAAGTTGTTTTTTTATGACTTGCTGTAGTGCTTTTTTATAATGGATTTGATTATTAAATTTAAGCTGCTTTAACCATAAATCAAAAGGGGGCTGGTAAAAAGCACAGGCAAACAGCTTTTCAAAGTTGCAGTTAGGAAACATTTCTACAATATCAGGGCGGTAAAATAAATTGTCATGCTCGGCCAAATCTAGCAATGGCAAGTCATCTAAACAAAATTGACACAGTCCCATTGAGCTATGAATCTGACTTTGACATAACACACAGTAAGAGGGGAATAGCCAATCACTTAGGCTGAGTTTCATTCGCTGATGATCCTCATTACAAACTCCTTTTAAAGCGCTATCATAGAACTCAAGTTTGGTTAAGGTTAGGCAAATATGCAAAATGAATGTGTGTTGTTACATGGTTGGGGAATGAGCCAAGGTGTGTGGCAGTTAATAAAACCAGAATTAGAGTTTTTATATTCAGGTAAAGTGCGCTGTTTGGATTTACCCGGTTATGGTGATAATAACGCCTCTTTAAGCCCATATACATTACACGATGCTGCAAAGCAGGTGAGTGAGCAGTTAAAGCCACAATCGGTGCTAATGGGATGGTCTTTAGGTGGGTTGTTTGCTATTTATATTGCCAAACATTGGCCTGAAAAAGTATCAAAAGTCATTTTAGTTGCCTCAACGCCCTTTTTTGCAGAGCAATTACCATGGGCTGGCATTAAGCCTAAAGTATTAACACAGTTCAAAGAGCAGTTGTTGCAAGAGCGTTCAAAAACGATAGAGCGCTTTTTGGCAATTCAGGCAATGGGCAGTGAGTCGGCTCGCGATGATGTAAAACAGTTAAAGCAGTTATTGAGTCAGTCACCGCCTCCGAATAACGAGGCTTTAAGTGCAGGGCTAGACATACTGAAAAATGAAGATTTACGCGAATTATTTGCTCAATGTCCAGTGACTCTTCGCGGCATTTTTGGACGCTTAGACTCTCTCGTTCCTTATCGGGCCATTGAGAAAATGGTGGCACTTAATGCTGACTTTGAATACGAAGTGATAGACAAAGCATCACATGCGCCTTTTATTTCTCATAAAAGTGAATTTTTATCTGCCGTTAAATCAATGCTTTGAAGCAAAGCCATGATTACTGCGGTTTAAAGCTTTATTTTGCGTGATTTTTGAGCGATAATTAAACAATATTTATTTGCTGGAGGTTTATTATTATGCCAATAGGATCTGTATTCAATAGTGGTGTTGAAGGGTTTAATAGAGCCAGCCAAGGAATTGAAAAAGCCAGCGCTGAGATTAATCGTGCCAGCATAGAGCAGCAAGACGACTCTCAACTAGCGCAGCAACGTCAATTAACGGCCGCTCGCCCTGAAGAAGCAGTCACCGCGCCAGTATCTCAACCTGCACGAATTGATGATGCGTTAGTAAACTTAAAAGTTGAAGAGTTTAATGCTAAGGCAAACACGCAATCTATCCAAACTGCAGATGACGTATTAGGCACTTTAGTTGATATTAAAGTGTAATTTCTCATGAATATTGTCACGCCGTTTCCGTCTATTAATATAAACACCGCAAATGTTTATACGGAGACTGCTCGGCGTGACAACCAGCTACGTGAAGTCATTCCCCCAGCCGCTGCGAACACCGCTGGTAGCACCGAAAACAAAGCTCAAAGTGATGCAGAAAAAGCCAAACTGCCAGGAAATAGCGACAGCTCAACCTACAATGCGAGTGGCAAAATTGCAGACGATAAAACGATTGCGCAACGCGAAGGCAATGCTGATAGCGATCAAGATAATGCCGAGCAAGAAAAACAACAAGCTGCAGAAGAAGTTAGTGAGCAAGAAGAACTGCAACTTGAGCAAGAATTACAGCAAATTAAAGAACTTAAAGCGCGCGACACTGAAGTACGAACACATGAGCAAGCGCATGCCGCTGTGGGTGGACAATATGCGGGCTCTCCTAGCTACGAATATCAAAGAGGGCCCGATGGTACTAACTATGCGGTAGGTGGTGAAGTACCGATAGATGTTGGGGTTATCAATGGCGACCCTCAAGCAACTATTGAAAAAATGCAAACGGTACGTGCTGCAGCACTCGCGCCGGCTGAGCCTTCAGGTGCCGATAGGGCAATTGCGGCAGATGCCACTCAAAAGATAGCCGCAGCACAAGCTGAGTTAGCTTCAGCTGATGACGAAGATAGCAGCGAAGATAAAAGCAGAGTCAGTGCGTCGTTTTCTAACAGTGAAAGTTCAGAAGTAAAAACTGCTAAAAGCGAAGAGCAATCGCGTGATGTTGAAGTAGAAGCGCGTGCTGGGCGCATTGCTAGTTTTTATCAACTGGCCACATCACCTGCGACTCAAAGCCAATTCTCAGCACAAATTTAAACTAAACCTTATATTTAATAGCCATAAAAAAACCGCCTAAGCGGTTTTTTTATGGGGTCATTTTATTTTTTCACTTTCGCATTTGCAAAGGCATCAGCAAACGCATTTCCCATCATGGCATTGCCTGTGTCGCGCTTAGGTTTGGGCGCTCGCGATTGGTTTGCATTGTTGCCACGTGGCTTTTGCACCGCCGCAGGGGCAGCTTTATTGCTAGTGTCTATCTCGTCATCTAGGCGCATGGTAAAGCTAATACGTTTACGTGCAGCGTCAACTTCAACCACTTTCACTTTAACGATGTCACCAGCTTTAACCACTTCTCGTGGGTCTGAAATAAACTTATTAGTAATAGCCGAAATATGCACTAGTCCATCTTGATGGACACCAACATCCACAAATGCGCCAAAATTAGCTACGTTCGATACCACGCCTTCTAAAATCATGCCTGGTTTTAAATCACTAATTTTTTCAACGCCTGCTTTAAACTCAGCAGTTTTAAATTCAGGGCGCGGATCACGACCTGGCTTATCAAGTTCGCTAATAATATCGGTCACGGTAGGCAGACCAAATTTATCGTCAATATAGTCATTTGCAGCGAGCTTATTTAAAAACTCTTTGTTACCAATGAGGTTATTTACGTCTACCTGATTGTGCTCACAAATACGCTTAACGATAGGGTATGCTTCAGGGTGAACTGATGAGTTGTCTAGTGGATCGCTGCCATTGTTAATGCGTAAAAAGCCGGCTGCTTGTTCAAATGCTTTTGGCCCTAAGCGCTCTACTTTTTTCAACTGACTACGTTTTGTAAATGACCCATTTGTATCACGGTAGCTTACAATATTTTGCGCTAAGGTTTTGTTTAAACCAGAAACACGTGCAAGCAAAGGTACAGAGGCCATATTTAAATCAACACCCACACTGTTTACACAGTCTTCTACCACTGAGATTAGGCTTTGTCCTAGTTGGCTTTGTGATACATCATGTTGATATTGGCCTACACCAATAGACTTAGGCTCTATTTTAACCAGCTCAGCCAATGGATCTTGAAGGCGACGTGCAATAGATACGGCACCACGTAAAGATACATCTAAATTTGGAAATTCATTAGCAGCGAACTCAGAAGCGGAGTAAACCGAAGCGCCGGCCTCACTGACCATGATTTTATTTAGTTTAAGCTCAGTATTGGCTTTGATAAGCTCGCCAACTAGTTTATCTGATTCGCGAGAAGCGGTACCGTTACCAATCGCAATGAGCTCAACTTTATGCTGGCGACATAATTGCTCGAGCGTGCGTAATGATTTATCCCAATGATTTTGTGGTGCATGTGGGAAAATCGTTTGGGTAGCAAGCAGCTTACCTGTGCTATCAACCACGGCAATTTTACAACCGGTACGTAAACCAGGATCTAAGCCTAACGTAGTGCGAGGGCCAGCAGGGGCTGCCATTAATAAGTCTTTTAAGTTTTTAGCAAATACATCAATGGCACCGGTTTCGGCTTTTTCACGCATTGCGGCTAAAAATTCATTTTCTAAATGTAATCCAAGCTTAATTTTCCACGCCCATTGCACTACAGTTAATAACCAAGCGCTGGCAGGTTTGTTTTTAATATCTAGGCGGTAATGATCGCTGATCATCTGTGCACACAATTGCGCTGGGTTTTCAGCGTTAGGCTCAGGATTAATAGTTAACTGTAAAATACCTTCGTTACGTGCTCTTAGCATGGCTAATGCTCGATGCGAGGGGACTTTTTTTAATGGTTCTTGATGTTCAAAGTAGTCTCGGTATTTAGCCCCCGCTTGTTCTTGGCCATCAATAAGTTTACTTTCAATCGCTCCATTTTGACTAATATGACTTCTAAATTTAGCGAGTAATTTAGCGTCTTCAGCAAAGCGCTCCATCAAAATAAACTTAGCACCATCAAGCGCTGCTTTAGTATCGACAATCGCTTTTTCGGCATTAATAAATTTTGCAGCCTCAGCGTCTGGGTCAAGCATTGGATCGTTAAATAACGCATCAGCTAGTGGTTCTAAACCGGCTTCAATAGCTATTTGACCTTTAGTGCGGCGCTTTGCTTTATAAGGTAAATATAAGTCTTCTAGTTCGGTTTTACTTTGTGCAGCTTTAATATCAGCCGCTAATTCAGCACTAAGCTTATTTTGTGATTCTATCGTCGACAGGATAAATCCACGACGCTCTTCAAGTTCACGCAAATAAGATAAACGTTGTTCTAGAAGGCGTAGTTGGGTGTCATCTAATCCACCGGTCACTTCTTTTCTGTAACGGGCAATAAAGGGGACGGTTGCGCCTTCATCAAGTAACTTTGTTGCTGCAACCACTTGTTGCTGCTGTGCATTTAGCTCCGTTGCTAAACGTGCAGAGATATCGCTCATGCAAAAACCTTTTAATACAAAAAATAAGACCAGCTAAAAAGTTAACTGATGCGTCAATGTCTTGAATAATATCACAGGGGAGGGTAATAAAAAGCTCTTAAAGCAAGCTATTTTACTTGCTTTAAGATGCCATTGCTGGGGCAATAAAAAGCGGATTTAGTGAGGGTGCTCTACACTTTCGAGTACTTCACTAAATGTGTGCGCTATTGGGCTAATATGAACAGGAATTTGCAGCTTACGTGCTATATCGCGTGCTGAAATTAAACCACTTATTTCATTATTAGCCGCAGTAACTAATATAAACATAGCGCCATGATGCTCCATAGTTTGCAGTGCATCACCGATACATGAATAGCTTAAGCTTTTCATACTTACACCCATTAAATTACTCAGCGGTGTCATTAAATAGCGTAAGCTAATTTCACTACGAGGCAAGCCTAAACGCTGCGATAAAATCATGATTTTTGAGCTTTGTAAATCAGCACTTGCGACAATACCAATTAGTTTTTGTTGTTCGTCAGTCACTAAAATAAAATCAGAGGGCTGAGCATTTAACTGTTTTGATGCTTGTTCAATGGTTGTATCAAACGCTGCGCGCATAGGACTTGTTTGAGTAAAGCTAGTTACTATACGTGTTGCTGGAGAGGTTAAATCAATCACAGCCTCATTAGTAAAAGTATCAGCAATAGTGCCATGCGAAATGTCTTGGGTACGGAGTTCTTTAAAGTTAGACATAATATCCACCTAAATAAATAGTTATAAAAATTTAATAATGTTTAAAAGCAAGTTATTAAATTAAATAACGGGTGGCGCTCGCGGGTTTGCATTACTGTAGGCAGTGGCTAAAAATCGACTTTCATAATGAAAGAAAAACGCTAAAGAAAGTGGTTGGATTTCTCTAAGCGCAATAACACCATCAAGAGAATCTATATCGGTGTCGAGGTTTGCTTGGTCAGGGGAGTCACAAACAATAAATTCAGCTGGAGCAAAACCAGCATCAAGTTTGTTATTTTTAGGTGCGCCATGCAATGTCAAACTCACACTCATGAAGAGTGCAAACACGAGAGCATTTTGTAATATGCGCGCTGTTATGTTTGACATAATGGTGACCTTAATTAACTACTCTCAAGTTAATACAACATTACTTGAGTAACTTTAGTTATAGCTTACTCAGATAATATAAACAATAAAAAGTTAATGTGATCTGAATCAAAACTAAGCGATGTCATTTTTGATAGGTAATGTTATTTACGTACCACTGCTTAGCACCTTGAGGAGTCATGACCTCAAAATCATCGTCTACTTGTTTTTTTAATAGCGCTCGCGCCATTGGTGAATCGATAGAAATATAGTCGTTGCGATCATAAATTTCATCGGGGCCGACAATTCTAAAATTTTTACACTCACCGGCCTCGTTTTCTATTTCTACCCACGCTCCAAAAAAAACTTTGCCGTCTTGTACGGGTGAGTAGTCAACAATTTTTAGATCGGGGATGCGTTTTCGTAAATAGCGAACACGACGGTCAATTTGGCGTAGTAAACGTTTGTTGTACTGATAGTCTGCGTTTTCAGAGCGATCACCTAGACTAGCAGCCCAGCTCACTATTTTAGTTACTTCTGGGCGTTTTTCATTCCAAAGATGATCATGTTCTTGCTGCAGTTGTAAATAACCTTCGCGAGTAATTAAATTTGTTTTCACGCTGAGTTCTTGTTTAATCTTCATGTGTGGCAAGGTATTAAAATAAAGGCAGCTTGTCGAGATAAAATAGCTATCAATGAATTTGAAATGTTCAGTAACAATCTAAGCACTTAATTAGTTTTTTATTATTAAGTTTTTCATTTATATTAACGATTAATAAATTATAAAAATAAGCAACAAATTATGGGACAAGAGACAGTAAAAGTATTGGTGGTTGATGACGATAAACGTTTGCGTAGTTTGCTGGAACGCTACTTGGTAGAGCAAGGGTTTATTGTCAGAACAGCTGCGGATTCAGAGCAAATGGATAGACTAATTGAGCGTGAAAACTTTCATCTAATGGTACTTGATTTAATGCTGCCCGGCGAAGATGGGCTTTCTATTTGTAGACGTTTACGCCAAAAAGAAAACCAAATCCCTATTGTTATGCTTACCGCCAAAGGTGATGAAGTAGACCGCATTATTGGCCTAGAACTCGGCGCTGACGATTATATTCCGAAACCATTTAACCCTCGCGAGCTATTAGCACGTATAAAAGCTATTTTACGTCGCCAATCAAAAGAAGTACCAGGGGCGCCTTCAGCGCAGGAGAACTTAATTGCGTTTGGTAAATTTACCCTAAATTTAGCCACCCGCGAAATGAGTGAAGGCGATAACACGGTGTCACTCACTAGTGGTGAATTTGCGGTGCTAAAAGCGTTAGTGTCTCATCCGCGTGAGCCATTAAGTCGTGATAAATTAATGAACTTAGCTAGAGGGCGAGACTACAGTGCGCTTGAGCGCAGTATTGATGTTCAAGTATCACGTCTTCGTAGGATGATCGAAGTCGATGCCGCTAACCCACGCTATATTCAAACGGTATGGGGTTTAGGTTATGTATTTGTTCCTGACGGTGAAAAGTAATCATTATGGGAATGTTTCCGCGTAGTGCGTTTGGACAAACCGTATTTTTGGTTGCCGCTTTGTTGCTTATTAACCAAATAGTCTCCTACGTCACGGTAAGTTTATATGTGGTTAAACCCACCATTGAACAAGTTAATTTAATGCTGGCTAAGCAAATTAAAACCGTGTTTATTGATTGGGAAGATGGCGTTGAAGTCACCGATGAAGTCTCTGAGAAGTTTTTTGAAATAACCGGCATTGAAGTAATGACTCAGCGTGAAGCTATGCGTCATGGTTTAGGCCAAAGTCGTGAGTATTCTGGGCTATCGCGTAGTATGTCTGAGCAATTAAATGGCTTTTCTCGGGTGCGCATTAGTCAAACTGATCCGCTTATTTATTGGGTAGAAGCCCCGCAGGCGCCGGGTTATTGGGTCAAAGTGCCGCTCACCGGATTTAAAGAAAGTAACCTTGAGTTTTTAACCTTTTATCTTTCTAGTATCGGCTTTTTAAGTGTACTAGGAGGTTGGTTATTTGCCAGGCATTTGAACCGACCACTAAAAGCATTACAACAAGCTGCGATAAAAGTAGGGGTAGGCGACTTTAGTACCAAGTTACAAGAGCAAGGGTCGAGCGAGGTTATTGAGGTAACGCGCGCCTTTAATCAAATGTCGCGAGGTATTGCTGCCCTTGAAAACGACCGTCGATTACTTATGGCCGGTGTTTCTCATGATTTACGCACACCGCTTACGCGTATTCGTTTAGCCACAGAAATGATGGTTGATGAAGATGATTATTTACGTGAAGGCATTATTTACGATATTGAAGATATGAATGGCATTATCGATCAATTTATCGAATATTTACGCCATCATAAACGTGAAGAACAAACCTGCGAAGATATTAATGCGCTCCTTGGTGAAGTCGTACAAAGTGAGCTTAAGCATCAACGTGCGATCACGTTTAAACCGAATCCTAATATTGGAAAAATTCCCATAAGTAGTGTCGCGATTAAGCGAGTAGTGACCAATATGATAGAAAATGCACTACGCTACTCAGAGGGTGATATTGAAGTACTCAGTTATTTTAATTCCAATAAAAAATATGTGGTTATTGCGGTCAACGATAGTGGTCCGGGTATTCCTGAAAGCGAGTTGGAGTCTGTGTTTGAGCCGTTTAAACAAGGTGATGCAGCTCGCGGTAGTGAAGGTAGCGGCCTAGGCCTTGCAATTATTAAGCGTATTATCGATATGCATGGCGGCAAGGTGGTGCTCTCTAATCGCCCTGAAGGTGGTTTAAGTGCGCAAATATACCTACCAATAAAGGTTACTAATCCAAGCTAATAACGCTATCTGCATGGTTGCAGATAGCGTTAATTTATTATCTAGAGTTCAGATTAACTACTAGAGAGCTTTAAAACGAATGGCTGTACCGCCACTGGTGGCCAATTTTAATGTTAGCTTATCGCTTGCGGTAACAGTGCGTTTTTCAATGCTTAAATCATAAGGATTGTTCTTCCACTCAGCGTTTTTACCGTCTTGGTAGATTTGCGCTTCAAACTGTTTATCTTTATCTAAAAAGTCGAGTTTAATCTCAATGGTGCGGGCATTTTCGTCAGTCACTGCACCTAAGTACCAATCGTTCCCTGAATAGTTATCGCGCTTGCGCTCTTTGCGTGCAAATACAATAAAGTCGCCTACTTCACCATCAAGCGCAATACTTTGCTGCCAATCGGTTGGTACGTCTTGAATGAACTGAAAAGCATCGGGTTTAGCTAAATAATTCCGTGGTAAATCCGCCGCCATTTGAATTGGGCTGTACATTACTACATACAATGCTAATTGCTTTGCTAGTGTTGTTTGTGGGCGATTTGTCTCGTCCCCTAAGCCATTAAAGCTCATATCAAAAATACCAGGGGTAAAGTCCATTGGTCCTGCCAGCATACGCGTAAAGGCAAGCATGGGAATGTGTTCTGGTGGATTGGGTGGTGTGCCCCATGCGTTAAACTCTTGACCACGCGCACCTTCACGGGCAATCCAGTTAGGGTAAGTGCGGCGCAGACCCGTGTCTTTTATTGGTTCATGTGTGTTGATGCTTAGCTTGTATTTAGCGGCAAGTTTAATGTTATGTAAGTATTCATTTACCATAAATTGGCCGTCATGCCATTCAAAGCGGGCAATGCCGTTTTCATCTATGCGTTTTATATTGGCACCATCGGCCACATAACCAGTTTTTATTTGGCTTACATTCGATTTTTCATAAAGCGCAAAAGCATCTTCCATTTGGTCGCGATAATTGCTGACATTGCCAGAGGTTTCATGATGACCAATTAACTGCACCCCTTTTTCTTTACTGTACTGTGTAAGCGCTACAATATCGAAATCGTCATAAGGCTTAGTAAAGCTAAATACATCACCATTATAAAACCAGTCGCCATCCCAACCTGTGTTCCAACCTTCAACTAATACGCCGTCAAAGCCATACTCAGCGGCAAAGTCCATATAGTATTTAGTATTTTTTGTGGTGGCACCGTGTTTTTCTCCACTGCCCCAAGTTGTTTCATTGATGTGCATTCCCCACCAAATACCTACATATTTACCTGGTTTAACCCACGACACATCACCGAGTTTATTTGGCTCATTCAGGTTTAAAATAATATCTGAATTAACTAAGTCTATCGCTCGCTCACCTATTTGAATGGTGCGCCAAGGAGTATTGAATGCGCCGCGCTTCTTAACCGCAATGCCATCAGACCACGGTGTTAAATCGGCACTAAACGTACCTGGGCGACGCTGGTTAAGCACCATCCCTGCATAATCTACCAGAGCTGCTTCATGAATGCTGACATGTACACCGTTACCATTTTTAAAGGTAAAAGGGGTATGAACAAGTGCAGCATCTTGTAAGTCTGTAGTGTTATAGACATATTCATAACGGTTCCAACCGCGAGCAGGTATCCACCATGCGGTGGTTTTATCTTTTGCGGCAATAGCAAATTCGGTCAGTTCTTTAGTAATTTCAGTTTTTTCAAAATCGGCTTGCTTAGGGACTTCATAGCGAAAACCTACACCACTATCAAAGGCTTTAAATCGTACAGTGTATGTGCCAGCGTGGGGCGCAGGTTTATTGAAGGTAACGGCAATTTCATTGTGCTTATCAACAACGGTTTGACGCTCTCCCCAAGGTTGCTGCCATTGGCTATCGGTTTGTGAACGAGTTACTTCACTAATAACAAAGCCGTCATCAAATGGTGCTTGGCTTTTAAACCTAAAACCTAAGCGTGACTGCTCAATAACAGGCTTACCATTAAAGCTAATAGAGTAATGAGGGGATGATGATTGATCAGAAATGGTAATTTTAATTTTTTGATCAGGTGATTTCAGCGTGGCTTCTTTTGCAAAAGCACTGCTTGCAAGTAAAGCAACTAGTAGTAAAGGTAATCTCATTGTGTGTCCTTGATGTCAAACCGTAGGTTATGAGCATAAAGTGATGAACACACTATTACGAGATAGCTGCATACGTATTCAATTAATTAGCTAAAAAAGAGTGTGTTAATTAATCTGCAAAACTTTATGAAATTAGTTCTATAATAAATAAAAAGAATTTAACAAGAAGAAAATATGCTGAAAATTTTACTCGCTATTTTAGGTTGTATCATTGTTTTTAAGAGTAGTGCAGCAACGGTTACTGTTTATAATAACAACCAAAAAGTTCAAGAAAATGTTGTTGTTTGGTTAGCTCCAGATCAAGCCTCTGGCGTGAATATAAATAAATCACTTTTCACTATGACACAAAAAAATCGCCAATTTACACCACATATCTTAGTCGTTGAAAAAAACAGCCAAGTTGAATTTCCTAACGCTGACTCGATAATGCATCACGTGTATTCATTTTCTAAAAGCAAAACATTTGAATTAAAGCTTTATCGAGAACAACCACAAGATCCAATTACATTTGAACAAACAGGAGTTGTGGAGCTTGGTTGTAATATTCATGATTGGATGTTGGGTTACATTGTTGTTGTGGATAGCCCATATTATGCAATCACCAATGAGCAAGGAGTAGCATCGTTCGATATCCCAAATGGAGCCTATAAACTAAATGTTTGGCATGAAGGCTTTAGAGATATTAGCAACATAGAGTCGCAAAAAGTTGTTATAACTAACAATAAATTAAGTTATCAGTTAAAACAAAAACTAACTTTGCCTATTAGGGTTGAAGTTGATGAGTTTGACGATTATGAATAGTCTATTGGGCTTAGCCGTTGTTATTTGCTTGTTGAGTGTTTTTTCAGCCAACGCACAAGTTAAAGGTTTGCTGCAAGTAAGGGCAGTGCAAGCTGATTCACAACTAAGCTGGCAAGAGGGTGGAATTGGTTTATATCGCCATGATGCGGCTAATCAAGGTGTGGTTTTATCTCAGGGAATTATTGATTTAAGTGCAGATATAAGTTCTAGTTGGTCTGCCCATGCTGTAGTTAATTTATATCAAGACCCAAAAAGTACCTTGGGGGTTAGTCAGGCTTATCTGCAATATAAACCTTTAGTTCGCAGTGATTATAAATGGCATATTAAAGTGGGTGGCTTTTATCCACAATTGTCATTAGAAAACCCTGATATGGGCTGGTTATCTGCATATAACTATACCAATTCGGCAATTAACTCTTGGGTAGGTGAAGAGCTGCGAACGCTAGGTGTTGAAGCAACAATTAAACGCCCAGCCCGTAATTTTAATAGTGCCCATAGTTTTAGTTTGGTTGGTGCGACATTTAAAGGTAACGATCCTGCGGGGACATTACTCGCTTGGCGAGGCTTTGCTTTGCATGATCGCCAAACAACACTTAATGAGGCTCTCGCTTTTGCGCCTGTTGCGTCTTTAAATACTCCACAGTTACAATTTCAAGCAAACCAAGTTTTACCGTTTGAAGAGGTCGATGGGCGATTTGGTTATTACGTTGGTGGACATTGGGATTATTTAAAAAAGTCTCAGTTGCGAGTGTACTACTATGATAACAATGGTGACCCTGGCGCTCTTAATTATAATACGGGTCAATATGCCTGGGATACTCGATTTTTAAGTGTCGCATGGCTAAATAAATTTACACCGAAAACACGATTAATTATCCAAATAATGTCGGGTGGTACGGCTATGGGTCAAAACCGCGGCGTTGATACTCGATTTTATAGTCATTTTGCATTATTGAGTCATAAAATAAAACGCCACCGTTTCTCAGTACGTTACGATTATTTTGAGGTGACAGACAAAGACGATTGGAAGTTTGACCCTAATGCTAGTCATGGCGAGGGACTAACAGCAACTTGGCGTTATCAGCTTACACCACAATGGCAAATAGGTATTGAGGGGTCAGCGCTTCATAGCCAAGCAGATAACCGAGTAGCTATGAATAAAGCATCGAGAATATCGCAGCAGCAAATAGCATTAAATGCTCAGTTTCGGTTTTAGTTAGTAGAAAAAAGAGAAACATATAAGGGCTCTTGCGAGCCCTACTTTGTATTAATGGCTTTTTATTTTTTGTTAAAAGCGCGTTTCATGTAATTAGGTGTTGCGAGTGCACCGTGATGAATACCGCCATTGTAGTATTCACTATGCTCAGCAATAATTGCTGCGCCATCTTCTCTAAAACCGTTAAATGCTTCAGATTTGCGAGCTAGCGTCACTGACCATAAACCACTTGGGTAAATAGGTTGTGGGAATGGCAGGGTTTGCAAGTCGTTAAAACCAACACTTAGCATAGCTTCGCGCATTTCAACCAGTAGTGGCATATGCATAAGTGGCGATTCACTTTGTTGTACGAGTATTCCACCAGGGCGAAGTGCATTTAAACAGCTAGTATAAAACGCATGGTTAAATAAACCCTCACCAGGGCCTACCGGATCAGTTCCATCAACAATCACTACATCAATAGACTCACCAGCTGCTTCACGCATATATTTAATGCCATCGTCAAACATCACAGTGGCACGTGGATCGTTATTTGATTCACATAACTCTGGGAAGTACTTTAACGACATTTGGGTAACTACTTCGTCAATATCGATTTGTGTCACAGTTTCTACACTTGGGTGCTTAAGCACTTCACGTAATGTACCGCAATCGCCGCCGCCAATAATAACCACATTTTTAGGGTTTGGGTGTGCTAGTAATGCTGGGTGGCTGATCATTTCATGATAAAAAAAGTTTTCACGGCTACTCACCATAGTGCAACCATCAATGATCATTAAATTACCAAAGTCTGTGGTTTCAAACATTTCTACTTTTTGAAAAGGAGACTGTTTTTCATCTAACTTTTTGTTAATACGTAATGAAAATGCGCTGCCATCGCGGTCGCTAATTTCAGTAAACCACTTACTTTGATCTAAATTTGCCATAGTTGTTGTTACACTTTTGGTTGAGTATGAAAAAAGGAGGCAATTCTGCCAGTGCTTGCGCTATTGCTCAATCAAATTTTACGCTCTTTAGCGAATAAAGTTAGCTATAAAGAGGGGAAAGTTCAATTTTTGTTAGCTTAGCAGATAGTGACGTATTAAAATGCCCCTTTACACCTAATTTAATAAAGAAGAGTTGCCATGACTTGGGGTTTAGAAACAGCACGTGCTACATACAATGTTGCTCATTGGAGCGATGGTTATTTTGATATTAACGCACAAGGTGAATTGATAGCCTATCCGGATGGCGACCAAACAAAACCTGCCATTTCTTTAAGCCAGCTTACTGAGCAATTTAAACAGCAAGGATTAACCTTACCTGTATTGGTGCGCTTTACCGATATTTTAAAAAACCGTGTAGATACGCTCACCAATGCGTTTACTCAAGCGCGTAGCAACCGTGCATATAATGGTAAATACACCTGTGTTTACCCTATAAAAGTAAATCAACAGCGCTCTGTAGTCAGTAAACTATTGGCACACCCAAGTGGTTTAGTGGGGCTTGAAGCCGGTTCTAAACCTGAACTAATGGCAATTTTAGGTGTGGCAAAAGAGCCTATTACTATTGTATGTAACGGCTACAAAGACAGTGAGTTTTTACGTTTAGCCTGTATTGGTCAAGCAATGGGGCACAGCGTTAAAATTGTGGTTGAAAAACTCTCTGAGCTAACCACACTGCTGGAAGAAATTGATAATTTAGGTATTGAGCCTGCTATTGGTATTCGCATTCGCCTAAATTCGGTTGGTAAAGGTAAATGGCAAAATACCGGTGGTGAAAAAGGTAAGTTTGGCTTAACTGCAGGACAAGTACTCAGTGCAGTGGAAGTGCTCAAGCAACATAACAAGTTGCATTTAATGCAAATGGTACATTTTCATATTGGTTCTCAAATTGCCAATATTCGCGATATTCATCGTGCTTTGCGCGAATGTGCTCGCCATTTTGCTGAATTAACTCAATACGGTGTACCGCTCAATACTGTTGATGTGGGTGGCGGGCTTGGCGTTGACTACGAAGGTTCAGGCTCACGTAGTGCTTGCTCAATGAATTACACAGTTGAAGAATATGCGCGTAATGTAGTAAATGCATTTGCCGAGGTGTGCGACCAACATAACTTAGCTCACCCTGCAATTATTACCGAATCTGGCCGTGCTCTTACTGCACATCATGCGGTGCTTATTACCGATGTGATTGATGTTGAAAAAGCACCAAATCATTTAAACCCAGAACCACCTGTTAAAAACAGTGCCTTAGTATTGGATGAAATGTGGCAGTGTTTACAACGTTTGAACCCGCGTATGGCATTAGAGATTTATCATGATGCAATGCACTTATTTAGTGAAGCACACGATCAATACGTACATGGTTTAGTAAGCATGCTAGAGTGGGCGAAAATAGAGCAGCTTTACTTTACTATTTTACATCGCGTTCGTGCTTCATTAAGCTCTAATGCACGAGCTCACCGCGAAGTGCTGGATGATTTAAACGAAAAACTAGCCGATAAACTGTTTGTGAATTTTTCATTATTTCAGTCGTTACCCGATGTGTGGGGCATTCAGCAGTTATTTCCGGTTATGCCCATCGAAAACCTAACGCAGCCGCTTACTCAGCGCGCTATTATCCAAGACATTACTTGTGATTCTGACGGGCAAATACGTGAGTACGTTGAAGGTGCAGGAATTGAAACCAGTTTACCTATTCCTGAATATACACAAGGTCAGCAGTATCATATTGCGATGTTTATGGTAGGGGCATACCAAGAGATTTTAGGTGACTTACATAACCTATTTGGTGATACCGATTCAGTTCATGTTGAGCTTAATGAGCAAGGATATGTATTAACCAATGCCATTAAAGGTGACAGCGTTAAGGATGTATTAAAATTTGTTGATTATGATAGCGAGTTATTAGCTGATAACTTTGCCACTCAGATTAATAAACTTGATGTATCAGAGCACTGTAAAGAAGGTTACTTAGCCGAGCTTAATGCAGGGCTTGAAGGCTACACCTATTTTGAAGATTAATTTAGTTGCATAGTTAAGCGCGGTCATTTGTGGCTGCGCGATGTTTAAAGGAATAGAAGTAATGTCAGTTATTCGCAGTGTATTTAGTATTTTCTTTTACACAATAAACACTCTTTTTTGGTTTGTACCTATTTTTATTTGTGGCATCGTTAAGCTAATCCCAATTAAGGGACTTCAAAAATTAATGAGCTGGACGGCCAAGCAATGTGCCTCTATTTGGGTGACGTTTAACACGCTAAATCAAACGTTATTAACGCCAACAAAGCTAAATGTAACCGGTCTAGAAGAGCTAAAATTGAAAGATTGGTACCTAGTTATCGCGAACCACCAAAGCTGGGTGGATATTTTAGTATTACAGCGAGTGTTTAACCGCAAAATACCTTTTTTAAACTTCTTTTTGAAAAAAGAGCTTATTTACGTACCTGTTTTAGGTTTATGTTGGTGGGCGCTCGACTTTCCTTTTATGACCCGCACCAGTAAAAGCCAATTAAAAAAGAATCCTAAATTGCGTGGTAAAGATTTAGAAACGACTCGTAAAGCGTGTGAAAAATTTAAAGAAATGCCGGTTAGTGTGGTTAACTTTGTTGAAGGTACGCGTTTTACAGCGCAAAAGCATGCGCGCCAAAATAGCCCGTTTCCTCATTTACTTAAACCAAAAGCGGGTGGTGTGGCGTTTGTAATGCAAGCTATGGGTGAGCAAATTTCTAAGGTGGTAAATGTCACTATTCATTACCCTAAGGGCATTCCTACCTTTATGGATTTTGCAGCCGGTAAAGTAAAACACATTGATGTACATGTTGAAGTAAAAGGTGTTAGTGACGACTTAATTGGTGATTACACTAATGATCCTGACTTTAGAGTACGTTTTCAAACGGAATTAAATCGCGTGTGGGAAGAAAAAAACCAGACGCTCGTTAATTTAAAACAAAAATAAAAAATGAGCTAACAGTTATGCTAAAAAAATGGTTACCTAATTGGTTAAATGGCTTAATTGTTGGCTGTGTTTTATTCGCTAATTTAATAATATTTGGCGCATTAGTACTTATCCTAGGGTTAGTTAAATTGGTTTTGCCCATACCCGTAGTAAGTAAATTATTACACGGTGCGTACAAGGGGTGGTGTAAAGGTAACCGCTTAGGGCTATGGCTAGGCTGTAATGATATTAAAGTTAATATTAGTGGGGAGGTGAATGCCAATAGTTGGTATTTGCTAATCAGTAATCATATTAGCTGGCTTGATATTGCGGTATTAAGCTCATTAAATGCATTACCAGCTCCTAAGTTTTTTTTAAAAGATGAGCTTAAGTATGTGCCATTTATAGGCACTGGTGCGTGGGCAATGGGTATGCCCTTTATGAAACGGGTGAGCAAAGCGCAATTGGCAAAAAACCCCAATTTAAAAGGCTTAGATGTCGAGCGCACTAAGCGCAGTTGCCGTAACTTTCGTCATCATCCTACAACCATAGTTAATTTTGTAGAAGGTACACGTTTTACTGCGCAAAAGCATAAGCATCAACAAAGCCCTTTTCAGCATTTATTAAAGCCTAAGGCTGGTGGAACTGCTTTTGCCTTAGAAGTTTTAAACGAGCAATTTGACGCTATGCTTAACACTAGTTTAGTGTATAGCGGTAAGTCAGATCATGTGTGTCGTAATATTTTAAAAGGCGAACTAGAGTCTATTAATATTACAATTGAGGTGATGCCAATAAATACACAGATGATTGGCAGTTACCAAACAGATCACGCATTTAGAGCCGAGTTTCAGCAATATTTAAATAATTTATGGACAAAAAAAGATAAGCAATTAAGCGCTATTCATATTCAGCAAGCTAGTACTGAATTAACTCCCAGTAAGGAAATTGAAATACCATGACCAAAACACACCTACAGGAGCTAATTACTCCTTGGTTTGAAAAAGTCCCCGATGCTTTTTTTCTCAGTGCGATCACGGCCTCATCCATTGGCATCCTTTCTTTATTATTTGTTTACTTATTTACGCGTCGCTTAATGTTACCGGGTATTCAAAAGGTGGTGACTAAACTCTCGCCTGAGCGTATTGGTTCATTGTCACCGATGTTGACCAAGCTCAATAAACGAATTGCCTGCTTGTTATGTTGTGTACTTTTTTTAGCCACATTTGACAGTGTTTACCCCGTTAATGCAATTGCCCAAGAGATCCTTAAAACCATTGGCCAAGCATTATTAATTATTTATATAGGTTTTATTATTAGCAGTATAGTGAGTATTGCTGGCGCTATTTATAACCAATTAGATTTTGCCCGCGAAGTGCCTATTCAAGGGCTAATTCAAGTAGTGAAGCTGATCACCTTTATTGTGTGTTCAATATTAATTGTTAGTATTGTGCTTGAAAAATCGCCGACTTATATTCTTTCTGGTTTTGGTGCGATCGCCGCTGTTACTTTATTAGTATTTAAAGACACCATATTAGGTTTTGTCGCCAGCATTCAAATTGCCGCTAATCGTTTAGTGACCTATGGGGACTGGATCCAAGTAGATAACTACGGCGCCGATGGCGAAGTAATTGATTTAGGACTTAATACTGTAAAAGTGCGAAACTGGGACAACACCATAACGACTATACCCACTTATATGCTGGTGGCCGGTTCATTTAAAAATTGGCGCGGTATGCAAGAATCTGGTGGGCGACGTATTAAACGTTCTTTAAACATTGATATGAACAGCATCTTTTTAGTTGATGATGATTTTAAAGCGCAAATAGAAGCGGCAATACCACTGCAAGAATATATTCGACTAGGCACACTTCCCGATCCGGTGTCGAACTTAGGGCTATTTCGTCGCTATGCAGAGGGTTACTTAAAGCAACACAGTAAAATCAATACCTCGCTCACACTTATGGTGCGTGAACTTCAACCGCTTAACCATGGCCTACCGATTGAGTTTTACTGCTTTAGTGAAGACAAACGTTGGATATCGTACGAGCATTTACAAGCTGAAATTATGGATCATTTACTGGCCGTATTACCGGTGTTTGGACTGCGCGCTTATCAAAGTGTCAGTGGGCAGTTAAGCCCAGCTGACGGGGTGAATATGGCGGGCAAACCTAGTATTAAAGTGCCCAATAATGCTGTCCAAGGCCAACACCAATAAAGAGCAATAATAGCCACCAAATAGGTGGCTTTTTCATACGTAGCCACGTAAATGCAGCAATCACTAATGCAATATGCCACACACTATTAATAGCTGAAGTCCAAATGGGCGAATACAATGCTGCAGCTAAAAAACCAACTACGGCGGCATTAAGCGCGGCAATTGAGCTGGCAAAGCGGGGCTTACTGGCTAAATTAATCCAGCTTTTCTGAAATGCCAACATCAGTAAAAACCCTGGGGTAAATATCAATAATGTAGCTATGATTGCGCCCATTATTGGCTGCTCGGTATTTAGCTGCGCGCCTAAGTAGGTGGCTATTGTAAACATAGGCCCAGGTATAGCCTGAGCACTGGCGTAAGCCGTTAAAAATTGATCATCACTTAACGTTGGCACACCCGCTTGAAGTACTGGCAACACAACATGCCCGCCACCAAATACCATAGCACCAGCTTGGTAAAAAGGCGCAAATAACGCAAATTCTTGCCCTATTGGAATAAAGCTAACTCCAAGCAGTAGCGCAAATAAACTAAGTGCAACCCAGTTAACTTTCCCCTGATCACTGCTAGTTTGCTGTGATAAATCACTTAATTTTAAGAGTGGCCAGATAGCGCCGACTGCGGCCGCAATCAGTAAAATAATAATTTGTGTACCTAACATCGGCAGTAGAACAAGAGCTAGGGTGCTTATAACTGCAATTAGCTTAAGGATTAGGTTGCTGCAAAAGCTTTTGGCCATACTAAGGGTCGCATCGGCAACAATCACTACAGCAAAGAGCTTCAATCCGGTGATCACAGCAAAATAAACGGCGTCAAATTGGTGAGCACTAATAGCAAGCAGTGTCATTATTAAAAAAGAAGGCAAGGTAAAACCAATAAATGCGGTGATGCCACCGAGTACACCTGCACGCTCTACTCCAATTGCAAAGCTAACCTGACTAGAGCCAGGGCCAGGCAGAGCTTGACTGAGGCTTATTAGCTGTGAATAGCGACTGATACTTAACCAGCGCAGCGAATCAACAAAGTGATGTTTAAAGTAACCTAAATGGGCGGCAGGGCCGCCAAAACTCATGCAGCCAAGAAAAAAAAACTGCCTAAAAATCGCAATTAACATAGTGGCCATCGCCTTTTTGATAAATCATTAAAGTGTCACAAATAAGTATGACATTTTTATGAAGCGCTATCATTAGTCCGTATGAAGTAAGTAATAATACGTGTTTTACGTTACTCTTCATTTTTGGTTCATAAAAATGTTTGCATAATTGCAATAATAAATTCTAAATGAATAGGAAATTACCATGATGTTAACCAAATCACTTTTAAGTGTCACTGTCGTTGCCGTATTACTTTCTGGCTGTGAAATGAATAACACGGGTAAAGGCGCCGCTATTGGTGCTGCAGCAGGGGGAATTTTAGGTAAAGCTACAGGTAACCACAAAGATAAACGTATTTTTATTGGTGCAGCTATTGGTGCGCTAGCGGGTGCAGCTGTAGGTGATTACATGGATAAACAAGAGGCTGCTTTTCGTGATGAACTAGCAGGTTCGGGAGTTGAAGTGGTACGTGAAGGTGATAACTTACGCTTAGTGATGCCATCTAATATTACGTTTGCGACTGATCAATCTTATATTTCATCGGGCTTTCATGACACTCTAAATGCGATAGCAAGTGTAATGAATAAATACGAAAAAACCTACTTAAGTGTCGAAGGTCACACCGACAGCACGGGCAAAGATAGTTACAACATGACTCTTTCAGAGCAGCGAGCACAAAGTGTAAAAAATTACTTGGTAAACCAACAAATTATGGCTGCACGAGTAAGCACTAGCGGCTTTGGTGAATCACGCCCAATTGCCACTAACGATACCGCGAATGGTCGCGCGCAAAACCGCCGCGTCGAAATTCAAATAGTGCCTAATACACAAGGTTAATAGCTAAAACCGCGCAAATGCGTGGTTTTGTATATTTTAATGGCACTTTTGCCTGCGTTAGCTGTCACAAATAGTTCTTCGATAAGGACATATTTATGGCAGCGTGGCGCACGGCAATTATTTTATCAATATGTTTACACGGATTAGTTTTGCTTTTTGTTGCCACATTAAAAGCACCTGACATAAAACCACCGCAATTAAAGCTTATATGGTAAGTGTGCCAGCTAAAATTAAAGCAACACAACAAGTCCCTCAACAACGCGCTCATACAAATAAAAATACAGAGATTAAATCTATTGAGCTTATTAATGCAACCCAATCAAAACCACTAAGTATTAATTATAAAAAAACAGAGAAAACGACTAAGCCGCTAAATACCACCACGAAAAATACTCAGCCTGTAATTTTAAAGCCTTATAAAAAGATCGATTTAAACAAAGGACTCAACAGTATTTTACAGCAACAAACTGGCTATTCTGATACTGCAAAGAGTGACCCTCAGAAAAAGCGTATTACAGTTTCAAAAGAGCATCCAGGCAAGGTAAAGCCACTATTAAAAATAGAGCAGCAAAATATGCAATTTACCACTTATCAACGAGGTGATAGCTGTTTTAGGAAAGTATCCGTTGGTGCTGGGGTTATGCCAAAAAATGACTTGCCCGATAGTTACATAGCTGGTGTAAAGTGCGATAAAACTAAGCTAACTGAGGCTTACGATACCGCAATGAATAAATGGCTTAAAAAGAAGTAGCAACTAAAATGCAATCAATCTAAATTAAACTGTAATTCACATAGTTTTTGATACAAAGGGTTATTTGCCATTAATTGCTGATGAGTGCCTGTGGCTTTTATTTCGCCATTTTCCATTACTACAATCATATCGGCATGTTTTACCGTGGCCAGTCTATGGGCAATAATCAGCGTTGTTCTATTTTGCATTAAGTGCTCAAGTGCAGCCTGAACATGATGCTCGCTTTGCGCATCAAGCGCGCTGGTAGCCTCATCAAGTAGCAGTATCTCTGGGTCTTTTAAAATGGCGCGAGCAAGAACAATACGTTGCTTTTGCCCACCCGATAGCCTTACACCTTGCTCACCTAAGAAGCTGTTATAGCCTTGTGGTAACTGTTTTATAAATTCATCAGCATGGGCATGTTTAGCGGCTGCATAAACTTGCTCGTCACTGGCGCTTGGGTTGCCATAGCGAATGTTATGCATGACATCAGAACTAAATAAAATCGGGTTTTGTGCCACCATACCCATTTTGTTGCGTAAGGTGTTTAATGACAACTGTTTAATATTTATATTATGAAATTTAATTGTTCCGCTGGCAGGATCATAAAAACGCTGTAACAGTTCAAACAAGGTGGTTTTACCCGCACCGGAAGGGCCAACAATAGCCACAGTTTTAGCTGTTTCAATATTTAAGCTGATATTATTTAATGCGCTTACATCTGGGCGAGAAGGGTAATTAAAACTAATACCTTCAAGTGAAATTGCACTGTTACTGGTAGTTGTATGCAACTGATTATCTTGTGGAATTTCGGGATTTTGTATTTTACTTTCAACCGCAAGTAGCTCGAGTAACCTTGCTGCTGCTCCTGCGGCGCGTTGTAATTCACCGTAAACCTCTGCGACGGTGGCAACCGACATGGCCACCATAATGGCATAAAATACAAACGCGCCAAGTTCACCGCCCGTCATAGTGCCTGCGAGCACATCACTACCGCCTACCCAGAGCATGGCACTAATAGCGCTAAAGGTAAGAAAAATAACTGCTGCAATTAAAAACGAACGTTGTTTAATGCGGCTTTTGGCAACGTTAAAGGCCTTTTCAGTTTCATTAGCAAAAGCAAATTGCTCTTGCTGTTCATGGCTATAACTCTGTACAACTTTTATGTTTTGAATGATCTCACCAGCATAGGTGCTGATATCTGCAATCGCATCTTGGCTAGAACTTGCAAGTTTGCGTACCTTTTTACCAAAAACCAACATAGGCACCAGTACTAAAGGGACGCAGGCCACGACGACTAAGGTAAGCTTTAAATTAGTAACAAGTAGCATAATTAAACCACCGACTAACATTAGCGCGCTTCGCAGCGCCATAGAAAATGATGAGCCGATAATAGATTGTAATAAGGTAGTGTCGGTAGTGAGTCGCGACATCAGCTCGCCACTGCGGTTTTCTTCAAAATAACTCGGATGCAAAGTAACAATACGATTGAATACAGCTTTTCTAATATCGTTACTGACTCGCTCGCCAATCCACGACATTAAATAAAATCGGCTGAATGTGCCCACCGCCAATAAACTGATCAAGCCAATTAATACCAAAACAGCTTGTTGTAACTGCGCTTGCGAGCCGGCAATAAAGCCATGATCAATCACAAACTTAACGCCTTGGCCTAGCGATAAATTAACCCCTGCGGTGGCAAGTAATGCTACTAGAGCCCCTAAAACCACCCATTTATAAGGCTTAATAAAATTGAATATAGGGAATAAAGCGCTAAAGGCGGCTTTATCTGAAGCAGGCTTGTCTGTAGGCATAGTAGATTCTTATTGATGATTAAGGTATAGATATGGCATCAATAGATTAAAAATCAATAGTATTAAAAATCATCAACAGGGAAAATTATGACAACTAAACAGATAACAGGCGAGTTTACCGTGACATTAGCGCCTATAGAAGGGTATGCACATGGGCAGGAAGGCGTTAATTTAGGTCGGATGTCGATTGATAAACAATTTACTGGTAGCTTAACGGCAACTAGCCAAGGCGAAATGCTTAGCGCCATGACTCCCACCCAAGGCAGCGCTGGTTATGTTGCAATAGAGCAAGTGATAGGCGAGCTTGAGGGCAAGAAAGGCAGTTTTGTACTGCAGCATTTTGGGCTGATGGACAAAGGCCAAGACAGCTTAATTTTAAAAGTGGTGCCCGACTCAGGCACTGATGAGCTAGCAGGACTAACTGGCAGTATGAAAATACGGATTGAGCAAGGTATTCATCATTACGATTTTGAATACAGCCTATAAAGCAGGTATTTGTAATGCAAAAAGTAATCGAATTCAGAAAGTCCCGTTTTTTGGGTGGGGTAGATATAGTCGCACTAAATGATCGCATACAGGAATTAAGCCAAGACGGTTGGAAAGTAATAAACGCAGTGCCATTGACAGGCTTTTATGGGCAGGTGCATGGTTATGCATTACTAATTGAAAATGAAGAAATATAAGGGTTACTAATGGCGTTATCATTATGGTTGAGCTTAGCACTGGTGTGCATGATGGGGGCAATGTCGCCTGGGCCCAGTTTAGCTGTGGTATTAAAACATAGCTTAAGCGGTGGCATGAAAAATGGCATGCTGGCAGCATTAAGCCATGGTTTTGGAGTGGGCTTATATGCCGCAGCTTCACTGTTGGGATTAGGTGCATTGATGTTGCAATTTCCTACTGTGTACCAATTTTTAGTGTATTTAGGGGCAGCCTATTTAGCGTATTTAGGTTTGAAAATACTATTTTCAAAACCCAGCGACAGCGAGCTACATATTCAGCAAAGCGACGTGAGCAGTTCTAAGGCGTTACAAGATGGCTTTGCCATTGCATTTTTAAACCCTAAGCTAGCAATTTTCTTTCTGGCATTATTTTCACAATTTATTGACCCAGAGAATCTTACTCTAAGTATTGGCGTTGTTATGTGCTTAACGGTTTTCGTGATAGATACCGGCTGGTATTTATTGGTAGCCTTACTCACTGAGGTGTCTAAAAAGCGCTTTGGTTTTACTAAACAAAATATATGGTTAGATAGGCTGTTAGGTGCGGTATTTATTGCGCTGGCAATTAAAGTGGTTATTGGATTGTAACTATCAAGGTGGTTGAATTGTGTACAACTTATAATTAATGTAACTTAAAAATACTATAATTTAAAAGTAATAAAACTATGTCTAATATAACTTTAAAAAGTGCCACTTTTGATAACAAGGTAAAACAGTACTGGATGTGCTTAGCTGCAATATTTAGCCTTTTTCCAGTTGTAACTATTATACTTTTACCCGTTGTATTACTTTTAGTGTGGCTAGTCGCAAGTAGAGTATTAGCCGCTATGTCGGCCGATTTACTAGAGCGCAAGCTAGTGGTTAAACGCGGTATTTTATTTAAAGAAGAAAAATCGATTCCACTAGAAAAAATCACTGATGTCGGGTTGAGTCAGGGGCCGCTAATGCGCATGTTTGGCTTATACCGTTTAAGTTTTGAAACAGCAGGACAGTCGGGACATGGTGCGTTGGTATCGTTACTTGGGGTAGTTGATGCCAGTGAATTTCGTGAAGCCATTTTAACGCAAAAAGATAACCTCACTGCAGAACAACCCGTTCAAGCAAAACAAGACGAGCCACCAAGCCAAGTCGAACTGATTCGCTCATTGACCTACAGTGTAAAAAATATCGAGCAAATGTTAGTTACTTTATTGGATGAGAAAAAGTAACCAACAGCTCTCTTTGAAAATAGGTTATTTTTATTAAACCAATCTAAGGAAGTTATGAGCCTTAGATTGGTTTTCTCGTGTTTAGAGTAATTTACCCTTGTATTTCAGGCTGACCTGCTAGCATACGTAATTCTTTGCTGCGCTCGGTTTGCATTTCGTAAGAGGTTGTTTTTATGCTGCTTACATAATTCCACTTAGCGCTTGCTTGTTCTTGAGTGAAGGTAACTGTTAGATAACCTCGCTCAGCCAAATTGCTATAAGCCAAGTCGTTTACAAGTAAAGCAAGAACTTGCTCCATTTGAACTGTAACTTCAGGGCCCTGTGTATTTAGTGCTAAGTATTTTTCAAGACCTGGCGAAGACACTGAAGAGGTGGCAAACTCAACTCCCGCATTTTGTGATGCGGCTATTGGATTGCTCGCATCAGTTTTTAATTGCCCAGCCCAACCATTGTGAGTATCGCCGGCTAACACCACTAAGTTTTTTTGTGCAGCAATAGCTGTACCAAGCAGTACCTCACGCTCATAGGCGTAGCCGTCCCAGGCATCTAAATTGTAAGGTGCGGTGGTATCAACACGCGCACGCTCTGCATCAGTTACTGTTGGATCACCAGCTAGAATACGGCCTTTAATTTGTGCCAGCTCAGCAAATAATGCTGATGCTTGAGCAAGCAGGGCGCCAGTGTCAGCACCATTTGCTTGGCTTACTTGTAGGCTCACTAAAAGCTGTAGTACTTCAAACGGCAGGTGCATCTTGGTCATTAACACTTGTTGGCCAAGTACTTGCCATTTTGAGTTTGAGGTTGTCATACCATCGGTGAGCCAGGTTAGTTGTTCACTACCCAGTAATGCGCGTGTGGGCGAACTAACAGCACTAACAAAATCGCTTTGCCCTTGTGCGCTAGTTAAATCAAAATCAGCATAGTTGAGTTGTTCATCACGAGCGAGCACACGGGTATCTAGCATGTATAGCGACATTAAATTACCAAATTCAAAACGGCGATAAATACGTTCTTTATCGGCTACATTACGTATAGGCATCCATTCAAAGTAGGCTTGTAGGGCATGTAGTTTACGCGCGCTAAATTCACCTTCACCGTCATTATGGTTTTCTGCACCTTCACGCCAAGTATCATTAGTAACCTCATGGTCGTCCCATACTGTTATAAAGGCGCAATTGCTGTGAGCTGCTTGTAAATTGCTATCGGTGCGGTAGTGGGCATAGCGTTTACGATAGTCAGTTAAGCTAATAATTTCATTGCTGTTATCTTCAGGTAGTAAGCGACCTAAGCTAGTTGCGTCTTCAGTAGCGTAGCCATTATTTCCATATTCGTATATGTAATCGCCTAAATGGAGTACCGCATCTAAGTCAGGTTGCTTTGCTATTTCACCATAAACATGAAAAAAGCCAGCAGGGTAATTAGCGCACGACACAACTGCCAGCTTTACTTGATCAATATTGCCTGTTGGTAATGTTTTACCTGAGCCAATAGGAGAGGTTTTACCATTTGATTTAAAGCGGTAGTAATACGTTGTGTTGGGATCAAGGCCTTGTAAGTCAATTTTGAGAGTAAAGTCTGTGGCTGCACTTATATAGGCTTCACCATCGTGACTAATAGAGGTGAAATTTTCATCTGTCGCAGCCTGCCATTGCACTTTAATACGGCTGGTTGCTGGATCTTTTGGTGTAACGCGAGTCCATAAAATTAAGCTATCTGCTAGTGGATCGCCACTAGCGACGCCATGGTTAAAGCTAACGTCAATAAAATTATCATCTTCATCATCAAACCGACAACCCGTTAACCCTAACGATAAGACTGCGACCCCAAATCCTGCTGCCGAGGCTTTTAAAAAAGTTCTTCGTGTAAGCGTCATTGCTTTGTACCTATAAAGTATAAAAAGCAAATCGTACCACATTAAGGTTACTTTTTTGTTAAAAAAATTAGAATGTATTCAACACTTTCGTTGCATCACAGGTGATAACTGTCACATTTCTGTAACCTACTCGAGTCAGTGCCTCAGCACTTAATGTTGCACGCGCGCCACTAGCGCAATGTAAATAAATAGGACGGGCTGCGTCTTTTTCTATTTCCATAAGTTTCATTTCAAGTAACCCGCGTGGAATGTTAATTGCGCCAGTAGCTGCTTTGGTGGCATGTTCAGCGGGTTCACGCACATCAATCAGTAAGCCTTTATTTTGCTCAAGTTCTTTCTTTGCTTGTTCGGCATCAATACGGCGCTGATTAGGAGTAATTATTTTTAGTAAATCGGGAATGGGTGTAAGCATGGTGTTTATTCCTTAAAGCCAAGTTTGCGTAATAAAGTGATCATTGGGCACCAGCTAGTAAAAGCTGATTGAATTAAATTTACTGCGATAAAAGCTGTAAAGTAAATCCACTTAGGATCGTGATAAGTTTGCAATAAAAGCGACACAATAATCATTATGCCAGCGATTAGTCTGAGTGCATTGTTTAGTTTCATTATAGTAGGCCAGTTATTTAATTCAGTACAGCTACTATATTAGATATATCTATATTAGTAAAATCTAATGTTAGACTTTTCTAACCTAACGTCTTATACTCAGGCTCTATTTTAGAATAAGAGCATAGTATGAATATTGACTTTACTGCCATGGCCGGCAATGTAGAACAAGCTGAGCAGCTATTAAAAATTTTAGCCAATAAAAATCGCTTAATGATTTTATGTTCTTTGCAAGACTCCGAGATGAGCGTGTCTCAGCTTAATGAAGCCGTGCCATTAGCGCAGTCTGCGTTATCACAGCATTTAGCAGCGCTGCGTAAAGCAAATATTGTAGCTACGCGCCGCGAGAGCCAAACAATTTATTATCGTGTCATTGATGAAAATGCAGTCGTTCTGCTTGGTACCTTGTATGGGTTATTTTGTAAGGGCTAAGTGCGATGAGCTTAATAGACAATGCGGTAAAAAGTAGTTTAAGTGGTCGCATTCCGATTATTATTTTTGTGATGTCTTTGTTACTTGGGGTATTTGCACTAAATCAGACACCTCGAGAAGAAGAGCCACAAATTACTGTGCCCATGCTCGATATTTATGTATCTGCACCTAACGTTGAGGCGCCTGAAGTCGCTAGGTTAGTAACTCAACCGCTCGAAAAGTTACTGGCCCAGTTGGTGGGAGTTGAGCATATTTACTCAACCACACAAACTAACAGTACAGTGGTTACGCTGCGTTTTGAAGTAGGGCACAACCGCGAACAAGCTATTTTAGATACCTACGCAAAACTAAATAGTTATCAGCATACAATGGCATCGGTGATCAAAAGTTGGCAAATTCGCCCAATAGAAGTAGATGACGTGCCTATTGTGATGTTAGGTCTCTACAGTAAAGACCCGCAACTCTATGGTGATTATGAACTAACCCGTTTTGCTAACGAAATTGCTAATAGTTTACAACGCATTGAGCATACCAGTGAAGTTAAAGTAATTTCGGGGCGTACACGTACTCTTACCATCAATTTAAATGCCAGCGCACTGGCTGCCCATCAAACCACGGTAAACGATGTTTTTTACGCATTAAATGTATCAAACCAACTCACCCAAGTGGGAAATGTGGTTGATAATCAGCAGCAAATTGCTATTCAGGCAGGTGATGTACTAAGAACACAATCAGCGGTAGAGCAATTAGTTGTTAATGTGGTTAATGGTAAAAGTGTTTACTTGATGGACATTGCAACAGTAAGCGATGGCCCTGGTGAAACTGAGCATTACCAATGGTTAGCGCAATCTACTGATCAGCAGCAGTTGCCTATGGTTACTTTAAGCGTAGCCAAGCAAACAGGGACTAATGCGGTTGCTGTTGCAAATGATGTTCATACCATGATGAATGAACTTACAAATACCTTATTACCACCAGAAGTTAGCTATACAGTACTCAGAGATTATGGCCAAACTGCGAATGAAAAAGTAAATAACCTCACATCAAGTTTAGTGTTTGCAGTGTTTACTGTGGTGATATTTGTTGGCGTGTTTTTAGGTTGGCGCCCTGCCGTAGTGGTTGGGCTGGCGGTTCCTATTTGTTATGGCATTACACTCTCATTAGATTTTGCATTTGGTTACACCATTAACCGGGTGACCTTATTTGCGCTTATTTTATCATTAGGCTTACTGGTAGACGACCCAATCACGGGTATTGATAATATTAGTCGCTTTATAAATAACAAAGGCGATAAAAAACAGCATGTTGTTGGCGCAATGAGCGAAATTCGAAATGCCTTGCTTATGTCGACACTCACTATAATGGTGGCGTTTATTCCACTGGCGTTTATTACCGGCATGATGGGGCCATACATGGCACCTATGGCGTTCAACGTGCCCATTAGTGTCATGGTATCTACTTTGGTAGCCTTTTTTGTCACCCCATGGTTGGCAATGAAATTGCTTAAACCAAACACCCTAGAACAACCTGAGCTTGAGCCTAAAGCGGGTTTATACCAACGATTACTCAGTCCATTACTTGCCTCAAAAGTGCGAGCTAAATGGGTGCTATGGATAACATTAGGATTGTTTATTATCAGTGCCATGTTACCCGTGATGCGCTTGGTACCATTAAAACTCCTGCCCTTTGATAACAAAAATGAGCTGCAAGTACTTATAGATATGCCAGAGGGTACTAATCTAGAGAGCACAGCTGCTTTTACTAAGCAAATTCAAACCCTCACGTGGCAGTTAAATGAAGTAAGTGAAATAGCCGCATATATTGGGCAGCCCTCCAGCATGGATTTTAATGGCATGGTGCGTGGTTATTATCGCCGTGAAGCTGCTAACTTAGCAGAGCTCAGAGTATTGCTGGTGGATAAATCAGCACGAGATCATCAATCGCATGGGGTGGTTATGCGGTTACGCGAACAACTTGCTCCTTTAGCAAAAAATGGCATTGTTATTAAAGTGGTTGAGGTACCACCTGGGCCACCGGTGTTGAGCACTTTAGTCGCTGAAGTGTATCGTGATCCCTTTGTTGATAAGCATACCCATAGGCAGGCTGCTCAACATGTTGCAGCACGTTTACGCCAAGAGCCTCATGTTGTTGAGGTTGACACATCTTTAGTTGCCCCAGCCCCATTACAGCGCTTTATTACGGATAAAACCAAGGCTGCGCTCAGTGCTATTGCTACCCAAAATATTGCACAAACACTCAGTATTGCTTCGCAGGGGCAACAGGTTGGAGTGTTGTACGTAAGCGGTGAAACTCAGCCAGTTCCAATACAATTACAATTGCCTTATAGCGAGCGTAATCAGCTTTCACAATTACTTACACTGCAAGTAAGAGGGGATAGGGACTTAGCTAAAACCAGTAATGAGTTAGGTATAACAAGTGCCCCCAGACCTTTAGTGTCGCTTTCAGAGCTGGGAGAGTTTAAACCATTAAACGTGGCCGACACACTAATGCGTAAAGATCAGCGTGACGTTATTTATGTGATGGCCGAACTAAATGGACGCACGCCTGCAGAGGTTATTGCGGATGTAAATGCCGATTTGAACGCACGCAATGAAGGATTTGAAAAAAAGGCGTGGTTAACACGGCACTTTTTTAATAATGGTGGAACCGCGCCATGGCAATTACCGCAAGGAACTGATGTTAACTTTAGTGGTGAAGGTGAGTGGCGTATCACTATTGATGTGTTCAGGGATATGGGCATTGCTTTTGCCTTTGCGCTCAGTGCTATATTTATTATTTTACGGGTACAAACACAGTCGGCGAGTTTATCGCTGATTATCATGTCGGCTATTCCATTAACTGTGATTGGTATTATGCCTGGGTTTTGGTTACTCAATCAATTTGGTGAACGCACCATAGCGGGGGCTCCTGAGCCGGTATTATTTACCGCGACTGCGATGATAGGCATGATTGCCTTAGCAGGTATTGTCGTTCGTAACTCACTTATTTTAGTTGAATTTATTAACCAAGCACGCGCTCAGGGGATGGCAATAAAAGAGGCACTTATTGCTGCAGGGTCAGTACGAATGCGCCCAGTATTGTTAACCGCCGGAACTACTTTATTAGGTAACTTAGTGATCACACTTGACCCAGTATTTAGCGGATTAGCCATAGCAATTATTTTTGGCATCGTGGCGTCTACCGTGTTTTCGTTATTTGTTGTACCGCTTGTTTATTATTTAGTGTTTACAAACCCAGAGGAAGAAGCACATGCAGGGTAAATCAAAAGTTTTAGGCGCAATCAGTGCATTGGTTGTGGTTATTGTAGCTGTGCTATACATGGCCGGTAGCTTTAGTGATAAACAATCTGCAGGGTTAAAAGAGATTCCAGTTACTCAATATCAAGGTGAGGTGGTCACTGTTGAGCTGCAAACTATTTCGCGAACAGAGTATGTACCAGGGAGTGTAATTGCGAAACAAAACACCCAAATTTCGTCAAATGTAATGGCACAAGTAAGGCAATTTAAAGTGCGCGCCGGTGATAAGGTTAGTCAAGGTGACTTATTGATCACCCTAAAGCAAGATGACTTTAAAGCGATGCTGGCACAAAGTGAGGCAAATATTAATGCGGTGCAAGCCTCATTAAACCAAGCTAAAAAGCAACTTATTAGAGTAACTGACTTACAGGCAAAAGGGTTAGTACCAGTGAGTGAATTTGATGATGCTAAAGCAAAATTTGATAACTTAACTGCCAACTTAGCTGGAGCAAAACAGCAGCAAACCCAGGCACAGGTATCACTTAATTACACGCAAATTAAAGCCCCAATCTCGGGTGTAGTTGTTGAGCGTTTAGCCGAACCAGGCGATACAGCCACACCTGGTATACCGTTGTTAACGCTTTATAATCCAAAACAACTTCAACTTGCTTTTAATGTACGAGAGCAACAAGCAGTAAAGCTTAAATTAGGCGATCGTTTAAACGTGAGTTTGCCTTCGCTCGATATGACAACAGCTGCCAATATCAGTGAAATTATACCTGTTGTTGATAACGCTGCACGTAGCTTACTTATACGACTAGAAATTGAACCACAGCCTGGGATGATCCCTGGGTTATATGCACAATTGCATTTACCGTTTAAAAGCACCCAAGGTGTACTGGTAGATCCTCGTTGGATACATGATTTTGGACAGCTCAGTATGATGTATGTCATTAGCGCTGACAAAATTGAGCGTCGCTTTGTACGCTTAGGTGAGCAGTTTGATAATCAGCAACATGTTATTACGGGCCTTAAAGCTGGCGATAAAATAGCAGTGGATTATTAACCAATAACTCAATAACCAGAGTTCGGGTTAAATAAATGTGGCTATTTCATCCAGCGATTTTTTATCAAGTGCATGCAGAGGCACCGTTGCATGCTCATCGGGGTAGCCTGCAATTAATAGCATATAAGGACGCTCGTTGTCTTTATCACGGCCACAAATATCGGTTAAAAAGCTCATTGGTTTTGGCGTGTGGGTCAGGGTTGCAAGGCCTGCTCGGTGTAGTGCTTGAATTAAAAAACCAGTGGCCAGCCCTACCGATTCATGTACATAGTAATTAGTGTTTTTATCGTCCGTATTTACACCCCCCTTTTTTTGACTAAACACTGCAATCAACCATGGTGCGTGCTCTAAATAGGGTTTATTAGCATCGGTACCTAATGGTTTTAATGCATCAAGCCATTCTTCGCCTGCGCGACCTTCATAAAATGAGCGTTCTAATTTCTCGGCTGCTTCACGAATTTGCTTTTTAACATCTGCGCTATTAATGGCCACAAAATGCCAAGGCTGGTGGTTTGCGCCACTAGGTGCTGTACCTGCCGCTTTTATACAGGTTTCGATTATTTCTTTTGGCACCTGGCGGTTACTAAAGCTGCGAATACTATGGCGGCGTTGGCTAGTTTGTAAAAACTCATTCGCTCGCTCGAGCATTTCCTCTGGCGGGTATTCTATAAAATCGGTTAATGGTTGGCTTTTGTGATCTTGCATGGCTGTTCGCTTCTTATTTTTAGAGTGTTTGGTTTTTATACCGATAGGCTCATTTCTAAGCAAGTGTTATTAAGCTTATTCAATCATAAAAATAAACTGGCAGTAAAAAAATTTTAGCAAAAACAAATTTGAGTAGCAGTAAGATCTCAATGAAACGAGAAAGGGCCTTGCGGCCCTTAGTGTTGCAGCAAGTAACACATTTTTTATAGGTTAAAGTCTACAGCGTAGGCTACATAGGCTTTTACATCAGAGCCGTCCATGTCGTTATCTGATAGACCAAAAGTAAAACCATCTTTAGACACAGATACACCATAATCAATAATATTGTCATCACCGATGAAATCGCCTGAGTAATGCCCTATGTGTAGCGCCATTTCTGTGCCATCGCTACCAACAGCGAAGCTGTAATCGGCATTTAGATACAATGAATCACCAAAATCAGTACCGTCACCATTGGCAGCAGAAGTTGCAAGTACGGCTGCGCCAAATGTAAAACCTTGCACACTAATGCTACCGTAAACTTCAGAAAAATCTGCATCGGCACCTGATGCCGCATCTGGGTATGCGTAATAAATATAACCTACGTCATAACTCACGCTTTCATTAATTGCGCCGCCAAAACCTGCGTATAAGTCTAGCTCGTAGGTCATTTCATCGGCCCAAGACGCATTTGACGCCCAAGTACCCGCATAAAAGCCAGATTCATTAGCGTAATCAATACCGCCAGATACAGCTGCATCGCCCCCAGTTTGCTCTTGTCCGCGCCATAAGTAGTTAGAAGTGGCTGCTGCATTTGCTGTTACTTCAGCACATGCAGTAGTTGATGTCATTCCTGTTAATGCCAATGCACTGATCAATATTGTTTTTTGTAGTTTTAGCATGTCTTATTTCCCATTGTATGATTTTGCACGCCAAGGCTTTTTATTATGAATGACTACAACCTTTTGTTTGGCGGCATTTTATTATGTTACTAATGGGGTATTTGCACTGTGTGTGCCAAATTAAACTTATTTGTTTATAAATTATTTTTATTATTTAAAACAATGTATTGAAAATAATATGAGGTAGGTATACAAAAGTGATTATTTTAAAGGTTCACTTTGCTGGTGCAAAAAGTAGCCTAGCTGCACCATCAAAGCGCTGCTAGGCCATTTGGGTTTGCTTGTTGATTAATTAACCAAATATGGTACGCATTAGGGTAATTGTTTCGTTTACGCCACGACCTTTCTGTACTTCGCTAATAATGGAGTCACGTTTAGCACGAATATGTTCTGGGATATCATCAGCAGCAAGAGCGCGGTCCACTAAAATCTCAGCAGATTCTTTACCTCGGCGTGGCGCTTTACTGCTGCTAGAAGTGCTACGTGTAGGTTTATTAAGTAGCTTAATGTAGTTAGAGTTATCAGCAGTGTTAGTATCTGCATAGTAAAAAAAGCAAGGTATAAGCGCTTTAATATCTACTAATTGGGTTTCTAGTTCATTACCAGCGTTGGCCATTTTAAACCATGACATAGCGTGAATACTTTGTACTACATCTTGCCAATAACGCTCAAAGTCGCGGTTATTTAATTTGGTGATACCTAAAGCTGAGCAAAGTGCATCTAAGCGGCTATTGCTTATTGGTGTAAATACATCAGGGCGGCGCATTGCTAATAAGCGGGTGGCAGGTGCCAGTGTTGGTTTTTCATCACAACCATTAAATGCACTCAAGTAAGCAACTACAAATTGCTGATAATCAGTTTGGGCTACATCACCCTCAAGTGGAATGTTGCTAAGCGCATCGTCGAAGGCACCTGGCAGGTCAGCCAGCATCTGGTGAAAACCTTTGGCGCTTTTGGTAGAGGCAAACCATTCTACATCAAAGTTATAAGTACTCGGATCGAGTGATGCCATATGCTTACCGCTAAAAGCGAGTAAGTCTTCAGGGATCATATCTTTTAACGATTTTTCACGTAGGCCTGCAATATAAGTAGTTAAACGTAACTGCTCATCAAGTGCCACCAGTTCTTTATGTTGCTCTACAAACATACTCACTACTGGCCAAGGCGCTACCCGTAATGTTTTTAATTGTAAAAAGCTAATGGCTGAAATAAGTTGGTCATGCAGCTTTTTTAATAATGGTAATTGTGGGGTTTCGAGTAAGTCATAATTAATGCGGTCGCGGCTTGCGCTTAATAGCTCGTAACACCAACCTAAAAAGTCTTCTGGATGGTTTTCCACTTTCACAGCCATCAGGTTTAGGCTTAGCTCTGAAGATTGCTTCAGAATGTTTTGGTAAATTTGACTTTCTTGCTCGCCTAATGCCATTTTTGACGGTGAAATTAGCAGTTTCTTCATGCCTTGTAGACTCTCCGGTTAGATATACTTTTTAGTCGCTTTATTTTAGCTTATTTAGGCTAAATACAACAGGGGCGCGCATCATACCGAACAATTAAAGGAATGTAATCAGAAGCGTGAATCTTTAAGTTTATTAAAGTGAGTCTTTAAAACCTAATTTAGAAAGAGGATAGCTATGGTTAATAGATTTTTATTTGTTTAACAATGCTTTTCGCGCTAACTCTCGCTATGATAAGAGCATTATTTGCACGTTTGAAAGGATGATCATGAAGACCTTATTTAAAGTTATTGGTGTTATATTATTGGTATGCATAGCACTAATTGTTGCTGCACCTTTTTTAATTCCAACTGATACCATTTTTAATAAAGTGTCTGAGCAGGTTGAAAAAACAACCGGGCGCACATTAACCATAAAGGGAGATAAAACCCTCAGTGTATTTCCTGCATTAAAGCTGGAGCTTAATGATGTGCATTTTGCCAATATGCCGAGCGGCTCTCGCGCTGATATGGCGAGTATGCAGCAGCTTGCAGTTCATATTCCGTGGCTTTCATTACTCGGTGGCGAACTAAAGCTAGAAAAGTTTGTAATTAATGAGCCTGATATTTTGCTAGAAACCGATAAAAGCGGCAAAGCAAACTGGCAGTTATTTGATGCAGTGGCCAAGCAACCAGAGCAACAAACTCAATCGGGTGAGGCAGTCAAACTACCTGAAAACTTTGATATTCAATTAGGTGAAGTCGCTATTTATGGCGGGTCATTTACTTATTTAGATGGTCAAACGGGTGCTAAACAACAAATTAGCGATTTAGAACTGGCTATATTACTGCCTTCACTGCGCAAACAGCTCGAAGTAACCGGTGCTATTACTTATATGCAAGAGCGATTTGAACTTGATGTAAAACTTGATACTCCAGCAAAAGCGATTGAAGGCGCCACATTTAATGTAAAGCAAAAACTTAACTCACGTTTAGTAGATTTAACGTTTGATGGCAGCATAGCCAAACAAGGCCAAGATATTAATGGATTATTAGCACTTAACGGTGATTCAGTTAAAAATATTGCTAACTGGCAAGGGGTTGACTTAAACGCTAAAGACAATGCGTTTAATGCCTTTAGTATCAATGCCCAAATGCACCTGCTCGGTGAAGAGTTTAACCTAACTGAATTAGTTGCAACGCTCGATGCACTCGAGATTAAAGGTAAAAGTAAGGTGAATCTAGGCAGTCGTTTAGCGGTTAATGCTGATATTGACTTAGGCATGCTTGATTTAAATCCTTACTTACCTGAAACCGTAGCTAAAAAAGAAGTCCCAGCAAAAGACGACTCTAAGCCTGCAGAGCCAATAGTGTGGGATGATACTAAAATTGATTTAAGTGGCTTAAATGCATTAGATGCAAATGTGATTGTCCGTTCAAGCGGTTTAAAAGCTAACGACATTAAACTCGGCGCTAACCAGTTTACTGTAGCACTTAAAAATAGCATTGCTAAATTAAGCTTAGATAGCTTTGCCGCTTATGAAGGAACAGGTAAAGGGGGGGTGACTATCAATGCCCAAAATACCCCGTATAAAATAGCAACCAACTTCGATTTAGATAAAATAGACGCACAGCCATTACTTAGCGATGCTGCAGGGTTTGATAAGCTAATGGGCAAGGGCTCTTTAAACTGGAATCTAACCACAGCAGGGCAAAGCCAAAAAACGTTTATTAACGCGCTTAATGGTAAACTAGGGTTCAAGTTCGCTGATGGTGCAGTTAAGGGAGCAAACGTAGCAGAAATGGTGCGTAAGGGTAAAGAGCTAGTTAAAGGCAACTTTAATGCCGTGTCTGAGGGATTAGATACAGGATTTGAGGAATCTGAGAAAACAGATTTCTCTGCACTTTCTGGTAGTTTTAACTTTACCAATGGCGTAGGCAAAAATACTGATTTATCGTTGATCAGCCCTTTAATACGTATTTCAGGTGAAGGAGATGTTGATTTACCGCAAACTCTGGTTAATTACCGCCTAGTAACAGGTTTAGTTGATTCTATTGAAGGTCAAGGTACTACCGATGATAGCACTGGCTTTAAAATTCCCCTGAGGATAAAAGGCCCATTTCATGATGTTGGCATAAAATTAGATATAGGCAGTGCGGTTAAAGATGAAGCAAAAGAAAAAGCTAAAGACAAAATTAAAGACAAATTAAAAGGTTTGTTTGGCTAATTTTAATTACTGATATAAAACAAGGCATCGCTGAGATGCCTTGTTTGTTTTATAACCACCTGTAATTTAGATAAATAGCATAAAAAACCAGTTTCTAATTTAGCGTCCGCATTAAATTAATTAAAAAATAACCTACCACTCCCCTCTCAATGCTGATACAATTGCCCGCCCTTAAGAGACATCTAGTATGTTTTTTGAGTGGAATTCAATCGAAATGTCTTGATTTTAAACAAATTTAAGACAAGTTGTAATTACTACACCGGAGGTCATTAACATGATCCAAATGCAAACTCAGCTGGAAGTTGCTGATAACAGCGGCGCTCGCAAAGTGCAGTGTATAAAAGTCCTTGGTGGTTCACACCGTCGCTATGCAGCGATTGGCGATATCATTAAAGTTTCTGTAAAAGAAGCGATTCCTCGCGGTAAAGTGAAGAAAGGTGATGTTAAAAACGCGGTAGTTGTGCGTACCAAAAAAGGCGTTCGTCGTCCAGACGGTTCATTGATCCGTTTCGACAGCAATGCGGCTGTTATCTTAAATGATAACTTGCAGCCTATTGGTACTCGTATTTTCGGCCCTGTGACTCGCGAACTTCGTAATGAAAAGTTCATGAAAATCGTTTCACTAGCCCCAGAAGTACTGTAAGGAGTCTATCATGGCAGCAAAAATCCGTCGTGATGACGAAGTAATCGTACTAGCAGGTAAAGACAAAGGTAAGCGCGGCAAAGTGCTTTCAGTTGTAACCGAGTCTGGTCGAGTATTTGTCGAAGGCATTAACTTAATCAAGAAACATCAAAAGCCGGTTCCACAGTTGAACCAAGCTGGCGGTATTGTTGAGAAAGAAGCGTCTATCGACGTATCAAACGTTGCGATCTACAACTCGGAAACGAGCAAAGCAGATCGTGTAGGTTTCAAGATTGAAGATGGTAAGAAATTACGTATCTTTAAATCTACTGGTAAAACTATCTAATAGTTGGAGTAGAATGATGGCGAAACTGCATGAAGTATATAAAGACAAAGTAGTTGCTGAACTTCAAGAGAAGTTTGGTTTCAGCTCTGTCATGCAAGTCCCTCAGATCGAAAAGATCACATTAAACATGGGTGTGGGCGAAGCCTTAGCTGACAAGAAGATTTTAGATAACGCTGTTGCGGATCTAGAAGCTATCTCTGGTCAGAAACCTTTAATCACTAAAGCACGCAAATCTGTTGCTGGCTTCAAAGTGCGTGAAGGTTACCCGATTGGTTGTAAAGTAACCCTACGCGGCGAGCGTATGTGGGACTTTTTTGAGCGTTTGGTTTCAATCGCTATCCCACGTATCCGTGACTTCCGTGGTGTAAGTGCTAAGTCTTTTGATGGACGTGGTAACTACAGCATGGGCGTACGTGAACAAATCATCTTCCCAGAAATTGATTATGATAAAGTAGACCGTGTACGCGGTATGGATATCACAATCACTACATCTGCGAAATCAGATGAGGAAGGCCGTGCGTTGTTAGAAGCGTTTAACTTCCCATTCAAGAAATAAGGGTAGGGTTATGGCAAAGAATTCTATGAAAGCGCGCGAAGCAAAGCGCACTAAACTAGTTGCTCAGTACGCTGAAAAGCGTGCAGCACTAAAAGCTATCATCAGTGATGTTAATACATCTGAAGATGATCGTTGGGACGCGGTACTTAAGCTACAAGCTTTACCTCGTGATTCTAGCCCTGCACGTCAACGTAATCGTTGTAACATTACGGGCCGCCCACATGGTTTCCTTCGCAAATTCGGCATGAGCCGTATTAAAGTTCGCGAAGCAGCTATGCGCGGTGAAATTCCTGGCCTTAAAAAGGCTAGCTGGTAATAGAATCATGGGAGTAAGACTATGAGCTTGCAAGATCCTATCGCGGATTTATTTACACGAATCCGTAACGGTCAGTCAGCGAAGAAAGTATCTGTAACGATGCCTAATTCGAAACTGAAAGTAGCAGTAGCTAATGTATTAAAAAATGAAGGTTACATCGCAGACTTCGCAGTAAGTGGTGATGTTAAACCTGAGCTTTCTATCGAGTTAAAGTACTTCGAAGGCAAAGCTGTTATTGAAAATATCCAGCGTGTAAGTCGCCCTGGTCTACGTATCTATAAGAGACGTGACGAATTACCGAAGGTAATGGGTGGTTTAGGTATCGCTATCGTATCAACTTCTAAAGGCCTAATGACAGACCGCGCAGCACGTAGTGCAGGCGTTGGTGGTGAAATCATTGGTTTTGTAGCTTAATCGGAGGGGAACTATGTCTCGCATAGCAAAGGCACCAATAAACGTTCCTGCCGGTGTAGAAGTTACATTAAAAGGCCAGGAAATCACAGTTAAAGGCAAAAACGGTGAACTTACTCGTACTATCAACAATGCTGTTGAAGTACAAGTTAACGACAACGTTATTACAACTTTACCTCGTGAAGGCGTAGCCAATGCATGGGCACAAGCAGGTACTGCTCGCGCTCTAATCAACAACATGGTTGTTGGTACGCATGAAGGTTACGAGAAGAAACTTCAGTTAGTAGGTGTTGGTTACCGTGCTGCAGCTAAGGGCAAAGTTTTAGACTTAACTCTTGGTTTCTCGCACCCAGTTAATTTCGCAGTTCCTGAAGGAATTACGATTGAAACTCCAAGCCAAACAGAAGTTCTAGTTAAGGGCGTAGACAAGCAGTTAGTTGGTCAAACAGCTGCTAACATTCGTGCATACCGTAAACCTGAGCCTTATAAAGGTAAAGGTGTTCGTTATTCAGATGAGAATGTACGCCGTAAAGAGGCTAAGAAGAAGTAAGGTAAGACGATGGATAAAAAAACAGCTCGTCTACGTCGTGCTAAACGCACTCGTAGAAATTATATTGAACAAGGCACAACGCGTCTTGTTATCCACCGCACGCCACGTCACATTTACGCTCAAGTTGTAAACGCTGAGGGTAATGTACTGGCTGCTGCTTCTACTGTTGAGAAAGCTATTAGCGAAACAGTTAAAGGCACAGGCAACGTTGCAGCTGCACAAGCAGTTGGTAAAGCGGTTGCTGAACGTGCGGCTGACAAAGGCATCGAAAAGATTGCTTTTGATCGCAGTGGCTTTAAATATCACGGCCGTGTGAAGGCGCTAGCTGATGCTGCGCGTGAAGCCGGTTTGCAATTCTAGGAGTAGACAATGGCTAACGTAGAAGCAAAGCAACAACAGCCTGATTTAGCTGAAAAGCTAATCGCGGTGAACCGTGTGTCTAAAGTAGTTAAAGGTGGTCGTATCTTTAGCTTTACTGCACTAACTGTAGTTGGTGATGGCGCAGGTAAAGTAGGTTTCGGTTATGGTAAAGCACGTGAAGTTCCAGCTGCTATTCAAAAAGCAATGGAAAAAGCACGTCGTAACATGATCAACGTAGACCTAAATGGCAACACATTACAGCATCCTGTTAAAGGACGTCATGCTGGCTCACAAGTGTTTATGAAACCAGCATCTGAAGGTACTGGTATCATTGCAGGTGGTGCTATGCGTGCAGTACTTGAAGTGACTGGTGTGCAGAACGTACTTTCTAAATGTTACGGTTCTACTAACCCGATCAACGTTGTACGTGCAACGATCTCAGCTCTTGAGAACATGAATTCTCCTCAGTCGATCGCTGCAAAACGTGGTCTTCGAGTAGATGAGATTTTGGGGTAAACCATGGCTAATAAAACTGTAAAAGTAACACAAGTAAAAAGCTCTATCGGTCGTTTACCGAAGCATAAAGCTACATTACGCGGTCTTGGTTTACGTCGTATCAATCACACTGTTGAGTTAGAAGACACAGCATGTGTGCGTGGTATGATCAACCAGGTTTATTACATGGTTAAGGTAGAGGGGTAATTCGATGCATTTGAATACACTTTCACCTGCTGCAGGTTCAAAAACTGCTCCAAAACGTGTTGGTCGTGGTATCGGTTCTGGTCTTGGTAAGACTGGTGGCCGTGGTCACAAAGGTCAAAAATCACGTTCTGGCGGTAAAGTACGCGTTGGTTTTGAAGGCGGTCAAATGCCTATGCAACGTCGTCTACCTAAGTTCGGTTTCACTTCTCGCAAATCTTTAGTATCTGCAGAAATTAACCTATACGAAATCGCTAAAGTTGAAGGCGATGTGGTAGACCTAAGCGCGTTACAAGCAGCTGGTCTAGTTAAAAAGAACGTTCAGTTCGTTAAAGTTGTTAAATCTGGCGAAGTTTCACGCGCTGTTACCGTTAAAGGCCTTAAGGCTTCTAAAGGTGCACGCGAAGCTATCGAAGCTGCCGGAGGCAAGGTAGAAGACTAAGGAAGTACTAATGGCTAAACCAGGTCAAGATACACAAAGTGCACAAGGTGGACTTTCGGAATTGAAGCGCCGATTACTCTTCGTATTGGGTGCTATCATAATTTACCGTCTAGGTTCATTTGTGCCGATCCCTGGGATTGACGCCGCTGTACTTGCCGATTTCTTCGAGCAACAAAAGGGCACCATTGTTGAGATGTTCAACATGTTTAGCGGTGGTGCGCTTGAGCGAGCTTCAGTGTTAGCACTGGGTATCATGCCGTATATCTCGGCTTCGATTATTACGCAACTATTAACGCATATGTATCCGCCGTTTATAGAGCTTAAGAAAGAAGGTGAGCAAGGGCGTAAAAAGATAAGCCAGTACACACGCTACGGCACGCTTGTGCTTGCTACTATCCAATCAATCGGTATTGCCACAAGCTTACCGGGCATGATGAACGGGTTAGTTGTTAACCCAGGTATGGGATTCTATTTCACCGCAGTGGTGAGTTTAGTAACCGGTACTATGTTCCTTATGTGGTTGGGCGAACAGATAACAGAACGTGGTATCGGTAACGGTATCTCAGTTCTAATATTTGTTGGTATTGTAGCTAACCTGCCGTCTGCTATTGGTTCGACAGCCGAAATGGCGCGCCAAGGTGATTTGAATGTTTTTGTACTGTTGATGGTTGCGGTTATAGTATTCGCTGTTACTTATCTTGTTGTATTCTTTGAACGTGGTCAACGACGTATTGTTGTTAACTACGCCAAACGTCAACAAGGTCGTCAAGTATTTGCTGCTCAAAGCACGCATTTACCTCTGAAAGTAAATATGGCGGGTGTTATTCCACCAATCTTCGCTAGCAGTATAATTCTGTTCCCTGGTACAATTGCAAGCTGGTTCGGCCAGGGTGAAGGTCCGGTTGCTGATGTGCTACAAGCAATTGCTACAACGTTGACTCCAGGTCAGCCTTTGTATGCAATGGTTTTAGCTGCGGCTATCATCTTCTTCTGCTTTTTCTACACAGCGTTGGTTTTTAACCCGCGTGAAACAGCAGACAACCTGAAAAAATCTGGCGCATTTATCCCAGGTATTCGTCCAGGTGAGCAGACATCTAAATACATTGATAAAGTGATGACACGCCTGACATTGGCAGGTGCTTTGTATATAACCTTTATCTGTCTGGTGCCCGAATTCATGACTATGGCATGGCAAACGCCATTCTATTTCGGCGGTACATCAATTTTGATTATCGTTGTTGTAATCATGGACTTTATGGCACAAGTACAGACGCATCTGATGTCACATCAGTATGATTCTGTGCTGAAAAAAGCGAACCTTAAAGGCTACGGTCGATAAGGTCAGTTTACGGAGTTGAGCAATGAAAGTACGTGCTTCCGTTAAGAAAATATGCCGTAACTGTAAAGTTATTAAACGTGCTGGTGTAGTACGCGTAATTTGCAGTGAGCCTAAGCATAAGCAAAGGCAAGGCTAAGTAAACAGTCGTGCAGGCTGAGGTTTCTCGGCCTGTGTTTTTAGTTGTGATTTGGTCTTCGTTTGAGTATCCTTACGGGCTTTTCAAACAGATGATTACCAAATTCAAATATAGGAGATGTGTTAGTGGCCCGTATCGCTGGCATTAACGTCCCTGATCATAAACATGCAGTTATTGGTTTAACAGCTATTTATGGCATAGGTAAGACTCGCTCTAAGGCTATCTTAGAAGCGACTGGTATCGCCGAGACCACAAAAATCGGTGAACTTTCAGACGAAACACTTGACGTACTGCGTGAAGCAGTTGGCAAGTACACTGTAGAAGGTGACCTTCGTCGTGAAGTTACTTTGAATATCAAGCGCCTTATGGACCTTGGTTGTTTCCGTGGCCTACGTCACCGTCGCTCTTTACCACTTCGTGGTCAAAGAACAAAGACTAACGCGCGTACCCGTAAGGGTCCTCGTAAGCCTATTAAGCGATAAGGGGATAGTAAAATGGCTAAGACACCAATTCGTCGTAAAAAGGTTAAAAAGCAAGTTGCTGATGGTATGGCTCATGTTCATGCGTCTTTCAACAACACTATTGTAACGATTACCGACCGTCAAGGTAATGCACTATCATGGGCTACTGCCGGTGGTTCAGGTTTCCGTGGTTCACGTAAATCTACTCCATTCGCTGCTCAGGTTGCTGCAGAGCGTGCAGGTACTGCTGCTCAAGAATACGGTTTAAAAAATCTAGAAGTTTTCATCAAAGGTCCAGGTCCAGGTCGTGAATCTGCTGTACGTGCTTTGAATGCTGCTGGTTACCGTATCACCAACATTACTGACGTGACGCCAATACCACATAATGGTTGTCGTCCACCGAAGAAACGTCGCGTTTAACAATAGGTTAGGAGAAATAACATGGCAAGATATTTGGGCCCTAAGCTCAAGCTGAGTCGTCGTGAAGGTACTGACCTGTTCCTTAAGAGCGGCGTAAGAGCTATCGACTCTAAGTGTAAACTTGAGACTGCACCTGGTCAGCACGGCGCTCGTAAAGGACGCTTATCTGATTACGGTTTACAATTACGTGAAAAGCAAAAAGTACGTCGTATTTACGGTGTATTAGAAAAGCAATTCCGTAACTACTACAAAGAAGCTGCTCGCCTTAAAGGCAACACAGGTGAAAACTTGTTACAGCTTTTAGAGCAACGTTTAGACAATGTTGTATATCGCATGGGTTTTGCTAGCACACGCGCTGAAGCACGTCAGTTAGTAAGCCACAAAGCGATTCTAGTTAATGGTCGTGTTGTGAATATTCCTTCATACGTAATTACTCCAGAAGATACTGTTGTAATCCGTGAGAAGTCTAAAACACAAGCACGTATCATCGCTGCTCTAGAGTTGGCTGAGCAACGTGAAAAGCCGACTTGGGTTGAAGTTGACGGTAAGAAATTGGAAGGTAGCTTCAAGCGCCTACCTGAGCGTTCAGATCTGTCTGCGGACATTAATGAACAACTAATCGTCGAACTTTACTCTAAGTAAAGTTAAGAGTTAAGAGAGGATAAAATGCAGGGTTCTGTTACAGAATTTCTAAAACCAAGGTTAGTCGATATCGACGCTATCAACCCAACGCGTTCTAAAGTAGTTTTAGAACCACTCGAGCGTGGCTTTGGTCACACTTTGGGTAATGCCTTACGCCGTATACTGTTATCATCTATGCCTGGATGTGCAGTAACTGAAGTTGAAATCGACGGTGTATTGCATGAGTACAGCGCGAAAGAAGGCGTACAAGAAGACATCATTGAAATACTACTAAACCTTAAAGGTCTAGCGGTAACGTTAGAAGGCAAAGATGAAGTTTTTCTGACCCTGACTAAATCTGGTGTAGGCCCTGTGACTGCGGCAGATATTCAGCACGATGGCGATGTAACAATTGCTAACCCAGATCATGTTATTTGTAATTTAACAACAAATAACAGCGAGATCAGCATGCGTATTCGTGTTGAGCGTGGTCGTGGTTATGTGCCGGCATCTAGTCGTTTATCCTCTGATGACGATGAGCGTCCAATTGGTCGATTGCTGCTTGATGCATCATTCAGCCCAGTTGAACGTATTGCGTACTCGGTTGAATCAGCCCGTGTTGAGCAACGTACAGACTTAGACAAGTTAATCATTGATATGGAAACAAACGGCACTTTAGATCCTGAAGAAGCGATCCGCCGTGCGTCTACTATCTTAGCTGAGCAATTAGATGCATTCGTAGATTTACGTGATGTAACTGAGCCAGAAGAGAAAGAAGAGAAGCCAGAATTCGATCCTATTCTACTTCGTCCAGTTGATGATCTTGAATTAACAGTACGTTCAGCAAACTGTTTGAAAGCCGAGCAAATTCAATATATCGGTGATTTAGTTCAGCGCACTGAAGTTGAGCTTCTTAAAACGCCTAATCTAGGTAAGAAGTCTCTAACTGAAATAAAAGACGTGCTAGCTTCACGTGGTCTTTCTCTAGGCATGCGCCTAGAAAATTGGCCGCCTGCAAGCCTAGCTGAATAATCTAAATCACTATATTAGTTTAGTTAGAAGGATAGGGTCATGCGCCATCGTAAGAGTGGTCGTCAATTAAACCGTAACAGTAGCCATCGTAAAGCGATGTTCAGCAATATGGCAGGTTCTTTGGTGAAACATGAAATCATCAAAACTACTTTGCCTAAAGCGAAAGAGTTACGCCGTGTAATTGAACCTTTAATCACACTGGCTAAGACTGACAGTGTAGCAAATCGCCGTTTAGCGTTTGCTCGCACGCGTGATAATGAAGTAGTTGGTAAGTTATTCAGTGAAATCGGTCCTCGTAATGCGGATCGTCCAGGTGGTTACACTCGTATTCTTAAGTGTGGCTTCCGTGCTGGTGATAATGCACCAATGGCTTATATTGAACTAGTTGGTCGCCCAGCGGCGAGCGAAGAAGTTCAAGAAGACGCGCAGTCTGCAGAGTAAGTCTTAAAGAGACACCAAAAAGCCGAGCTTATGCTCGGCTTTTTAATATCTAAAATTCACACAAAATGAATAAAGCTTTTAGCTCTATTATTTATAGCAAATTTATTCTCATTTCTTTCATCTAATAAAATAGCCTAACTAGAATCGACGAATCATAATGCGAGCGTTTAGGACTGCTATCTTTCTATTTATAAGTAAAGTTATTTAGACTAATAAATATATGACCATGTAACGACTTTTACAGTTTATAGTTATTAATATAAAAAAGTTCGAAATAGTTGATACCCACCAATAGCTCATTAACTTTATATAGTAGAGCCCTTGCCTGATGTATTTATTCGCCACTAATCTAAATGGCCATATAAAGTTAAACAATTTCTTTTCTTGGTAATAGCTACAAAAACTATGAAAAGATTTTTCCAAAAAATAAGTTTTTACAGCTTTAAAGGCGAAATATGATTAGGTTTAGTTGTCTTTTTAAGCGTTTAGTCTAAATATCAAGCGAACAGTCATTTATTTCAATTTTTCTTCAAAAAAGGGTTGATCTGTTTTCGGATCTCCCTATAATGCGACCCCACTGAGACGGCAGAACGCAACGCATAGCGAGGCACGAGCTACTCAGTGAGTCGAGTAAAACTTAGTTTTGAAAACTTTCAAGTTTAACAAAATTAAGTGTTGACAAAAAAATAGGAAAGCGTAATATGCGCAGCCCTAGCGAGATAAAGTTTAACGCTTTAATCGCAACGTTCTTTAACAATATAAAGCAATCATCTGTGTGGGCACTCGTACAGATTGAGTTCTAACAGCCAAGCTTAGTTTACTAAGTGAGGCAAACAAATTTAGAGTCTCAATTGAAACTGAGTGACCAACAGCAATAACTACTTAGGTAGGAATTGCAGCACAGTCAATTCAATATCGAAAGATATTAAATAAATTCAGAATTCATTGAGCTGTCGAAAGACATAAAACTTTTTAATTGAAGAGTTTGATCATGGCTCAGATTGAACGCTGGCGGCAGGCCTAACACATGCAAGTCGAGCGGTAACAGAAAGTAGCTTGCTACTTTGCTGACGAGCGGCGGACGGGTGAGTAATGCTTGGGAACATGCCTTGAGGTGGGGGACAACAGTTGGAAACGACTGCTAATACCGCATAATGTCTACGGACCAAAGGGGGCTTCGGCTCTCGCCTTTAGATTGGCCCAAGTGGGATTAGCTAGTTGGTGAGGTAATGGCTCACCAAGGCGACGATCCCTAGCTGGTTTGAGAGGATGATCAGCCACACTGGGACTGAGACACGGCCCAGACTCCTACGGGAGGCAGCAGTGGGGAATATTGCACAATGGGCGCAAGCCTGATGCAGCCATGCCGCGTGTGTGAAGAAGGCCTTCGGGTTGTAAAGCACTTTCAGTCAGGAGGAAAGGTTAGTAGTTAATACCTGCTAGCTGTGACGTTACTGACAGAAGAAGCACCGGCTAACTCCGTGCCAGCAGCCGCGGTAATACGGAGGGTGCGAGCGTTAATCGGAATTACTGGGCGTAAAGCGTACGCAGGCGGTTTGTTAAGCGAGATGTGAAAGCCCCGGGCTCAACCTGGGAACTGCATTTCGAACTGGCAAACTAGAGTGTGATAGAGGGTGGTAGAATTTCAGGTGTAGCGGTGAAATGCGTAGAGATCTGAAGGAATACCGATGGCGAAGGCAGCCACCTGGGTCAACACTGACGCTCATGTACGAAAGCGTGGGGAGCAAACAGGATTAGATACCCTGGTAGTCCACGCCGTAAACGATGTCTACTAGAAGCTCGGAACCTCGGTTCTGTTTTTCAAAGCTAACGCATTAAGTAGACCGCCTGGGGAGTACGGCCGCAAGGTTAAAACTCAAATGAATTGACGGGGGCCCGCACAAGCGGTGGAGCATGTGGTTTAATTCGATGCAACGCGAAGAACCTTACCTACACTTGACATACAGAGAACTTACCAGAGATGGTTTGGTGCCTTCGGGAACTCTGATACAGGTGCTGCATGGCTGTCGTCAGCTCGTGTTGTGAGATGTTGGGTTAAGTCCCGCAACGAGCGCAACCCCTATCCTTAGTTGCTAGCAGGTAATGCTGAGAACTCTAAGGAGACTGCCGGTGATAAACCGGAGGAAGGTGGGGACGACGTCAAGTCATCATGGCCCTTACGTGTAGGGCTACACACGTGCTACAATGGCGCATACAGAGTGCTGCGAACTCGCGAGAGTAAGCGAATCACTTAAAGTGCGTCGTAGTCCGGATTGGAGTCTGCAACTCGACTCCATGAAGTCGGAATCGCTAGTAATCGCGTATCAGAATGACGCGGTGAATACGTTCCCGGGCCTTGTACACACCGCCCGTCACACCATGGGAGTGGGTTGCTCCAGAAGTAGATAGTCTAACCCTCGGGAGGACGTTTACCACGGAGTGATTCATGACTGGGGTGAAGTCGTAACAAGGTAGCCCTAGGGGAACCTGGGGCTGGATCACCTCCTTATACGATTTAGAACTTATTTGTTCGTAGTGTCCACACAGATGATTGTTAGTTAGTTTGCTCTTTGAGTTTACTAATTAATATGCTCTTTAAAAATTTGGAAAAGCTGATAATAAAATTCGTATGAATACATTGTATTTGTACAGAGTTTTCAAAAGTAAAAAAGAATGATAGCAGTATCATTCAGTGCCATTTAATCCTCGGATTAATTGGTATCTACTTTAGTATTCAATATTAACTTCTGGCGAAGTTAAACTGTCACAAAACAAAGACCCGTTTGGGTTGTATGGTTAAGTGACTAAGCGTACACGGTGGATGCCTTGGCAGTTGGAGGCGATGAAGGACGTATTAACTTGCGATAAGCCTAGTCAAGCTAGTAAAAAGCACTTGAGACTAGGATTTCCGAATGGGGAAACCCACCTGCTTGCAGGTATCGTTAACTGAATACATAGGTTAACGAGGCGAACGCGGAGAACTGAAACATCTAAGTACCCGTAGGAAAAGAAATCAACCGAGATTCCGATAGTAGCGGCGAGCGAAATCGGAACAGCCCTTAAGCTTATTATGTGTTAATGGAAGGCTCTGGAAAGTGCCACGATACAGGGTGATAGTCCCGTACATGAAAACGCATTTTAAGTGAAATCGAGTAGGTCGGAGCACGTGAAACTTTGACTGAATATAGGTGGACCATCATCTAAGGCTAAATACTCCCAACTGACCGATAGTGAACCAGTACCGTGAGGGAAAGGCGAAAAGAACCCCTGTGAGGGGAGTGAAATAGAACCTGAAACCGTGTACGTACAAGCAGTAGGAGCCCCTCGAGGGTGACTGCGTACCTTTTGTATAATGGGTCAGCGACTTATATTTTGTAGCGAGGTTAACCGATTAGGGTAGCCGTAGGGAAACCGAGTCTTAACTGGGCGAATAGTTGCAAGGTATAGACCCGAAACCCGGTGATCTAGCCATGGGCAGGTTGAAGATTGAGTAACATCAATTGGAGGACCGAACCCACTAACGTTGAAAAGTTAGGGGATGACCTGTGGTTAGGAGTGAAAGGCTAATCAAACCGGGAGATAGCTGGTTCTCCCCGAAATCTATTTAGGTAGAGCCTCGGACGAATACTTACGGGGGTAGAGCACTGTTAAGGCTAGGGGGTCATCCCGACTTACCAACCCTTTGCAAACTCCGAATACCGTAAAGTAATATCCGGGAGACACACGGCGGGTGCTAACGTCCGTCGTGAAGAGGGAAACAACCCAGACCGCCAGCTAAGGTCCCAAAGTCATAGTTAAGTGGGAAACGATGTGGAAAGGCCCAGACAGCCAGGAGGTTGGCTTAGAAGCAGCCATCCTTTAAAGAAAGCGTAATAGCTCACTGGTCGAGTCGGTCTGCGCGGAAGATGTAACGGGGCTAAACTATGCACCGAAGCTGCGGATTCAGAATTTATTCTGAGTGGTAGGGGAGCGTTCTGTAAGCGGTTGAAGGTGTACCGGGAGGTATGCTGGACGTATCAGAAGTGCGAATGCTGACATGAGTAACGATAATGCGGGTGAAAAACCCGCACGCCGGAAGACCAAGGGTTCCTATCCCATGTTAATCAGGGTAGGGTAAGTCGACCCCTAAGGCGAGGCCGAAAGGCGTAGTCGATGGGAAACGGATTAATATTTCCGTACTTGGTATAATTGCGATGGGGGGACGGAGCAGGCTAAGCAAGCATGGCGATGGTAGTCCATGTGAAAGTGTGTAGGCTAGTGACTTAGGTAAATCCGGGTTGCTGTTAGGCTGAGACACGAGACGAGTCACTACGGTGATGAAGTTGCTGATGCCATACTTCCAGGAAAAGCCTCTAAGCTTCAGATTATACCGAATCGTACCCCAAACCGACACAGGTGGTCAGGTAGAGAATACTAAGGCGCTTGAGAGAACTCGGGTGAAGGAACTAGGCAAAATCGTACCGTAACTTCGGGAGAAGGTACGCTCCGATTGGTGATGAGACTTGCTCTCTAAGCTGATTGGAGCCGCAGTGACCAGGTGGCTGGGACTGTTTATTAAAAACACAGCACTGTGCAAAATCGCAAGATGACGTATACGGTGTGACACCTGCCCGGTGCCGGAAGGTTAATTGATGGGGTTATCTTCGGAGAAGCTCTTGATCGAAGCCCCGGTAAACGGCGGCCGTAACTATAACGGTCCTAAGGTAGCGAAATTCCTTGTCGGGTAAGTTCCGACCTGCACGAATGGTGTAACCATGGCCACGCTGTCTCCACCCGAGACTCAGTGAAATTGAAATCGCAGTGAAGATGCTGTGTACCCGCGGCTAGACGGAAAGACCCCGTGAACCTTTACTACAGCTTGGCACTGAACATTGAACCTACATGTGTAGGATAGGTGGGAGACTTTGAAGCAGAGACGCTAGTTTTTGTGGAGTCGTCCTTGAAATACCACCCTTGTAGTTTTGATGTTCTAACGTTGGCCCCTGAATCGGGGTTACGGACAGTGCCTGGTGGGTAGTTTGACTGGGGCGGTCTCCTCCCAAAGAGTAACGGAGGAGCACGAAGGTTGGCTAAGTACGGTCGGACATCGTACGGTTAGTGTAATGGTAGAAGCCAGCTTAACTGCGAGACAGACACGTCGAGCAGGTACGAAAGTAGGTCATAGTGATCCGGTGGTTCTGAATGGAAGGGCCATCGCTCAACGGATAAAAGGTACTCCGGGGATAACAGGCTGATACCGCCCAAGAGTTCATATCGACGGCGGTGTTTGGCACCTCGATGTCGGCTCATCACATCCTGGGGCTGAAGTCGGTCCCAAGGGTATGGCTGTTCGCCATTTAAAGTGGTACGCGAGCTGGGTTTAGAACGTCGTGAGACAGTTCGGTCCCTATCTGCCGTGGGCGTTTGAGAATTGAGAGGGGTTGCTCCTAGTACGAGAGGACCGGAGTGAACGAACCGCTGGTGTTCGGGTTGTCATGCCAATGGCATTGCCCGGTAGCTACGTTCGGAACTGATAAGCGCTGAAAGCATCTAAGCGCGAAGCAGGCCTCGAGATGAGTTCTCACTAGACTTTTAAAGTCTCTGAAGGGCCGTTGAAGACTACAACGTTGATAGGCAAGATGTGGAAGTGGTGTGAGCCATTAAGCTAACTTGTACTAATTACCCGTGAGGCTTAACCATACAACGCCAAACGCGTTTTATGTGATAGTGAAACAAGCGAAGAAGTTAATATAACTAAAGTAGATTACTGAAGACATTTTATTATCAGAATTCCAAATTTTAGTAAGCTCGATTAAATCGAACTTACACCAAATTTGCTTGGTGACAATAGCGTTTTGGACCCACCTGACCCCATGCCGAACTCAGTAGTGAAACGAAACAGCGCCGATGATAGTGTAGCATTTGTTATGTGAAAGTAGGTCATTACCAGGCTCCAAATAAGAGAAACCCGTTACAGAAATGTGACGGTTTTTTTGCTGTTTGAAGGAAAGCAAAATGCGCACATTCACCCAGCACCTATCGCGTAGGTTGGGCGAGCGAAGCGACTCCCGACACAATGATAGTATCCCATTTTTTATGTGGCTTTCCATCGCTGTGGACACTACGACATTCTAGGGCATTGTCGCTCGACTCCAAATACAAGAAAGCCCGATTCGAAAGAGTTGGGCTTTTTTACGTCTGTAGGAGAGTGAAAACATAGGTGTAAGTTTATGGGCATGAAGTTACGGTATAAGGGAATAACTAGTTGGGAAAATTAATATGTGGCTTTATGCGAATAAGTTACTAAGCTTGTGCGTAATTTGACTTGTTGCCTAACCAGCGTTGAATGAGAGGGTCTACATACTGAGGATATTGCTTCAACATCTGTTGTGCTATGGGTCTAACTTGATTTAAGGCTTGCTTATCTCTAGTTAAGTCTGCAATTTTAAATTCTGCTAAGCCGGTTTGTTTGGTCCCAAGAACTTCACCTGGGCCGCGTATTTCTAAATCACGTTCTGCGATAACAAATCCGTCGTTACTATCGCGCAGTACTCCTAACCGTTTCTGTGCGGTATGTGAAAGCGGTGCATGGTATAAAAGCACGCAGTGAGATGCCGTAGCTCCACGGCCTACGCGGCCACGTAGTTGGTGAAGCTGTGCTAAACCTAGGCGCTCAGGGTTTTCGATAATAATCAAACTCGCATTAGGCACATCAACCCCAACTTCGATCACGGTTGTTGCCACAAGTACATGAATTTTACCCGCTTTAAAGTCGCTCATAATGGCTTGCTTTTCCGTAGCTTTCATTCGCCCATGGACTAAGCCAATAGCAAGCTCAGGTAATGCTTCTTTTAGCTGTAATGCACTGTCTTCCGCTGCTTGGCATTGTAGTACTTCAGACTCGTCTATTAGTGTACATACCCAGTAAACCTGTCGACCTTGTTCGTTACAGGCAAGTTTTACGCGACTAATAATGTCATCTCGACGAGTATCAGGAATCGCAACTGTAGTGATAGGAGTCCGCCCAGGTGGTAATTCGTCAATCACTGAGGTTTCTAAGTCTGCATAGGCAGTCATCGCCAGCGTACGTGGTATAGGAGTTGCTGTCATTACTAGCTGATGTGGATAACAATCACCAAAACGGCCTTTTTCACGCAATGATAAACGTTGATGAACTCCAAAGCGGTGTTGTTCATCAATAATGATAAGTACAAGATTGTTAAATTTTACTTCATCTTGAAATAACGCATGGGTACCGATAATCATTTGCGCTTCACCTGAGGCAATCATTGCAAGTGTACTTACGCGCTCTTTACCTTTTGTTTTACCACCTAACCAAGCAACCGTTATTCCAAGGCTTTCAAACCAGCTAGAAAAGTTGATTCCGTGTTGCTCTGACAATATCTCTGTTGGCGCCATTAATGCGACCTGGTAGCCTTTTGCTATCGCAGTTAACGCGCTCAGTGCTGCGACTAGTGTTTTACCAGAGCCAACGTCCCCTTGGACAAGTCGCATCATAGGGTAAGCGTGTTGCATATCTGCTTTAATTTCTGATACCACACGGCTTTGTGCATTGGTTGGCGCAAAGGGTAATTGTGCTAAAAATTGTGTTTCTAATGAATTAGTGGGCTCAAGTGCAACGGCTTTAACTTGCTGCCCCTGTTCTCTTACTTTTAATAAACTGAGATTTTGCGCCAGTAATTCTTCAAATACGAGTCGCTGCTGTGCTGGGTGAGTCCCTTGTTCAAGCGCAATGATATCTACATCATTAGGGGGGCGGTGTAGTAATAATAACGCATCACTTAACGGTAGTTGCGATGGTTGCCATTGTTGGGGAAGTAGCTCTTCTACTGCATACTTTTGAAGTAATTCTATTGCCTGTTCACTCAACGCCCTAATGGAGAGCTGCTTTAACCCCTCGGTTGTTGAATAGACTGGCGTAAGTGTTGATGATGTTGGTTGTTGTTCAAAAGTGTCGCTAATACTGTATTCAGGATGACTCATTTCAAAGCCAATACGTCCGCGACGTATTTCGCCAAAGCAACGAATTATTTTGCCTGTGCTAAATGCATTTTTTTGTGCTGCGGTAAAATTAAAAAATCGTAGTGTTAACCTACCTGTACCATCATTTATTTGGCAAACCAGCATGCGCCGCTTTCCAAAGGTTATTTGACTGGTTTCAATGGTTGCTTGAACAGTTACGTGGCTATGAGGGGTCAACTCACTAATTGTATAAATACGGGTTCTGTCTTCATACCTAAGCGGCAAATGAAATAGCATGTCCTGTACTGTACTAATACCTAGCTTTAAAAGCCGTTCAGCCATTTTAGGACCAACGCCTTTAAGTTCTGTGATTGGGTATTGGCTTAAGCTAGGTTTAGACAATGTAGGCTCAATTATTATTATTTAGTAAGTTAAGTGTACTGATACACTGTATATGCATCAAGTATGTTTTAACGCCTGCCAAAACTGTTCATCAGCAACAATTTCGCCGTTTTCATCAAGAGCAGGGTAAGGTAGGTTTTTTTGTTTGCATTGCCTTGCAATAATTGGGTGGCAGCCTTCAAAGTACATTGGGTGCTTAATTTCTTCACTCAGCATATTTCTATTGTATAAACCAGCTAGATCACGTTGACGCTGCGCCTCAAATAAAATTAGGGCTGCTGCAACTGATACATTTAACGACTGCACCATGCCTTGCATTGGAATAATGATGTTTTGATCTGCATACTCTAAGGCTTGTGGAGAGATCCCCGTTTTTTCTTGGCCGACAATAATTGCAGTCGGTTTAGTATAATCAATTTCTCTGAAGTCGACAGCATCTTCACTTAAATGCGTCGCTAAAATTTGTACATCAGGATTATGAGTACGCATACTCGCAACGGCATCATCTATGTTTCTGTGAAGATGTGTGTCTAACCAGTTTTTACTGCCACCTGAGGTATTATTGGTTAGCCACTTTTGTTTTTCTGGCCACACGGCATGCACATGATGACAACCAACGGCATCAGCCGTTCTAACAATTGCTGATAAGTTATGGTGTTTGTGTACGTCTTCTAAGCATACGGTAAGGTCGGTTTGACGACGTGAAAGTACATTTTCAATTCTTTGGTAACGAGTTTGCTGCATGGGAGTCCTCTTTTTCGGCAAATTATACGAGATTTTTCACCTTAAGGCACCACTGTTCGACTAATCGGGTTTTGTAATGAGATCAGGGTTTCGGTTGATTGAATGGCTTCTATTGCCTGTATTTTATTGATTAATACATCTTGTAGATGATCGATAGAGCGAGTCATTACTTTAATAAAAATACTGTAATTACCAGTGGTGTAATATGCTTCGACCACTTCCTCTAATGATTCTAATTTTATAAGTGTTTGCGGATAATCGCGCGCGTTGTTCAAATTAATACCAATAAAACAACACACATCGTAACCTAATTGCTTTGTATTAATGGTTAGTTGAGTACCTGTGATGATCTCTGCATGTTTCATTTTTTCGATTCGCACATGAATTGTTCCTGCGCTTACACTAAAGCGTTTTGCTAATTCAGCATAAGGTGTACGCGCATTATCCATTAATGCATGCAGAATCTGTTTATCAAGATTATCGATTTGATAATTTTCCATAGATTTAACCGTCTTTAATTATGGTATTAGTTATTTTTATACCACTTTTTTAATGGTTTTAATATCGTAAAGCTATTTTTATTATGGGATATTGAATTAAATAGTTTAATTGTTACGATAACCTCATTGAAGCGTGATTGTGCGCTAAGTAGTAAATACAATAACTGGGAATGAGGCCAATTATTATGAGTTCACATTATGTGCAGCAGCAGCAGCAAATAAGTAAAGTTAAGCAGTTCTTTTCGCAGCAATTAGAACAAAAACTGGGCTTAATTGAAGTTCAAGCGCCTATTTTAGCTAAAGTAGGCGACGGTACACAGGATAACTTAAGTGGGCACGAGAACGCCGTGGCTGTGAATATTAAAGCGATTGCAGATAGCCGTTACGAAGTGGTGCATTCTCTTGCTAAGTGGAAGCGTAAAACCTTGGGTGAATATGGCTTTTCACAAGGTGAGGGAATTTATACGCAAATGAAAGCGTTGCGACCTGATGAAGATTCATTAAGCCCAATCCATTCTGTTTATGTTGATCAATGGGATTGGGAGCAAGTTATTTGTGAAAGTACGCAACGTTCGCTATCTACTCTCAAGCAAACGGTTGAAACGATTTACCAAGGTATTAAAGCCACTGAACAATATGTTAGTGCAAGCTTTGGCTTAAGAGCATTTTTGCCAGCTAAAATTACTTTTGTACACAGTGAAGAACTGCGTAAAATGTACCCTGACTTTAGCGCTAAGCAGCGTGAGAAAGCGATTGCTCAAGAATATGGTGCTGTGTTTTTAATTGGTATTGGCGGAGCATTAAGTGATGGTAAAATTCATGATGTGAGAGCGCCAGATTACGACGATTGGTCAACACCAACATGTGATCAGTATATGGGATTAAATGGCGATATTTTAGTATGGAATCCAATTCTTGAAGATGCTTTCGAAATATCATCTATGGGAATTCGAGTGAGTCCTGAAGTTTTGCAAGCTCAATTGGGAATTACCGGTGACGAAGACCGTTTAGAGTTTGATTGGCATAAAGCATTGTTAGAAAGTAAATTTCCTCAAACAATTGGTGGTGGTATTGGTCAGTCTCGCTTGGCTATGCTGTTATTACAAAAACAACACATAGGGCAAGTGCAGGTAGGTGTGTGGCCAGCACAAACCTATGACAGTGTAGACGGCTTACTATAAAGAATAAGGGGCTGTTACTAACAGCCCCTTATAATTAAGTTTTAAACTCAATTTCTATTTTATTGTTTTCTAACTTAACATTACTTGGTGGAAAGTTACGAGTTGTTTTAAGTAACTTGTTGAATATATGGATTTCCACTCCAGAATGTAAAACGGTATTTACGGTTAAAATGGCTTCATCGAGCATGGTATTTAGTTTTTGCTCTAAACTCGCTATCTGCTTTTCTAGTTGTTCAGCTTGTTGACTATGATGTATCTGAGTTGATCCAATCTTATTCATGAGCTCGCTTTTTTTATGAGCATCTTTAATTAAATCTGCTTTTTCTAATGCAGCTTGTAAGCTATCAACCTGTTCATTTGCAGCTGTTAATTCACTAAAATATTTATCAATATCTTTGGTCATTTGAGTAGCTGAAGCGGCTAAATTAATTGCCATTTTAGCCCCTGATTCGTTACCAATTTCTCCGGCAATTAGTTTAGTGGCATCTAAAATTTCACCTCCAAATAACTTTCCTTTAGGTAGTTCTGATTGACCAATTTGAATTATATTTTTTGCTTTCATTGAGCTGTGGCTGGCTTGGCGGTCAAGCAATATGCTGTTAGCTTCAATGTAGCAATATTGAGAGTGTGAGGCATGCACATCACCTGCGCAAATTATTCTGCAAGAAAGTGATTTATCTTCAGGCTTTTGATGGCCAATCACCCCTTGTTTTACAAGTATATCGCCACCGGCGGTTAATTCTCCAGATTCGACTGTACCAAAAACGGTAATGTCACCTGTTGCATTTATCCGCATTCCAGGCTCTACATTTTTACTAACTATAACACTACCTTCAAAGTCGATATGGCCTGTTTTTACAGACACATCGTTAACAGTGAAAATATCGTCAACACGCATTCCGTTATTTATTTCAACAGGCACGCCGGCAATAGTTGAAAGTAATTCCATCGGGTTATTTTTTGATATTTCAGTACCCTCACCTGCAATTAGGGCATGAACTTGCCCTGGTTTGGCTGGTAAAACATCACCTATCACGGTAAACCCTTCTTGACCAGGAGTAGCAGGTTGCTGCTGGATTAGTAATTCACCCGGTTTAACACTTGCTAATTTACCAAAATCACGCATATCAACACTACCATCTTCTTTTAATTTGGGTGCTTTAAGGCGGTCCTTTAAGGTTTTAACCATGGCTTTAAATTTACTATCTTGGCCGTCAGTAGGTAAACGTCCTTTAGCGAGTGGTCCGCTAACTACAGAGCCCGGAGGAAGCTCAAATTGCTTTTGTAAAAGCTGCTCTAAAAATGCTTGTTTATAACCTCTAGCAACATGCGCTTTCACTAATTCTTTTTTAGCTTCATCAAAACTGAGTGTTGCGCCACCTTTGGCGAGAGTGAGCGTGCCAGTGGCTAGCATTTTATCATCGCTGATTTCAACGATTAAGGTTGCATCGTGGCGTGTTGCAACGACTAAGATTCGTTCAGGTGTTGCACTACTGAAATAGTTATTTATGGCGTCATGATCGATTTCACACTCGCTGTAAGGCGATTGTTCAATTGCTTCAATGATAAAAGCAGCACTGGTGGGTGCAGATTTACTCGTATCGAGCAATACATTGCCATTATGAGCAAGCTTAAACACAAGTTATCCTTTTCTACTACAAAAGTAAGGTTTAATAAAATAACGTGATTACAGAGTGCTAGAATTTTAGTTTTGAGTCAAGAATTCATCAAAGTGTAGCTATAGAATGGGATAAAAGCTATGAGCGGCGCTCATAGCTTATAGAGGTTAGTTTGTTGAAGGAAGTTCCATAATGCCGTCAATTTCTACTTGTACACCTTTAGGGAGTGCACGAACGCCAATAGCTGCACGCGCAGGGTAAGGCTGTTTAAAATATTGGCTCATAACTTCGTTCACAATGGCAAAGTTTGAAAGATCAGTAAGGTAAATATTAACTTTTACTAGGTCTTGAATAGAACCGCCAGCTTCCTCACAAACCGCACTGATATTTTTAAATACTTGATGTGTTTGCTCACTAAAGTCTTCAGAAATAACGTCCATTGTTTCTGGGACAAGTGGTATTTGCCCTGATAAATAAACAGCTGTACCCACTTTTACTGCTTGGCTATATGTACCAATTGCTGCAGGTGCTTTATCCGTTGATATAAATGCTTTATTCATGATGTTCCTATTTTATTTTTTACGATAGACTTTTTGTACATCGGGCATAACACGTATGCGGCGCATAATATTGGCGACATGAATACGGTTTTTAACTGTGATCCCTAAGTCTATCACGTATAAATTACTTTCTTTTTCATCGGTAGCTATTTCTACAATATTGGCCTGCGTAGTGGCGACCACATTGGTTAATTTAGCCAGCGCACCTTGGTGGTTAATGATTTCTACTCTTAAAGTCGCTATATATTCTTTTTCAGGATTATCATCCCATTTTACGACTAGGTATTTCGAACGATCATTTTCCCAACCACGAATATTTTTACACTCTTGGCGATGAACGGTTAAACCTTTACCTTGGCTAACATGGGCAGTAATAGCGTCTCCAGGTACAGGACGACAACATTTAGAATAATTAACCAACATACCTTCGGTACCAATAATAGTTGCCTTGGCACGCTTTGCGATGTCGTTTAAATCATCATTGTCGTTTTGTAACAAGCGTTTAGCAATCAGCATACTCATTAAGTTACCTGAGCCAATCTCTACTAGCAGTTCTAAGGTAGAGGAAAGCTCATGCTCTTCAAGCACTCGGGTAATATTTTCAGCTGGCAGGTTATCAAATTTGTTTTCCCCTAGCGCTGAGTCAAGTAAGCGACGACCAAGTAATAACGCTTCTTCATGCTGTTGACTTTTAAGGTAGTTGCGTACGCCCAAGCGTGCTTTGCCAGTAACAATAAAGTTAAGCCATGTTGCGTTAGGGTGAGCGCCTGAACTGGTAATAATTTCTATTGTTTGCCCTGTATCAATGGCTTTACTTAAAGGATAAGGCTTGCGGTTCACACGTGCACCGACACAAGTATTACCTACATCAGTATGAACGGCATAAGCAAAATCAACCGCCGTTGCACCCATAGGAAGTTCAATAATCCGACCATCTGGGGTAAAGACATAAATTTCTTCTGGGAATAGCTCTGTTTTTACATTCTCTACAAATTCAAACGAGGAACCTGCACTTTGTTGTAATTCCAATAAGCTTTGCATCCATTGGCGTGCGCGCTGTTGTGCAGTATGACCCGCATTGTCACCCGACTTTTTATACATCCAGTGAGCTGCGACCCCTTTATCAGCCATGTGATCCATATCTAAAGTACGAATTTGAATTTCTACAGGAATACCATGCGGGCCAACTAAAGAAGTATGTAATGATTGGTAACCATTAGTTTTTGGTACAGCAATATAGTCTTTAAAACGGGTTTCGATTGGCTTATATAAGTTATGAGCTACACCAAGTACGCGATAACAGGTATCCATAGAGTCTACTGCAATACGAAATGCGTAAATATCCATGACTTCGTTAAACAGCAGCTCTTTATTGAGCATTTTTTTATAAATACTATATAGATGCTTTTCACGGCCTGATACGGTCGCTTTTATGCCAGATTCTTCAAGGCGAGCTTCAATTTCAGTTTGAATATTTGAAATAACTTCTTTGCGATTACCACGCGCTTTAGCCACTTCCGATTTAAGTGCACGATGACGCATAGGGTACAGTGCTTGAAAACCTAAATCTTCTAGCTCATTTTTTATATCATGAATACCTAAGCGATTAGCAATTGGTGCATAAATCTCAAGGGTTTCACGAGCAATACGGCGGCGCTTATCAGGACGAAGTGCGCCTAGTGTACGCATGTTGTGTGTTCTATCAGCTAGCTTGATTAAAATAACCCGAATATCTTGGGTCATTGCCATAATCATTTTTCGATAGTTTTCAGCTTGGAACTCTTTTTTATCTTTGAAGCTCAATTTATCAAGCTTGCTCACACCCTCTACGAGTTCTGCCACCGTTTCACCAAATATTTCAGCTAAATCTTGTTGGCTAAAATCGGTATCTTCAATCACATCATGCATGAGTGCTGCCATGAGCGTTTCATGGTCAAGATGCATGCTTGCTAATATTTGAGTGACTTCAACGGGGTGAGTAATGTAAGGCTCGCCACTTGAACGAGTTTGACCCTCATGAGCCTCTCGGGCTACCACGTAGGCTTTTTGAACTAGCTCAACATCGTCTGCTGGCAAGTATTTTGAGATTTTCTTTTTAAGACCTTCAAAAAGATACATTCACACTCCAATGTTCTCGTGAAGCAAATAAGTTAGGATAAGTTACGAATATACGATGAAAACAAAGGATTGCCAACGGCTATAGTTGAAAAACTATGCCGTTAGCTAAATCAGACCGGGCGGTTGATTATTGGTTGCCACCAACAATGGCAGCAACAGCAGCTAGTTCTGCCGCTTCTTGATGTTGTTGTTCTTCACGGTCAATAACATCCATTGAAGAATTATCAACTAAACCAAGTTCGATTTCACGTAAAGCAACAACTGTCGGCTTATCGTTCTCAGGATCTACTAGTGGATCTTTACCACCAACAGCAATTTGGCGGGCACGACGGGCCGCAACTAAAATTAAGTCAAAACGATTACCAATTGCATCTACTGCATCTTCAACTGTTACGCGAGCCATCTTAGCACTCCAAAATAATTTAAAAGCAAAGGCGTAGTTTACTGCACGCAGCAAGTTTCGCCAATAGCCAGTGGTTAATTTTTATCTATTTTAAGCCATGAACCGAAAATTAATCGTAATTTAGATTACTTGAGCAGCTCATTAATTAAAGTTTGATGACGTGTTGTTTGTGCTTTTAGCGTTAATCGCTGTGCAATTACTATGGTTTCTAAATCGCGTAGAGCAGTATCAAAATCATCATTCACTACAACATAGTCGTATTCGTTGTAATGAGAGGTTTCTGATTGAGCTTGCGCCATTCGACCTGCAATAATTTCAGCAGAGTCTTGGCCGCGATTATTTAAACGTTGTTCTAGCTCTTGTTTTGATGGCGGTAAAATAAAGATAGTTTTTACGTCGTCCATTATTTCTCGAACTTGGCGAGCGCCTTGCCAGTCAATATCTAAAAATACATCAATACCTGCGGCGAGTTGCTCTTCAATCGCTTGCTTAGAAGTACCATAATAGTTATCAAATACTTGTGCCCATTCAAAAAAATCATCTTTGGCAATCAGCGCTTTAAACTCATCAACTGATACAAAGTGGTAATGTTCTGCATTATTTTCACCAGGGCGCGGTGCGCGAGTGGTGTGCGATACCGATACTTTCATATCAGCATGCTTTTTCAGTAGTGCATTTATTAAGCTAGATTTACCTGCCCCAGAAGGTGCCGATAAAATGAATAAGTTTCCGCGAGAGTGTGCCATGATTTTTTACCTAAAATGAACAAGCACAGCCGTTAAAAAGGCCTGCCTTAATTTTACTATTGTACTTTATTTAATGAAGCTTACTCAACTGCTGCATACTTAGAGCAAATAGCCCGTGTCTAAGAGCATAGATACAGAGAGTTTGTGAAGGTGATTTTTACTCTCGCATAATGCAAAGACATGTGTTGCAACTTGCATATCTAAGTGATGTAATTTTTTATTATTATTTAAATTCAATAGGTTAAAGTTTGGAATAAAGTCTGCATTAGTTCAACTATGTAACTATAGAGGGCTTACGTATGAAATTAACCCATCTCGGAAAAGTTTGCTGTGTATTGTGGCCTTGCACCGTTCTTAGTCAGCCATTTGAGAATTGTCCAAGTCAGGCTTTTTTAATGCAAGATGCCAAAGCACAGTTATACGGTATAGATTTAGTATCAGCTAAACCAACGGTGTTAGCCGCGGCTTTAACGTTTACTACTGAGGCAAACAATGAGAGCGTAAACGCCATTGGCTTTAATTATAAAGATCAGTACTTGTATGGCTTTAGCCGCCAAGCACCAAAAAGTGTGGTGCAAATAGACAGTAACTACCAAATGGCTCGCTTAAATATCACAGGGCTGCCAGATACTAATTTTTATGTAGGTGACATTCAGGTAACAGGCGATGCAGCAAATCAGCGCGCTTCATATTATGTTTATACTCCTCGGTTTGGCCTTTACGAAATCGATTTAAACTCAGATCTAACCGCTGAGATTACTGCGCAGCTTTTACCTAATAGTGCTAACTGGAATTTAGGGATTTATGATTTTGCCTTTCATCCACAAAGTAATTTACTTTATGCAGTTGAATCAAATGGTGATTTGCATGAAATTAACGTTGCTAATAATACTTCTAAATTTATAACTCAGCTCGACATTGGTGATGATACGGGCGCATTTGGTGCCGCTTACTTTGACATTGACGGTCAGTTTTACTTTAGTAATAACAAAAGCGGAAAAATACATAAAGTTGATTTAAGTATTAGCCCCGTAGTTGACTACACACCAACAGCAAACGTATTTACCTCAGGACCTAAATCTAGTCAAAATGATGGTGCGCGATGCGCTATTGCAGAAGTTGCAGTTACCGATAGTTCTATCGATTTTGGTGATGCTCCTCGCCCATATAACACGAGTCTTGAGCAAAGTGGCGCTCGACACTTATTTGATCCTAATAGTACTGGTAGTAATCTTATTTACTTGGGTGAAACGGTCGATGGTGAAAACATCAATACGAATGATGATTTAATCAAGAATCCCATTGATGACTCCGATGACGGGGTTAGTTTTGTAACCGCGATTGCTGCAGGACAAGATAGCCAAATTATTGTTAACGCGTCAGCTGATAGCTTTTTATATGCTTGGTTTGACTGGGATCAAAATGGTGGCTTTAGTGAATCTGAGCGCATGGTAACTAAGTATCCGCTTAACAAAGGCGATAATAGTATTTTAGTTAGCGTACCGAGCAATGTTAAAGCAGGGCAAACATGGGCTCGCTTTCGAGTTACTGATGGCTCCGAGGCATCATTAATTACTGCCACGGGTGGGGTGCTAGGTGGCGAAGTGGAAGATTATCCAATAACCACATTTGCTAGCGCTGTTTATCCTGGTGAAAACGATTGGGTTACGCTTGCCTATGAAGATAAATGGCCGTTCTCAGGCGATTACGACTTTAATGATGTCGTTGTAAATTATCGTACTACGCAGCTGATTGAAGGAAGCAATGTGGTTGGCTATAAAATTGATGGTCAACTTGTTGGAGTGGGCGCAACTTATCACAATGGTTTTGCTGTAAGGCTTACAGAAACTACTAATAGCACAACCAATGCTATTTTAAGTAGTGAAATTGATGAGCAAAATATCATTTACACTATCAATGGAGAGCCGCAACTAGACTCGCCATTAGAAGCAAACCGTGAGCAGGCAATTTTGATTTTCATGCAGGACACTTGGCAACATATTACGAAGCAAGCCGGCTGTGATTACTTTAGAACCGAAAGCAATTGTGACGTAAACAGTAAAGTAACGTTTAGTATGACTATTCCATTAAAAGCAGCTAAAGCGCTAGCGAATGCACCTGGTACACTTCTCGATCCGTTCATTTTTGGTAGCGAAGGATTTTATCATGGTGACTTTTTAGTTGGTAAAAATGCAAGAAGCTGGGAGGTTCATCTAAAAAACCAAGCGCCAACAGAGGCTTTCGATAGTAGTTTATTCGCTGTTAATGGTGCAGATGATGCCACTCAGCAAGCCTCTGAGTTATTTTTTCAAACTGAAAATGGCCTTCCCTGGGCGATTGAAGTCGGTATGCAGTGGCTACATCCACTTGAAGGGGTGGATATCACCAATGCTTATGATCGTTTTGCTAATTTTGCACAGTCGTCAGGTCAGCAAGCGCCGCAGTGGTTTAACAGTTACAACGCACCGAGTGTGGTTGTTAAAGGAGAACAGTAATGAATAAATTAACCGTTATCTTATGCTCATTATCACTGTTAACAGCCTGCGGGGGCGGAGGCGATGAAGGTGCAGCACCTGCACCGACCAATGTCGCTCCACCGGTTGCAGATCCTGTAACAGTTGAGCCTCAAAGTATGGCAAGTTTAGTTATAAATAATGACTTTAACTTATCAACAAAATTTAATTTAGCTATTGATGTAGCGCTTTCTAGAGGCGATGAAAGAGCGTATCTAAATATTTGTCAGAAAAAATTGAATACAGAACGAGCAGATTACAATAACTGCTTATTCAGAGCCCCTCTAACGCAAGGGGCACTCACAACCACACTTGCGATGAGCAGACAAGATATTGAGCTAGTAGCGGAAATTTGGTTTTACGATACCAGCACCCAACCACTTGCTTTTACTTGGCAGTTTGATGCTCAAACACAAAACCAAATGTTTGAGATTAGATAACATCAGGTTATGTCGAGTTCTGGTTAAGTTTTATCGGCTTAATTGATAAAACTCAAAGTTAAGATAAAGAATATACTCAGGTATATTCTTTTTTTATTGTTAAAAGGGGCGTTCATGTTCAAGGTTATTTCGAGTAGGCGGTGTAATTCAAAAAGAGGTTATAGCATTGCTGTTATCGCAGTAATTGCCTTGCTGCTAATTGTTGCCGCATTTAATCCGTGGCAGTTTTATTACGCTGATTTATTAATATCCTTTCGGTTTCCTTTGTTAGCTGCTGCGTTGTTTTTTGCATTGTTACTGCTTGCGCTAAAAAAACTATGGCTAGGGGGAGTGATTGCGATTATTTGTATTATCAATTTAAGTTCACTTTTACCGCTGCATTCATTAGAAGTCATTCCCTCGAAGGCTGCGATAACGGTTAAGCAAATTAACCTCAATTACAATAATCCCTATGTAGACATGCATCTAAAGAACTTACAAAACCAGCAATGGGATGTGCTTGTTTTGCAGGAGTTTAGCGATTTAAACCGGCATTTGCTTAAACCGTTTTTAAATAAAGCTAGTTTGTTTGGTTATCGCGAAGTCGAAGGGATCCCCTACGGCATTGTGGTTATTTCGCGTTTACCGATTATACACAGACAGCAAGTTAAATTAGATGGCGACCGATTAGGTTATATTAAGCTTAAGCTGTTATTAGATAAACATCCTATTACCGCTTTTATTGCCCATCCACCTTCACCAAGAACTGCTACTCATTGGCATAATCGTAATCGGTTATTATCAGCAATGAACGAGGCGAGTACAAAAGAGATAGATCCTTGGTTTATTGCGGGAGATTTAAATATTGTTCCCTGGTCGAGCTATTTTAATTGGTTTAATGCGCAAAGTTGTTATGCAGCTGCAAATGCATATACCAGCTTTGCACCTACTGCAATAAAACACACTTTAATGACAGGCTTGCCAATTGACCATTGTATTTTCAATCAAGAGTTTAATTTATCTTCTCTGGAAGTGAGTGAGTTTAAAGGCAGCGATCATAAAATATTAAGTTATACATTAAATTTAAAAAGTTAGGTGAAGTATTTACTTTAGGCCAATACAAAACAAATAGCTTAAACGCTATTTGCTGTGTATTGGCGAAGTATTTATGATGCAGTAGTAAATGTGTTTTTTAAATCATGTAATAAATGGCGTAAATTACGTTTATGCGGGAATAACGTAAACGCGGCAGTTGTAGTCGATAACGCTTTAAATTTTGCGCCTATTTCTCGATAATACTCACCGTAGCATTCTAATATACGTGCCTGTGCTTTTATTTGTGCAATCATTCCAGCATCTCTTTTGCAGCGTGAAACAATTTCTTTCATCGCGTTGAGCCTATTTTTACGATTCGCAGTAATAGAGCCCGCTCTCATTAAGTAATCCATGGCTATGCGCGGTGAAAAAGCTACATCACCAATTCTTGCAAGTTTTAACCAGCAATCCCAATCACTTGCGCTGTTTAATACGTTATCAAATCGGCCGATATAATTAATGGCTGAGCGTTTAACCATAACTGAAGAGGTTCCTATTACATTAGCAAAAATAAGCAAGTCCATTGGCGACTTTAAATTTTGGTAGCCCATATTTTTCTTATCAACAAATTTTGAAAATTCAGGCCAAAAAGAAAAGCAATCCACAATAGGCTCATAGTCTTCATTTACATGCATATAGTTAGTAAAGCTTAAAACACATTCGGAGTTTTCTTTCATATAACCTAATTGCTCATACAGTTTATCATCACTCCAATAGTCGTCGGCATCTAAGAATGCAATATAGTCCCCTTTAGAAGCTGCAATAGCGCGGTTGCGTACATTAACTACACCGGTATTTTCTTGTTCTAAAATAACCAGCTGTGGAAATGTGTTCTGCGCTTTTCTCAACCATTCAACACTGCCATCGGTTGAGCCATCGTCTACAACGATAATTTCTAGATTGACATTTTTTTGAGCAATAACACTACTCAGTGCCTTTGCTAAATACTGTTTGCAATTGTAGTTTGGGATAATAACGCTTATTTCTATATTCATGAGCTGCACCCTGGCTTCTATTAATTAACTAGATAAGTGCTACGCAAGTTAAGCGCCAAGTATTTTTATAGCTTTGTGGAGTGTTTTTTGTCTAATGCTTTGCATTTTGCAATATATGTTCGCAAATTGACTTTAATCTAACCATTTTTAGTGCTTTTTAACTGGGCATGGTTCTTGCGAAATAACCATTAGAATCTTTTGGAGTATTTAGCATGAAACATATAGGCATTGTTGTACCAAGCTTCCATATCCCGTCAGAAACCTTTGTGGTGACAGAAATAAATGCACTTGTTAAAGCAGGTCATAAAGTAAGTGTTATTACCTTTGAGAATTTAAATACCAGTGCAAATCTCGATAGCAGTGTAAATGTAATTATCATTAAAAAGTCTTTTAGTGCTGCTGCTAAATTTGCAATGTCTAAGCCGCTAGTAGCTCTTAACGCTGCTAAAATTGCTTTTCGCTTTACCTCAATCTCAGCCATGTCGCTTCTAGGGTATGGGTTAAACATTGCAGAAATAATTAAGCGGCACGGTATCTCTCATATACATTGTCACTTTATGCATGCACCGTTGGCATACTCGATTGTTGCTAGCAAAATTGCGGGTATTAGTGTCTCATCAATCGGTCATGGCCATGATGTATATGTAAACGATACCGATCTCAAACTCAAGCTTTCGTTATGTGATTTCTCGGTTGCTGTGTGTAAAGACATGGCTCAAAAACTAAGTAATTACAAAGTTGGAAAAGTTGAGCTATTGCATTGTGGTGTTGATTTAAGTTTATTTAGCAGCACTCCAAATCGACTTCATGAGTCTGTTAAATTGTTATTCATTGGGCGCTTAGTTGAAAAAAAAGGACTGCAATTTCTATTACCCGCTATAAAAAAATTAAGTAAAAAATACGCCATATGTCTAGACATCGTGGGCGAAGGCCCATTAATGAATGATTTAAAGTTTTTGTGTGAAGAGCTTGGGCTTGATAAAGATGTTCGATTTTTAGGGCGTCGTACGCCTCTTTGGTTATCAAAAAATACCAGTAACTACTCAGCACTGGTTGCGCCATTTTGTGTATCTAGTAATGGTGACAGAGACACTGGGCCAGTAGTTCTTAAAGAAGCTATGGCCAGTGGTATTCCTGTGCTAACGACCAAGCTTATGGGGGCAAAAGAAATTGTAAATGATTCTGTTGGTTTTAAATGTGAGCCTTCAAGCATTATTGGTTTAGAGACTATCTTAACTCAATTCTGTGAGCTTAATCCCTATGAACGATATGCCAAAGGTATCAATGCTAAACGATTGGTAGCAAATAAATTTAATGCCAGCTCACAAGCTAAAAAGTTGTCATCTTGGGTGCAAAACTCATAAGGAATGAAGATGAACGGACTTAAGCAAATAGCCTATTTTGGACTATCAACATTATTGCTCAAAGGGCTTGGCTTTGCTTTACTCCCTATATCGACTCGTCTTTTAAGCCCTGCACAGTTTGGTGAACTTAATTTTTTAGTCTCTATTTCAGCCGTAATGTCTTTGTTGTTGTGCCTAGGCTTACCTGAGCTCCTTTTTAAACAGCAAATGAAAAGCGTTGTTTTTAAGCAGGCTTTATTTAGGGATGCGTTGATTTTATGTAGTGTGTTAAGCACTGCATTTGTAATTGCTGTTGTATTGTTTGCTGACCTTTTGCTGAATTTATTACCTATCTCTGTTAATCAAATAGATTTGCAATTATTAGCTGTTAACTTGGCATTTTCGTCGGTGTTGTCGATTGTATTTTGTTTTTTTAGGTATTACGAAATGGCTAAGCAGTTCTGCTATTTAGCTGTTTTACAAGGGGTCGGACAAACTCTACTGACCATCATCTTGCTATATCTAGGCTATGGTGTAACCGGCGTTATGCTATCTGGTGTGATAGCGAGTTTTATTGTACTGATACTGTCACTGTGGCAAATAGCACGCACGATTAATATTAGTTTTAAATGTATCGCATGGAATATTACGCCTAAAAATACGCTGTTTTTGTTAAGCATTATTGTCTCTTCACTCTTTGTGTACGCTAATAATGGCGCAGAAAACTGGTATATTGTAGCCAGTGTGGGCAAAGAAAAGCTCGCTCAATATTATGTCGCTCTGCAATTTGCAGTCATGACCTCGTTTACATTTGAACCAATCAGAATGTGGTGGTTTTCACGCCGTTTTGACGAGTTAACCTCAAGCCGCAACCACTATGTGTTTTTATGTGAATTAAGCCTTGAGATTGCGATTACCCTTTGCTGCATAATGCTACTTTTAGCGCCGCACTTATTCACCCTCGTTTTACCACAAAATTATTTACTTAATGCCTGGTTATTACCCAGTTTAATACTCATTGTTGTGCTGAGACACCATAGCGATTTACTTAATATTGGTTGTTATGTTCACTATAACGGCTTGTTTGTGACTATTATTAATGCAGTGAGTGCTACGAGCGTATTAATTGCATTAAGTTTTTTAGTGCCAAAATGGGGAATATTAGGTGCTGTTGTATCGTTAGCATTGGCGCAAACTTTAAAAACGCTACTGTTTGTAGTTATTAGTCAAAAGCTAGAGCATTTAGCATTTAAAGTACACAGTCTGCTCCCTAGCTGGCTGTGCTTTATTCTTGTGTTTTCGTTAAGTGTGACTCAAGTGTCTTACTACATTGTAGGACAGGTTGCTGTGTTGATATGTTTGTTTGCGTTGTTATTTAAAAAGTATAAACACCACATCACGGGAATATTGCAACGGCTTTTAGCAAGGAAGGCGCATGGTTAACTGGTATAAAGAGCATTACTTATTAATAAATGGCTTAGTGATAACGGCGCTTATTTTAAGCTTATATTCGTTATTTGGGCCCATAGCTGCTTTTGCTTTATTGTTACTGCCATTTGCTGGCGTATTAGCCGTGCGTATTAGTACTGTGTTTATTATCTTATTTATTTTATTTAGTTATTTTAGGATCCATGAGGCATTTGTATTTTTAATGCCGCTTAAAATCCCTAAACTCTTAGCGCTAGCCTCTTTACTGGCCATTTTCTGGCATTTATTTATTTCCAAAACATTAAAACCGCATTGGAGCTCAGCTCATCTTATTTTTGTCATTTGGTTTGTTTGGCTTACTGTGTGTGTGTTTTCGGCTTCAAACCGTGGCGTTGCTATTGAGTATTGGTCTGGAGTGTTGGTTAAAGTTTTTATTATGGTGTTTGTGATCAGCTGGTGGTTAACGCGATTTTCTCACTTTAGTTACGTAAGACTAGGAATTATGATTTCTGGTGTGGCCATTGCGCTGGTGGCACTGAATAACAAAATTAATGGTGTGGGGCTAGTTGAGGGCACCCGAGTCACTATTTCTCGAGAGTATCGTTCACAACTGGGCGATCCTAATGATTTATCTTTAGTGCTGATGTTTCCTGTGTCTTTTTTAGCTGCTGAATTATTTAATACATACAACAATCCATATCGACGATTATTTGCAGGCGTTGGTTTAATTTTGGCTATTTCAGGAGTGATAGCTACGCAAAGCCGAGGCGGCCTATTAGGTATTGCTGCTATTTTGAGTTTCTTTTTATATCAAAAGGTAAAAAATCCAGTGGTTGTGGCTGCATGTGGGGCAGTTGCCATGCTTGCCATGATGGTCTTTGCGGGGATTTCAGATAGGCAAAGTGGTGGTGCTGCTGAAAGTGGAGTTGACGAGTCTGCTATGGGTCGAATATATGCTTGGCAAGCTGCAATAAACATGGCGCTTGCTAACCCGCTAACAGGAGTTGGGGTAAATAACTTCTTCGTAAACTATTACTTTTATAGCCCGCACTGGGATGGCAAGAATCATGCAGTGCATAGTACGTGGTTTCAGGTACTTGGTGAAACAGGCTTTGTTGGTATATGTATTTTTTTACTGGTTATCGCCAGTATTTATCGCAGCTTGTCTCGAGTATTTTGCATTAATAAGCTTAACTTTAATCCTGAAGTGACAGTGAATGCTAATGCGCTAAAAGCCGGTTTAATTGGTTTTATGGTTGCAGGTACGTTTTTAACTCAAGCTTTTACGTGGCCTTTGTATATCATTTTGTCCCTGACCATTGCCCTAGAAAAGCTGACTATCGATAGTAATAAGGATTCGTCTTATGGTGACCCAACTAAAGTATTGGCTAAAAAATAGTAACAGTCCCTCGGCAAAACGTTTGTTTAAATTTGCAAAGTCGCTGCGTAATCCACAGCTACCCGTTATTCCTCTACTACATAGTGGGCTTTATCATCTGCACCATTTTATAAAGCAGTTTGTTCATGAACTGCTGAGAATATTTTATTACACCCCATTATTTAAAAGCCAAATTCAAGGCAGTAAAAAACGTTTATATTTATATTCGGGTATGCCTCAGGTAATTGGTAAATTAAGGGTTGAATGTAAAAACGATGTCAGGATCTCGGGGATCAGCACTTTGTGTGGCCGTGTAAGTAATGAGCGTGAGCCTCTACTAAGTATTGGTAATAATGTTGATATTGGCTGGCAAAATGCGTTTTCGGTAGGACGAAAAATTGTACTTGAAGATGATGTAAGACTTGCGGGACGTGTTTTTTTAGCAGGCTTTCCTGGTCACCCAATTGATTGTGAACGTCGTGCGAACGGCCAAAGTGATGATGAGAGTCAAATTGGCGATATTATTATTAAGCGTGGAGCATGGATTGGGACCGGTGTTACGGTACTTGCTGGAGTAACCATAGGTAAAGGAGCCATTATAGGGGCGGGCAGTGTGGTAACCAAAGATATTCCCGATTTTACTATTGCCGCAGGTAATCCGGCTAAAGTAGTCAAAAACATAGTGGAGTGAGCGAATGAAATTTATTGTTTTTGCAGAAGATTGGGGGAGCCACCCTAGTAGTACTCAGCATTTATTTTCAGAGCTTGCAAAAAGACAGCAAGTGAATTGGGTTAATTCTGTGGGAATGCGTAAACCTAGCGTAAAGCTGCACGACATAAAACGTATTTTTAATAAATTTAAGCAGCTATTTCAACCCTCTAATAATAGTAAAATAGCCACGCCTAAAAATATGACGGTATATAAACTGCCTATTTTACCATGGCATGATAATGGCTTAGTGCGCTGTTATAACCGTTGGGTTTTCTCTCGTCATATTGGTGCTCATAAAACCAGTGAACCTATTGTATATTGGTTAAGTGTGCCAACGGCATGCTATCTGTTTGATAAAAGAGCCACCGACTCGCTAATTTATTATTGTGGTGACGATTTTAGTGCGCTGGCTGGGGTTGATCCTATGCTGATTGCGCCTTTTGAGCAGCAGCTGATTAAAAACGCAGATCTTATTTATGTGATCAGCGAGTTATTAAAAACTAAAATGCCTGCTGAAAAAACTAAGTTACTAACACATGGCGTGAGCTTTGATTTATTTACGAGTAATGTCGACAAAGCCGCAGAAATCAGCGCTATTGAAGCCCCCATTATTGGCTTTTATGGCAGTATCAATGCCTGGCTAGATATCCCTTTATTAATGGCGTTGGCCACTGCTAGGCCGCAATATCAATTGGTATTAGTTGGCGATATTACCACTCCCATTTCAGGGTTGTTGCAGTTTAAAAATGTAACGCATATTAGTGCGGTTGAGCATAAACGGTTGGTATCTTTCTCGGCTCATTGGGATGTATCTATTTTACCATTTGTCGATAATGAGCAAATTAGGGCTTGCGACCCGCTTAAATTAAAAGAATATTTAGCGGTAGGCAAACCGATAGTCGCAACCGATTTCGCGGCAGTGAATCATTATCACTCGCAAATTTTTATCGCTCAGTCACAGAATAACTTTATTGAAAAAATTGATCAGGCGTTGTCACTCAGTCAAGCAAAATTAAGTTTATTGCATGCAGTCCAAAAAAACATAGCGAAAGAGCATAGCTGGCCGGTAAAAGCTCTCACTGTGATCAACGATCTACAAATATTAAATCCCTCCGATTAAACCATAACTATAATATTGGCGCGCCCTGTGCAACTACTCCATTAAAGAAGGCTATTTACGCTGTAAATTTTTATTTTGCAAATAGCCGCAAAGTTTCGCATAGCAATATGCAAATCAATGGGTAGCGAATATGTTAGTTAGAGAGCAAATAAAAAGATTACTTTATTTAGCTTTGTACGCTGTTTACACCAGGGCAAAGTTATTTGTTTTGCCGTTGCTGATTGTACCCGTAGTAGTGATTGTACTCGCGGCAACGTCACAAAAACAATATACAAACCACGCCACTATTCTTATAGAAGAATCGGCGCTGCTTAATCCCTATTTAGATGATTTGTCGTTCTCGTTTGATTTATCAAATAGGATGGCAGCTTTGCGTACCTTAGTGATTAGCCGCAAAGTTCTGATTGCCGTGGCAAAAGAAACCAATTTAGTACCAAAGGATGCATCCCCCGCCAAAATAGAAAAAATACATCAAGAGCTTTCACAGGCGCTTTCCTTATCATTGGTGGGAGACGAGCTAGTTCGGGTTAACTTTATTTGGCATGACCAAACCCAAATGAAGGCGGTGCTTGAAAAAGTGGTAGAGAAATTTATAGAAAGTTTATTAGCCCCAACGAAAGCATCACTGGATACCTCTGAGCAATTTTTTTATCAGCAACTGGTAAGTTTAAGAGAAGAGTTGGAGATTTCTGAGGCTTCATTGGCAAGCTTTAAAGCAAAAAACAGTAATACCTTACCCGCTGTTTTACACAGTAATAGGCAAACTTTCGATAAGTTATTAAGTGATCAACAACAAAAGTCCATTGTGCTCTCAGGCGCTAATGCCAAGCTTGAGGCACTTACTACAAAAATGGGTCAAGCAAACCCGATTCTCGGTCGTATAGAAGAGAAAATAATTACTGCAGAATCAGAGCTCAGTTTTTTAAAAACCCGCTATACCGATAAACACAGCAAAGTGGTTTCAAAAAAGCGCGAACTACTCAGCATTAGAGCACGGCAACAAGCGTTAATTGAAAGTGGTAAAGGCCTTGATGCCACTAATATTGATCAGCTTTGGCAAATGGCTAATACCTTACCCAGTGGAAATGACAATGAAAGTAATGTGTTGGTGTCACAAATACTCGCTCTAGAAGAAGCTAAAAATAATGTTCTGCAGCATCAGCAAGAATACGACATGTTAGAAAAACAAGTCAATGCAGTGAGCGAGCGCTTACTAGTAACCAGTGATATAGAAAAACAACTTAGAAAGCTCGAGCGTGACTACGATGTTAAACAGTCATTATATAAAGACATGTTAGGGCGTTACGAAATGGCAAAAGTGACAGGCAAGCTGGTTAAGTATGAAGGCCCTGACAAAGTTAAAACCATTGAGCGAGCTTATAGTCCTACTCAACCAATTAATACTTCACTCGTGGTGGCAATTATTATGGGTATTGTTTTAGGCATATTTACCAGTGTCACCTGTGTGTTTGTTGCGACCTTATTCGACAGTCATTTAAAAGATATTCAAACCATTGAAAAACTATCGTCACTAGACGTGGTTACCATTTTACCCATTGTTGGTCACAGCACGTTACATGCTGGGGTTAGTCCATCAATGCACTTCCTTAGTGAGGGAAATTAACATGAACGTTTTACATTTAGTTCAACACTTTAAAATAGGTGGGCTGGAAAAAATGGCCGTGACTTTGATGCAAAAAAGTCGATTTGCAAACACCAGTATTCTTGTTTCTTTGGAAGGAACTGAAAGGGATGCAATAAATGAATGGCCAGCACTGTCAGCCTTTGAGCAAAAACTTATAAGCTTAAACAAAGCCCCTAAATTTGAACTAAGTGTAATTAAAAAGCTTAGTGAAATAATTAAAAAACATAATATTACAGTGATTCATAGCCATCACATTGGCCCAATGCTTTACGCTAGCCTCACCTGTTTAGTTAATCCAAGTATTAAACACGTATCGACAATTCATGATGCGTGGTATTTAAAAAACTTTAAACAGCGAGTGATCACAAAAGTATTGAATAAGCTGACTAAAATTCATTGGGTGGCCGATGCAAATGTGGTCGCTAATGAGTTTTTCAACGAAACCGCTATTAAAGCTGATAGTACTATTCTTAACGGCATTGATTTTCAACAGTTTATAGATACAGATGACGCTACTGCACGGATTAAGCTTAACTTGCCCCATGACAAAAAGCTCATTGGATGCTCTGCTCGTTTAGAGCCAGGTAAGGGGCATTTAGATTTAATTAAATTACTGCCTGCGCTACCCAAAGAGATTGAACTCGTATTTGCTGGTAATGGCAGTTTACGTTTTTCATTAATGAGTGCTGCAGTGTCACTAGGGGTGGTAGAGCGAGTACATTTCTTAGGAAATGTGCAGCATATGAAATTATTTTATTCTGCCATTAATGTGATGTGCTTGTACTCGCAACGAGAGGGCTTACCTCTGTCTATTTTAGAGTCGATGGCATGTGGCAAAGTAATAGTGGCAACTGATGTCGGTGGCATTAGTGAAGTTGTCAGTGATAAGCAGGGTATTTTAGTAAAACCTAATGATTCTTTTGGCTTAAAACTTGCCCTATTAAAAGCATTGGAAATGAAGCACGGGCAATGCATTCGAGAGTATATTCTCTCAATTGCGGATGCAAACAAAATGAGCGAAGCCTATGACCATTTTTATAATGGTTTAGCTTCATAAGGGGATTACAATGACTTTTTTACTGATTACATTGGCGATTTTGATTGTGTTGGTGTTGTACCATCATGTTGGTTACTTATTGCTATTAAAGCTTTTTAGTAACGATGAAGTGAACATCGAATTAAACGCTACCCCGGCAACCACGCGCTTTGGTATTTTAATGTGCGCCTACAACGAGCAAGAACATATTCGTGAAAAGCTCTATAACCTTGGCTCTATGTTATACAGCACAGAGCAGTATGCTATTCATGTTTATCTTGATGGCTGTACAGACAAAACCTATGACGAGGCGATGATTGCTCAATCGCATCTTGCAAAGCAAAATGTAGTGTGTCATTTGCATTTTAATAAGGTCAATAAAGGCAAGTCGTTTGGTGTTAATGAGTTAATAAAACTAACCAGGCCAAATTACGATGTATTGCTGTTTACCGATGTCAGCGCATTACTCAGCGTTGATGTACTAAATAAAATCGATGCTGATTTTAAAGACCCTCAGGTCAATGTGATCACGGGGGTGTACATATTAGATGACTTAGCCACCAAAGAGCAGCAACAGTATTGGCAGTATCAAAATAAAGTAAAAAGTATGGAGTCATCATTAGGCGCTGTTATTGGCGTACCGGGTGCCATGTTTGCTATACGCGCTGAATATGTTCAGTTATTAGATGCGAGCACTATAAACGATGATTTTATTTTGTCGATGAAAGCACTTAATAAAGGTGGCAAAGCGCTAGTAAATAACGAGATCAACATTGTTGAACGTGAATGCGATGAACAAAGCCATGATTATGCAAGAAGGGTAAGGTTAGGCGCTGGCAATTGGCAGCAAATTAAAATGCTGTCTGAGCTATTTAATCCAAAACTAGGCTGGGTAAGCTTTAATTATATTTCGCACAAGGTATTACGTGGCATTATGCCCATTATACTGGTACTGATTTATGGATTACTAATTTCTCTGGCGGTTTTCTCTAACGTGTTTTTAGCCAAAGTAGCCTGTATTACATTAGCCGCTATACATGGGCTGGGTGTATTAAAACAGCTTTTGAGCATAAAAGTTAAATGGCCGGTGATCGACAGTATTAACTATTTGGTTGCGGCATACTTGTGTGCTTTTTGGGGGATTATTAAATTTGAACGCGGTGATTATAGTAAGCATTGGCAGCGCGTTCACCAAACTAAGCAGTCTAATAATTTAATAATCAGAGCAGTAAAACGCAGTATTGATATTTTAGGCTCTGCTACTGGCTTAATTGTTCTGTTTCCTGTAATGCTCATGGTTGCATTGGTGATTAAGTTCAGCTCTAAAGGACCAGTGTTGTTTAAACAGTTAAGAGTAGGGCAAAGTGATGATGACTTTGTGGCACTTTTTAACGTATTAAAATTCCGTTCTATGGTGGTTGATGCTGAGGTTAAAAGTGGAGCCGTATGGGCAAGTAAAGATGATCCGCGTATTACCCCAGTAGGGCGCTTTATTCGTAAGACACGGTTAGATGAATTACCTCAGCTTTGGAACGTACTCATAGGTGATATGTCGTTGATAGGCCCTCGCCCTGAACGACCTGTTTTTTATTCAAAACTTGAAAAAGATATTCCGTATTTTTGTCAGCGTACTTATGGCATAAAGCCAGGTATATCTGGGTTAGCGCAAGTAATGAATGGCTATGATGAAACTATTGACGATGCACGTAATAAAATTGGTTGGGATTACGCCTATATGTTGAGCACTTCATCAGCTCGTAGCTGGTGTTATATGGAATTGACTATTTTCTTTAAAACATTGGTTGTTATTTTTACTGGTAAGGGCCAATAACCCGCTTCGCATAATGCAATTGTACACCCAAAAAGCAATTGCATTATGCACTTCTATTTCAAAAATTAATTAGTAAGCCATTAAAGCTTTTATATTTCAATGTCTTAAGTTTGGCATTCTTCTTGTAACTGTCTATTTGAGTTCATACTTTTAATAGGTGATTAAAATGAAAAATGTAGCCCACAAAACCGATCCAACCGTTATTACCATTCCTAATGACTTTTCAGGCTTTGCTGTCGATGAGCTAAAAGATCAGTTTGAGCTGCTCGTTGAGCAAGACTCTAATTTTGTTGTTTTAGACTTCTCTAAAACCGAATTTATCGACTCTTCGGGAATAGGTGCTATTGTTTTTCTATATAAAAGAATTGAAAAACAAAGTAATAAGCTATCTTTACTTAATGTCACCGGGCAGCCGTTTAAGTTAATGAACTTATTAAGAGTGGATAAAACCATTCCATTTATTGACGCTGTGTAGAGGTTATCAGGGAGAGTTTTATGAAGGCGAGCATAGCAATTTTCATTTTCATGTTTTTAGGCGGATGCGCTACTTGGCCAGATGAAGGGCAGGGAGGCTTGGCCGAAAAATACCAAAACTATCCATTAGATGATCAGCAGCTAGATGAAACATTTAATCAACCTGAGAGTATTGTAAGGAGCGAGTTTGAGCACTTAGAACTTAAGCTTGAATTATTAAAGTCGCAGGATATTAATGCCTGTATGCCGGCACAGTTATTAAAAGCCCAAATTTATGAGAATCGTATTCGTCGTTTAATCGCAGCTCAAATGTGGGAAGACGCGGAACATGACTTATTAATTCATTATCATGGCCTTAATCAATTAGCTAACCATTTTGATACTGTTAGAAAGTTGACTAATTGCGCTGCATCGATTGATGAACAACCCGCATTAGTTAATGTAAAAAAGCAAATAGCGGAGTTATTAAATAGCGATAACCAATTTGCATTTAATGCCTTTGAAATAACCCCTAAATATGCCGTACGAGTTGCTCAAGCAGCCGATTTAATCAAACAACTAGAAAGTATTAGTATTTTACTTATCGGGCATACTGACTCTGTAGGCAGTAAAAATAGTAATTACGAGCTGGCTTTAAAACGCGCAGATACTGTTAAGCATTGGTTGAGTGTTTATGGTGTGCCTACCTATAACATTACCACTTTAACCCAAGGCAGTTTAAAACCATTTAGTGAGTCGGAACAAAGTGAGCAAAAACGTCATTCAGATCGCCGAGTTGAGGCTATTATTTTAGATGCTAACGTGCAAAGTGAAGATAGCAAACAAGTAAAGTCACTAATGAATTGGACTAAAATTATTGAAAAGAGAAAGGAGTAATGTATGAGATTTATTTTTGCTGTCTTCGTTTTTTTCTTTTTAGTATCAAGCTCTGCGTTTGCTGAAAAAGCCGATGAGCCTATAGTGCAAGCAGGTAACAAGCTGTTTTTATATGTCCCAGGGGAAGTTGAATTTGAAACAACTTTTGAGGTCGATAAAAAAGGTCAAATTAACATACCTGAGGTGGGGCAATTTCAGGTCGGTAATAAAACGGTTACGCAAATAGAGGCAGAACTTAAACCTATTCTTGCAGAGTTGTTTGTTGCTATAAATGACTTTTATGTAGAGCTTAGAAGCAGAGACATATTTATTAATGTTTTAGGGTATGTGATCACGCCCTCACAGGTGAGTATTCCTGATGATGGCAATATTCAGATGGTGATAGCTAAGGCTAATGGTTTAAGACCTGGCGCACAGCTCGATCGTTTACAAATAAGACGCAAAGATGAAGTAATTGAATTTAATTACAAAGCATATTTAGACTCAGGCGACATAAATTTATTACCAAAGCTTAAAAGTGAAGATACTGTGTTTGTGCCTGTTTCTCCGCTCCTTGGTAACGTGCAAATTGATTTTGATGCACAAACACTTAGTGCGACAGGGGATGCAAGCGACAACAGTGCCATTACTATGCTTGGCGAAGTGCATAACCCTGGTAGTTTTTCGTTTAAAGAAAATATGACTCTTCTAGATGCACTGATGCGTGCGGAAGGGGTTACTCGCTATGCGGATGTAACTAAAATTAGAGTGATCGTTGATAAAGCTCCTGTTATTTTTGATTTAAAAGCATATTTAGATAAACCTACCGATAGCAACATGCCGCTACTAAAAGCAGGGTCAACCATATATGTGCCGATTATGGTGGATGATGTAAATACTACATCACGCACGGTTTATATTATGGGTGAGGTACAAAAGCCGGGGGCCTATGAGGCTGCTGACAGTACTAACTTTTTAGATATTTTAGCAAATGCAGGGGGCCCAACTCGCTTTGCAGAAACACGCCAAATAAAAATATTAACCCCTGCGGGAGAGAGCATACTTTTTGATTTACAGGGTTATAGTGAGGGATTAACCACCGCTAAAGTGCCCGATTTAAACCCCGGTGATGTAATATTTGTTCCTGAAAAAACAGATGTTAATGAAAAAAGTTGGTTAAAAATTCCGACAAAACGAGCGATTAAGATTATAGGTGCTATTCAATCTCCTGGTCGTTATGAGTGGAGTGACGAAATGGACTTTACTGATCTGTTAGCGCATGCTGGTGGCCCTACTAAAGGGGCTAACGTGAACGATATTAAAATTTTGCGAAATGGCGATGTCACCCAACGATTTGATCTAGAAAAATACACCATTACTAACGGTGAAATTGCGCTGCCGAGTTTAATTGCTGGCGATACTATTATTGTTGAGGAGTTACCAGTAGACCCCGGAGACAATAAATCGCAATGGATACGTCAAGAATCGAGCAAGTCTATTTATATCATGGGGCAAGTAGGTTCCCCTGGGCGCTATGCGTTCAATGACAATATGCATTTTATTGATATTTTGGCAGCAGCAGATGGTCCTAATGGTAGTGCGGATATTCGTAATATTAGAGTTACGCACCGTAATGGTAATCGCGCTCGAGTGAGCAAACTTGATTTAGCGATGTATTTTGAAACTGGTGATGAAACGTTATTTCCTCATGTGTCACCCGGCGACACAATATTTATTCCAGAAAAAGACAAAGATTGGTTACGTACCCCTAAAGAGCGAGTTGTTCGTATTATGGGGGCAGTGCAAAAGCCGGGTCGATATAACTTTGATGATACGATGTCTATTTTAGATGTGCTTGCTGAAGCTGGAGGGCCGTCAAGTTCAGCTCTCATTGACAAAATAGTGGTTGTTAACCATTCATGCTGTAAAGAACAATCTCGCGTGTTTAATCTTGAGGAATTTATAAAGTCTCCAAACTCGGCCAATATTCCGGTACTTAGAGCTGGAGATACGCTATATGTCCCTGATAAAGGTCAAGACCTAATTAGTCAATTTAAAGATAACTTCCTCGACTTTATAACCATAATTGCTTTGGTGATAAGCTTATGAACTTGATACCTGGGCAGTATCATGAACTAGAAACCATCTGTAACACCTTGATTGATGATGAAGCACGGTGCGTGACGTTTATTTCTTTGTACGGTGGCGAAGGTTCATCCACAGCCTGTATTAGTGTTGCTCAACGTTTAAAAAGTCAAAATAAGTCAGTACTCGTTATCGACCTTAACCCTATTAGTTCGTTTCGTTTAGACAAACAGCTGCCAACATTGACTAAGTTGTGGCGTTTTGATGATATTTCCTGTCAGCTCAGTGTTATGCCTTATCAAGGTATTGAAGTACTTACAATTCACAATTTAGAGTCAATTGATTCAGCAAAAAACAAACATGTTTTAAATGAAGCGGTACTGCGTTTAAAGCAAGAATATGATTATGTGTTGCTGGATATGTCGCCAGCATTAAAGTTAAATCGTAATAATGTACCACTGCATTCTTTAAGCTTATGTAGCGAGCTGACCTTGGTTACTATTGCGCTAGGTATTAATAATGAAGAGTCGTTATGTCAAGGCGTGGCAGAACTTAAGCAAGCGGGTCATAGCAATATAAAGTTACTGGTAAGTCAACATAGCTTTGCTCCTTTAGGGGAGCGCATGCTACTGCTCTTCCAACGACACTCTCCAAAATGGCCAAGGCTGTGCGCTTTTTTAACCAGCAAAATAAATAAACAAAAGTGGTTGTTTAAACATTACTGAGACTTTTATGGATATATTATTTGAGCGGCGTTTTGAATTATTATGGCCGACCTTAACTGAAATACGCCAAGTACTTAAGCATGTACTGGGCGCTTTATCGGTGACCCGAGATGAAGCGGATGCAGCAGGCTTAGTCGCAACCGAATACCTAACTAACTTAATTCGCCATAATGAGGGCGATGAGCAGCTTATAATGTTGCGTATTAACCAAATAAATCATGATACTTACCAATTAACTTTTATAGATGAACTTAAGCCTTATAATTTATTTAAACAAAACAACTCTTCATGGACATTAGCATCGGCTGAGCTGGTAGAAGGAGGGATGGGGGTTGAACTTATTCGCCATTACTTTGCGGATGCCACCTACGACACGCGAGCAGGAAAAAACTATTTTTCTTTTCCCTTAACTAACATTGATAAACGACCGAGTATTATTTATGTCGACGATGATGTCACTCAATTAGCATTAATGAGCGCCTACCTAAAAGATAAATTTAATGTCGTCACCTGTGAAAACATAGAGGCTGGCTGGCAAGCTATTTTAACCTCTGATGCTAGTATATTGTTACTTGATCATAAACTTAAACAAGGAACGTGTGAGCCATTACTGGAAAAGCTTAATAAATCGAATTTAAAATCTCAGTTATCGGTGGTGATGTTAACTGGCGATGATAGCGAAGAAGTGATCAGTAAAATTAATCGATTAGGGGTTGATGATTACTTAATAAAACCAGTTAAAAAAAATAAGTTATTACAAAGCATAGATCGAGTAACTCATCGATTTGCATACTTGTCCTATCAAAGTACATTCGGATTAACACCTTCTAAAGTGCTTTTAGGGCATGGTAAAACAGCGCATATTTTTGGCTCTATTAGTGTGGGTAATGGCGGTGACTTTTTTATGCCAATTAATGATGAAGGTACTGCTTTTATACTCGGTGATATGATGGGTCATGGCTTACAAGCGCTCAAAGAAAGCTTTGCTATAAAAGGTTTTATAAGTGGCTTTTTAGCGACCGGGTTAGCGTATCAAGAAATGCTCGTTGCGCTCAATAATGCGCTTTATAAACAGCAATTATGTAAATCAAGCTTAGTCACTTTAATGATTTGTTTTTTAGAAAATAATAAGTTGTATTGGCTCAATGCTGGTCATCCCGCACCGGTTATTATCAGTAAAAATGGTGAGCTATCTCAGCTAAATGGTACCGGACCATTGCTTGGGCTGTCTAATGATCATCAATATACTTTATATGAAGCCAAGCTTGATAATGTTGAACATATTATACTTTATACTGATGGTTGGACGGATAACCGCTTTACCGATAAAGACGAAATGACCGAATTAAAAAAAATCATCCCTATGCAAAGCTCCTCAGCAGAGGATTTTGCACACTCGTTATGGAAAAATTCTCAGGTTGCGCTTTCTAAAGAAGTGGATGATGCCTCATTAATAATCATTAATTGAATTTGATTTAATTAACTATGTATAGTTAACTTAATATCCATAAGTTAATATTTTTTCTCTAAATAATTCTTAGCGAGTCGCTAAAAGGAATGGGATTATGCCACCAACAATACTGATTGTAGAAGACACCCAGTCGCTTGCTATGATGTATCAGTCTTATCTTTTACCAACAGGTGTAAACACACTAGTGGCAAATGATGGGGCAACCGCTCTTGATATTATTAATAAAATAAAACCCGATCTGATCGTACTCGATGTGATGTTACCCGATATGAACGGGTTGGATATTCTTGCTCAGCTAGAACCTGATAATTTTCCGCAAGTTGTTGTATTAACTGGGCATGCTACCAAAGAAATGGCGATTCAAGCGATTAAGTTAGGCGCTAGTGATTTTTTAGAAAAGCCTGTAGAGGCAGAACGTTTTCGTATAACCATTAACAACACTCTCAAAATAAAAGATTTAAAACAAACGGTTACCAAGTATAAAAATATTTATGAAAACGGTCGTTACTTTGACTTGATTGGTAGCTCCAAGCAAATGCAATCGGTGTATCAAGTTATTAGCTCTGCTGCAGCGAGTAAAGCCACGGTATTTATTACCGGTGAAAGTGGTACTGGCAAAGAGCTTTGTGCACGAGCAGTTCATCAAGCCTCTAATCGTGCCGACAAGCCCTTTGTTGCACTTAATTGTGCTGCTATCCCCAAAGATTTGATTGAAAGTGAAATATTTGGCCATTTAAAAGGTGCTTTTACTGGAGCAATTGCAAACCGCTTGGGTGCCGCAGGGCAGGCGGATGGGGGGACATTGTTTTTAGATGAGTTATGTGAAATGGATATTAATTTACAAAGTAAATTACTTCGTTTTATTCAAACAGGTACTTATCAACAAGTCGGTAGCGAAAAACAAGTTAAGGTTGATGTGAGGTTTGTTTGTGCTACCAATAGAAACCCGCTTGCTGAGGTTGAGGCAGGTCGATTTAGAGAAGATTTGTATTACAGATTACATGTTATTCCTATTGAGTTGCCGCCACTTAGAGAGCGCGGCAGAGATATTATCGAAATAGCGCAAGCGCTATTTATTAAAATAGCCAAGGAAGAGCAACATCCTTATAAAGGGATAACCGATGATGTGAAGCACTTTTTAGCACAATACGATTGGCCTGGTAATGTTAGGCAGCTGGAAAATGTGATCCGTAATATTTTAGTGCTTAACCCACAAGAGTGGATTGATGTATCTATGCTACCAGCATTGCCACAAAGCCCGCAAAAAGAGTCAGGTAACGAGGGGCTGGTTAAAGAGCAACATACATCGTTACCAGTTCAAGAGTTTGAAGAGTTACCGCAGGTTGAAAGTGAGGTTAAGGCTTTGTGGATCGCCGAAAAAGAATATATAGAGCGGGTCATAAAAATATGCGCAACTAATATTCCCAAAGCTGCCGCTCTTTTAGATGTAAGCCCTTCAACCCTGTACCGAAAAATTAAAGGGTGGGAAGAAAATTTATAATAATGTTTTTGCTGTATAAGCACTTTGCAGCAAGTTAAATTGTTTTCTACCTGAAAAACGCTCTTCAAGCATAGTGTATGCTGAGTGTGCCATTTCACTTTTTTGTATTGCCGGCAAGGCAAGTAATGCTTCTATCGATTGTTGGCACTCTAGTGTATTTGCTGATTTCATTAAAAAGCCATTAATTCCATTGTTTATAATGCTAGGAATAGCGCCCACAGGGCTGCTGATAACAATTTTATAATGCGCCATACTTTCTAGAAGCGTCATAGGCAGGCCTTCTTCTCTTGAACAAATAAGTAGGGCATCTAAATGTTGCCAAATATCATCTCGGGGTGTTAAACCATGGTAATGAAGGTTGTCTAATTGTGGAATACGATCACGCATCGGGCCATCCCCAAAAAGGTGAAACTGTACCTGTTTATTAGTCTGCATACTTTCAGCTAACTCATAAAATATATCAGGGCCTTTTTCATAAGATAAGCGCCCAACAAACCCGACTCTAAGTAACGGTTGTGCAAAACCAGTGCTGGGAGGTTCGGCTATTGCGATGAAGTTTTCCAGTAATTGGGCGTTTTTAATTGTTTTACTAATTTTTTCAGACACTGCAAAGTTAGTTGATAACCAACTAAGCCATAAATCGAATTTGTTATACAGCCACATTTTTCCTGTACCAGCCTCTCCTGCATGGTAAGTGCTAACACAATGCTTATTTGTGATTTTACAAACCAAACGCCCTAAAATACCGGCTTTATAACCATGGGTGTGAATAACTGTATTGCGATCGTAACTGCGAAACCGCTTGATTAAACTAATGAGTGTACCTTGCAGAAAATCATACGGTATGCTTTGCTTATCAAGTAACTCATAAAATTCATTATTCCCATGATTCTTATAAAATAAAACCGAGCAACTAAGCTGGTTTTTGTTAAGCAGCTTGTATAACTCTATAATATGAGTTTCAATACCACCAATCATTGAAGAGTCTACAAACAATATAATCTGATTATTCACAATGAGCTCCAAAAGAAAATTATGATAGATACATCTGTAATAGAACAACTAAAGTATGATGTTGGTGATAGCACAGCCATTGAACTGATAAACGTTTTTGTTGATGAGTCTAAAAAGTTAGTGGCGCAAATGCTTTCCTCAACCGATGCCGCAGAAATTGAACTGTGCGCTCATAGCTTAAAAAGTAGCGGTTATAGTTTTGGTGCAACAAGATTAGCGCAAACGTGCCAGCTTATTGAGCAGCAAGTTAAGGTCAATGGTTTAAACACTGAGGTTGTAACCCTCTTAAAGTTAGCTGATGCACAAAGTAAAAAAACCTTCGAACATATGAGAGAACTTACCCAAAATCATTAAGCGTGTTTTTCAGTATTAAAAGAGCTTTTTAATAACTCTGAAAATACATTTTTTAGTTCATTAATATTATGTAAATGCTTGCCTGTTTCCTTATACTTCTCTCCCTGTTGTAAAATTTCAATAATGGCAGAAGGAGAAATACTTAAATCGTATACTTTAGTGGCGAGCTTCTTCTGTAACCAGTCAATGCCGGCAATTTTTGTATGTTGCATCACGCTGCTTTCTTGCGCTGTGTTTTCAATAAATACTCTACACGCAGAGGTTTTTTTTATTGCTTCAGTGATTTCTGTAATTAAAAAAGCAGGCATCACGCTAGTAATGATGCTACCTGGACCAATAATTATTAAATCGGCATCTAAAATAGCTTCAATAGTACCAGGTGCTGGCGGCACCGCTTTCGATAAGTAGATTGTACTTGGTAGTTCATTTAGAGCATCAATCGCGCATTCACCAAATACTTTTTCACCATTGTTTAGCTCGGCTACTAAATCTGTAGGTAGATCAGACATAGGCAAAACTGTCTCTTTATTTCCAAGCAAACGATTAAAAGCAGCAATAGCCTCAGTGGGAGACTGTGTTAGCTGGGTTAAACCCAATAGTGTTAAATTCCCTAAACTATGACCCGCCATATCGCCATGGATAAACCTATGCTCATACATAGCTTGGGCTTGCGTGCTTTCACCTGCAAGTTGAACACAGCAGCGCCTTATGTCACCTAAAGCGATACAATTTTGATCGGCTCTAATGCGACCGGTGCTACCACCATTATCGGTAGTTGCTACAATTGCTGTTAGGTTACTACATAAGGGTTTTATCGCACTTAACACTTGTGCTAATCCGTGACCACCACCAATACATACTATCTTCATGGTTATGCCTTTATGTATTTATTTATATTAATAAAGCAGAAATCATTCCACCCTGCCATAAAAATAACTCAATGATTTATATTAAATTTTGTTCTATATTAATTAGTCATAACATCGATTTTGGTATTTTTTTGCAAAACGCGATGCATTTTAGCTGAGGGAATGAGTATGCAACGTAATGAATTAATTACGCTTACGGAACTACAGAAGCAGTTAGCGTTATTGCATCAGTGTGATGATGAAATTGATATTTTAGCTACTATGTCAGCTTTACTGCAGCCATTACTTCAATACCAAGACTGCATTGTTTTAAAAAAAACACATCATCATTTTTTAACTATAGGCACAACTAACATCGATTTTTATGAGAAAACTTGGCCACCATGTGCTGCATTTATTCAGGCTTTAAAAAAAGGTTACTCATTTAGTTGCAATCCATTGCCAGAACAATTAGTTACTTTATCAGCAGAGGCAAATAATCAGAATAAAAATACAGCGCTGTTAATCGGGATTGATACGGGTAAAGAACAATGCTTATTTATTTTCACTCATGTGAGTAACAAAATTAACCATAATGTTTTAGCTTCACACTCAATAATTTTATTTCTTCAGCAAGTATTCCACGCTTTTCTCCAATTAAATAAGCTACATGAACAAACTCATCAATCTGTTTTACTACTTGATAAATTTTCTCAGCTTTCTACTTTATTTAAAGAATTAGCAAGTGAGTGGTTTTGGCGAACCGAGCCAGATATGACTTTTACCAGCGTTAACAATCTGGAAAGGGAAGATAATACCTATGCGAAAACATTTATTAATAAAACCATAGAGTCTTTGCGCACTAAAAATGAGCAAAGAAATACACTAAAATGGCAAGCTTTTGCTGCTTTAATAGCTGAGCATGAGGATTTTAATGGTTTTGAGTTTGAGGTTAAGGCATCGACACCTTTGTGGGTATCGCTTAATGGTAAGTCGCAATTTGACGAAAACGGAAATTTCATTGGCTATTTAGGTATTGCCAAAGATATCACAGTCTCAAAAGAGCGAGAGACTGCACTTGAAAATGAAAAGCTTAAAGCTGAGGAAGCCAGTAAAACAAAAACAAAATTTTTAACCATCATGTCGCATGAAATAAGGACCCCCATGAATGCGATTATGGGGATGATAGAGTTATTAATAGATACCGATTTAACTCAAGAGCAACGCCAATGGCTGAATTATGCAAACTCTAGTGCTGATATTCTTTATGGATTAATTACCGACGTATTAGATTTTTCAAAAATTGAATCAGGGACTGTATTAATCGCCAATAAACCGCTAAATGTAAAGCTGCTTATTGAGAATATTGTTGGGCAATTGCATATTATTGAAGACAGTGAAGATATTATTTTTTCAGTTTCGATTAATGACGATATCCCTACCTATATTATGGGTGATGAATTTAGGCTGGGGCAGATACTATTTAATCTCATTGGCAACGCATTCAAGTTTACTCACTCAGGACATATTGCATTATGTGTAAATATTGTAGATGACAAACTAAAATTTACTATCGAAGATTCAGGGGTAGGCATTGCAAAGAAAGATCTAAGCTTTATATTTCAGCCGTTTCGACAAGTTAACGAAGGTATAAACAGAAAAAATGAAGGAGTAGGGTTAGGCCTCAGTATTTCAAAAAATCTAATTGAACTTATGGGCGGCTCTATTAATGTTGAAACGCAGTTAGGGCTAGGTAGTACGTTTACTATTTTATTGCCATTTAAAGAAGCGATTATTGATGAAACTAAACCCGAGCTTTCATCAGAACAGCCTGTACTATCAGTTCTCGTTGCTGAAGATAATAAAACCAATCAAGTACTTATTAAGGCGTTTTTACAAAAGCTAAATCACAAAGTCACGATTGCTAATGATGGAGTAGAAGCAATTGAGTTTTTGAAACTCAAGCATTTCGATTTAATTTTAATGGATATCATGATGCCAACCATGGATGGATTAAGCGCCACGCAACATATACGCCATGAGCTGTTAAGTGATATTCCTATTTTTGCACTAACGGCCAATGCTTCAACCGATGACAAGGCATCGTGCTTCAAGGTCGGTATTAATAAAGTACTTACCAAGCCTATTAAGTTTGAAACCTTAAAAACCTCTCTAAGCACACTTTTATAAACAGGAATAAAAAAGGCCATAATTAGGAATAATCATGGCCTTTTCTAACGTTATAGTTTGTTATTCAATATTCTGAATTTGCTCACGCATTTGCTCTATCAATACTTTTAGCTCAACTGCAGCATTGGTGATGTCGCTGTTGATTGATTTAGAAGCTAGGGTATTTGCTTCACGGTTAAACTCTTGCATCATAAAATCTAAACGACGACCACAAGCACCACCTTTACTCAAAATTTTACGTGTTTCTTTAACGTGCGATTTTAAACGATCAAGTTCTTCTGCTACATCTTGCTTTTGTGCAAGATAAATCAGTTCTTGTTCAAGACGTGACTCATCAATATTTGTTGTTAAATCTTCAAGTTTTTGTACTAACTTTTCACGTTGCCATTTAGTAATTTCTGGCATGTGTGCTTCAACAATATCAACTTGCTCTAAAATGGCGGTTAATCGTGTAGTTATCATTTCTTCAAGGTTTGCACCTTCATCACCACGTGCAGATTTAAAGTCTTCAATTACTTGGTCAAGCCCAGTAATGAGTGCTGTATTTACACTATCCATATCAATTTCTTGCGCTTCCATCACGCCAGGCCAACGCAAAATGTCAACAGGATTGATATCACCATTGCTTTGTTGTTGTACCCACTTAGCACTATTAATTAGCTGCTCAGCAAGAGATTGATTAATTGATAATTCACCAACATGTGCAGGGTTTGCTACAAATTTTAAGAAAACTTCGACCTTACCACGCTGTAAGTGCTTACGCAGACGCTCGCGTATAACGGGCTCCATGCCACGAAATTGCTCTGGTGCACGAATAAAGGTTTCAAGATAACGTTGGTTCACTGAGCGAACTTCCCACGTGCCAGTGCCCCATTCGCCTTTTATTTCGCGACGCGCATAAGCTGTCATACTGTGGATCATGGATGTTTTCCTACATTTTTAAATACAATATTACGATTATTATACCGTAACACTGCCCAAGCTCTAAAGAAAATTTAACACTGCTGAGTGTTTTTTAAACACACTTTAATATAAATCAACATGGCATCTGTATTCACATCAACATATAATGTGGCAAATTCAGAATTAAGGGGATCGTCAATGCGTCCAAGCGAAAGAACACCTAATCAAATTAGACCGGTTACGTTTACACGTAACTACACTTTGCATGCTGAAGGTTCAGTATTGGTAGAGTTTGGCAACACTAAGGTACTTTGTACTGCGACAGTTGAGGCTGGCGTACCACGCTTTATGAAAGGCCAAGGTAAAGGTTGGGTAAACGCAGAATATGGCATGTTACCGCGCGCAACACACACACGTAATAGTCGTGAAGCAACGCGAGGTAAGCAGGGCGGTCGTACAATGGAAATTCAGCGTCTGATTGCTCGCTCTTTACGTGCAGCAATCGATCTAAAAGCACTCGGTGAAAACACAATTACTATTGATTGTGATGTAATCCAAGCTGATGGTGGTACACGTACAGCGTCTATCAGCGGTGCATGCGTTGCGCTAGTTGATGCACTAACGTATATGCGTGCAAAAGGGATGATTAACTCAAACCCGCTTAAACATATGATCGCTGCTATTTCTGTTGGTATATATAAAGGCCAAGCGATTAGCGATTTAGAATACCTAGAAGATTCTGACGCTGAAACTGACATGAATGTAATTTTAACTGAAACCGGTAAAATTATTGAGGTACAAGGAACCGCTGAGGGTGAACCTTTCTCGTTTGACGAACTTGATGAGCTACTTTCACTCGCTAAGCATTCAATTCGTGAAATTATTGATGTACAAAAGCAAGCACTAGCATAAATAGGTAACTGGCAATGAAAGAATATCAAAAAGAGTTTATTGAGTTTGCTTTAGAAAAGCAGGTATTAAAGTTTGGCGAGTTTACTTTAAAGTCTGGCCGTACAAGCCCTTACTTCTTTAATGCGGGCTTGTTTAATACAGGTCGTGACTTAGCGCGCTTAGGTCGCTTTTATGCAGCGGCACTTGAAGATGCAGCAATTGAATATGATGTACTATTTGGTCCTGCTTATAAAGGTATTCCAATTGCAACAACAACCGCAGTTGCGTTAGCTGATCATTATAATAAAGATGTACCTTATTGTTTTAACCGTAAAGAGAAAAAAGCACACGGTGAAGGTGGTAGCTTAGTTGGATCTGAGCTTAAAGGTAAGATCATGTTAGTTGATGATGTGATCACCGCCGGTACAGCTATTCGCGAGTCAATGGAAATAATTGCGGATAATGGCGCAGATTTAAGTGGTGTTTTAATTGCACTTGATCGTCAAGAAAAAGGTAAAGCAAAGCTTTCTGCTATACAAGAAGTAGAACGTGACTTTAATACCCAAGTTACTTCTATCGTTAAATTGGCTGATTTAATTAGTTACCTAGAGCTCCAAGGAACTATGGATGAGCATTTAGCCGCGGTAAAAGCTTACCGGGATCAATACGGTGTAGCATAAATAGTAGCCTCGCAAATGCGGGGCTTTATTTTGCCTAAAATAGAGCAACAGTAACTCCTACTTATATTAAGGCTTTGCTAATACACATAAACAAAAGCCACCTTCAGGTAGGCACTATTAATAGCCGTGATTTTATTAATACTGTGGTATCACTCTTACCTACTTCAATTCACCGTAGTAACATTAACAGTATGCTAGCTGCAGCGTCTTATTTTCCAGACTTTGTTATATATGGGATCTATTCGGGTAGATTATTGCTAGTGATCATTATGATCATCTTAGTTGCGAGTGTTTTAATAAAGCTTATTCAAGTAGATATAACGGTTAAAAGCTTAAGTTTCGCGTTTATTGTTAATAAATTGATAGTTATGTTGTGTTTTTAGCACCTATCGTTCAAATATCCAGCGAACAGTCATTTATTTCAAGTTTTCTTCAAAAAGGGGTTGATCTGTTTTCGGATCTCCCTATAATGCGACCCCACTGAGACGGCAGAACGCAACGCATAGCGAGGCACGAGCTACTAAGTGAGTCGAGTAAAACTTAGTTTTGAAAACTTTCAAGTTTAACAAAATTAAGTGTTGACAAAAAAATAGGAAAGCGTAATATGCGCAGCCCTAGCGAGATAAAGTTTAACGCTTTAATCGCAACGTTCTTTAACAATATAAAGCAATCATCTGTGTGGGCACTCGTACAGATTGAGTTCTAACAGCCAAGCTACTTAGGTAGTGAGGCAAACAAATTTAGAGTCTCAATTGAAACTGAGTGACCAACAGCAATAACTACTTAGGTAGGAATTGCAGCACAGTCAATTCAATATCGAAAGATATTAAATAAATTCAGAATTCATTGAGCTGTCGAAAGACATAAAACTTTTTAATTGAAGAGTTTGATCATGGCTCAGATTGAACGCTGGCGGCAGGCCTAACACATGCAAGTCGAGCGGTAACAGAAAGTAGCTTGCTACTTTGCTGACGAGCGGCGGACGGGTGAGTAATGCTTGGGAACATGCCTTGAGGTGGGGGACAACAGTTGGAAACGACTGCTAATACCGCATAATGTCTACGGACCAAAGGGGGCTTCGGCTCTCGCCTTTAGATTGGCCCAAGTGGGATTAGCTAGTTGGTGAGGTAATGGCTCACCAAGGCGACGATCCCTAGCTGGTTTGAGAGGATGATCAGCCACACTGGGACTGAGACACGGCCCAGACTCCTACGGGAGGCAGCAGTGGGGAATATTGCACAATGGGCGCAAGCCTGATGCAGCCATGCCGCGTGTGTGAAGAAGGCCTTCGGGTTGTAAAGCACTTTCAGTCAGGAGGAAAGGTTAGTAGTTAATACCTGCTAGCTGTGACGTTACTGACAGAAGAAGCACCGGCTAACTCCGTGCCAGCAGCCGCGGTAATACGGAGGGTGCGAGCGTTAATCGGAATTACTGGGCGTAAAGCGTACGCAGGCGGTTTGTTAAGCGAGATGTGAAAGCCCCGGGCTCAACCTGGGAACTGCATTTCGAACTGGCAAACTAGAGTGTGATAGAGGGTGGTAGAATTTCAGGTGTAGCGGTGAAATGCGTAGAGATCTGAAGGAATACCGATGGCGAAGGCAGCCACCTGGGTCAACACTGACGCTCATGTACGAAAGCGTGGGGAGCAAACAGGATTAGATACCCTGGTAGTCCACGCCGTAAACGATGTCTACTAGAAGCTCGGAACCTCGGTTCTGTTTTTCAAAGCTAACGCATTAAGTAGACCGCCTGGGGAGTACGGCCGCAAGGTTAAAACTCAAATGAATTGACGGGGGCCCGCACAAGCGGTGGAGCATGTGGTTTAATTCGATGCAACGCGAAGAACCTTACCTACACTTGACATACAGAGAACTTACCAGAGATGGTTTGGTGCCTTCGGGAACTCTGATACAGGTGCTGCATGGCTGTCGTCAGCTCGTGTTGTGAGATGTTGGGTTAAGTCCCGCAACGAGCGCAACCCCTATCCTTAGTTGCTAGCAGGTAATGCTGAGAACTCTAAGGAGACTGCCGGTGATAAACCGGAGGAAGGTGGGGACGACGTCAAGTCATCATGGCCCTTACGTGTAGGGCTACACACGTGCTACAATGGCGCATACAGAGTGCTGCGAACTCGCGAGAGTAAGCGAATCACTTAAAGTGCGTCGTAGTCCGGATTGGAGTCTGCAACTCGACTCCATGAAGTCGGAATCGCTAGTAATCGCGTATCAGAATGACGCGGTGAATACGTTCCCGGGCCTTGTACACACCGCCCGTCACACCATGGGAGTGGGTTGCTCCAGAAGTAGATAGTCTAACCCTCGGGAGGACGTTTACCACGGAGTGATTCATGACTGGGGTGAAGTCGTAACAAGGTAGCCCTAGGGGAACCTGGGGCTGGATCACCTCCTTATACGATTTAGAACTTATTTGTTCGTAGTGTCCACACAGATGATTGTTAGTTAGTTTGCTCTTTGAGTTTACTAATTAATATGCTCTTTAAAAATTTGGAAAAGCTGATAATAAAATTCGTATGAATACATTGTATTTGTACAGAGTTTTCAAAAGTAAAAAAGAATGATAGCAGTATCATTCAGTGCCATTTAATCCTCGGATTAATTGGTATCTACTTTAGTATTCAATATTAACTTCTGGCGAAGTTAAACTGTCACAAAACAAAGACCCGTTTGGGTTGTATGGTTAAGTGACTAAGCGTACACGGTGGATGCCTTGGCAGTTGGAGGCGATGAAGGACGTATTAACTTGCGATAAGCCTAGTCAAGCTAGTAAAAAGCACTTGAGACTAGGATTTCCGAATGGGGAAACCCACCTGCTTGCAGGTATCGTTAACTGAATACATAGGTTAACGAGGCGAACGCGGAGAACTGAAACATCTAAGTACCCGTAGGAAAAGAAATCAACCGAGATTCCGATAGTAGCGGCGAGCGAAATCGGAACAGCCCTTAAGCTTATTATGTGTTAATGGAAGGCTCTGGAAAGTGCCACGATACAGGGTGATAGTCCCGTACATGAAAACGCATTTTAAGTGAAATCGAGTAGGTCGGAGCACGTGAAACTTTGACTGAATATAGGTGGACCATCATCTAAGGCTAAATACTCCCAACTGACCGATAGTGAACCAGTACCGTGAGGGAAAGGCGAAAAGAACCCCTGTGAGGGGAGTGAAATAGAACCTGAAACCGTGTACGTACAAGCAGTAGGAGCCCCTCGAGGGTGACTGCGTACCTTTTGTATAATGGGTCAGCGACTTATATTTTGTAGCGAGGTTAACCGATTAGGGTAGCCGTAGGGAAACCGAGTCTTAACTGGGCGAATAGTTGCAAGGTATAGACCCGAAACCCGGTGATCTAGCCATGGGCAGGTTGAAGATTGAGTAACATCAATTGGAGGACCGAACCCACTAACGTTGAAAAGTTAGGGGATGACCTGTGGTTAGGAGTGAAAGGCTAATCAAACCGGGAGATAGCTGGTTCTCCCCGAAATCTATTTAGGTAGAGCCTCGGACGAATACTTACGGGGGTAGAGCACTGTTAAGGCTAGGGGGTCATCCCGACTTACCAACCCTTTGCAAACTCCGAATACCGTAAAGTAATATCCGGGAGACACACGGCGGGTGCTAACGTCCGTCGTGAAGAGGGAAACAACCCAGACCGCCAGCTAAGGTCCCAAAGTCATAGTTAAGTGGGAAACGATGTGGAAAGGCCCAGACAGCCAGGAGGTTGGCTTAGAAGCAGCCATCCTTTAAAGAAAGCGTAATAGCTCACTGGTCGAGTCGGTCTGCGCGGAAGATGTAACGGGGCTAAACTATGCACCGAAGCTGCGGATTCAGAATTTATTCTGAGTGGTAGGGGAGCGTTCTGTAAGCGGTTGAAGGTGTACCGGGAGGTATGCTGGACGTATCAGAAGTGCGAATGCTGACATGAGTAACGATAATGCGGGTGAAAAACCCGCACGCCGGAAGACCAAGGGTTCCTATCCCATGTTAATCAGGGTAGGGTAAGTCGACCCCTAAGGCGAGGCCGAAAGGCGTAGTCGATGGGAAACGGATTAATATTTCCGTACTTGGTATAATTGCGATGGGGGGACGGAGCAGGCTAAGCAAGCATGGCGATGGTAGTCCATGTGAAAGTGTGTAGGCTAGTGACTTAGGTAAATCCGGGTTGCTGTTAGGCTGAGACACGAGACGAGTCACTACGGTGATGAAGTTGCTGATGCCATACTTCCAGGAAAAGCCTCTAAGCTTCAGATTATACCGAATCGTACCCCAAACCGACACAGGTGGTCAGGTAGAGAATACTAAGGCGCTTGAGAGAACTCGGGTGAAGGAACTAGGCAAAATCGTACCGTAACTTCGGGAGAAGGTACGCTCCGATTGGTGATGAGACTTGCTCTCTAAGCTGATTGGAGCCGCAGTGACCAGGTGGCTGGGACTGTTTATTAAAAACACAGCACTGTGCAAAATCGCAAGATGACGTATACGGTGTGACACCTGCCCGGTGCCGGAAGGTTAATTGATGGGGTTATCTTCGGAGAAGCTCTTGATCGAAGCCCCGGTAAACGGCGGCCGTAACTATAACGGTCCTAAGGTAGCGAAATTCCTTGTCGGGTAAGTTCCGACCTGCACGAATGGTGTAACCATGGCCACGCTGTCTCCACCCGAGACTCAGTGAAATTGAAATCGCAGTGAAGATGCTGTGTACCCGCGGCTAGACGGAAAGACCCCGTGAACCTTTACTACAGCTTGGCACTGAACATTGAACCTACATGTGTAGGATAGGTGGGAGACTTTGAAGCAGAGACGCTAGTTTTTGTGGAGTCGTCCTTGAAATACCACCCTTGTAGTTTTGATGTTCTAACGTTGGCCCCTGAATCGGGGTTACGGACAGTGCCTGGTGGGTAGTTTGACTGGGGCGGTCTCCTCCCAAAGAGTAACGGAGGAGCACGAAGGTTGGCTAAGTACGGTCGGACATCGTACGGTTAGTGTAATGGTAGAAGCCAGCTTAACTGCGAGACAGACACGTCGAGCAGGTACGAAAGTAGGTCATAGTGATCCGGTGGTTCTGAATGGAAGGGCCATCGCTCAACGGATAAAAGGTACTCCGGGGATAACAGGCTGATACCGCCCAAGAGTTCATATCGACGGCGGTGTTTGGCACCTCGATGTCGGCTCATCACATCCTGGGGCTGAAGTCGGTCCCAAGGGTATGGCTGTTCGCCATTTAAAGTGGTACGCGAGCTGGGTTTAGAACGTCGTGAGACAGTTCGGTCCCTATCTGCCGTGGGCGTTTGAGAATTGAGAGGGGTTGCTCCTAGTACGAGAGGACCGGAGTGAACGAACCGCTGGTGTTCGGGTTGTCATGCCAATGGCATTGCCCGGTAGCTACGTTCGGAACTGATAAGCGCTGAAAGCATCTAAGCGCGAAGCAGGCCTCGAGATGAGTTCTCACTAGACTTTTAAAGTCTCTGAAGGGCCGTTGAAGACTACAACGTTGATAGGCAAGATGTGGAAGTGGTGTGAGCCATTAAGCTAACTTGTACTAATTACCCGTGAGGCTTAACCATACAACGCCAAACGCGTTTTATGTGATAGTGAAACAAGCGAAGAAGTTAATATAACTAAAGTAGATTACTGAAGACATTTTATTATCAGAATTCCAAATTTTAGTAAGCTCGATTAAATCGAACTTACACCAAATTTGCTTGGTGACAATAGCGTTTTGGACCCACCTGACCCCATGCCGAACTCAGTAGTGAAACGAAACAGCGCCGATGATAGTGTAGCATTTGTTATGTGAAAGTAGGTCATTACCAGGCTCCAAATAAGAGAAACCCGTTACAGAAATGTGACGGGTTTTTTTACGTCTTCAGGAAAGTGAAAGTATTAGCCGTCAGCCGTCAGCCGTCAGCCGTCAGCTATCAGTTGCACTGCGTTAACCTCAGAGCCAACGCACACCCCATTAAAAACATTAAATGTACCTTGCTATGTGGCTCTCTAGCGCTCTAGGCACTACGATATTCTACTGCGTGGTAACACACTCACTCCAAAAGCAAGCAAGACTCGAATGACTTGAGCCTTCTTGTGTTCGTAGGAGTTTACCAGTAATAGCTAGTGTTGTTTTATGTGCTCTAACAGGGTAAAGAGTGAGGTATTGGACAGATTCACCCTACAGTATTGTTTCATTGCTGATGACAACCCGTAACTGTACTAATGTAACATAGTTTAATAGCATTTAATTTGAGATATACAAACTAGTAACTGCTACTTTAAAGCTTAATAGGCTCTCGGTGAGCCTTTATTAAGAAATGCACAAAACATAGGGAAACGTTTTAGCTAATAGGTGGCTTATCAGCAATTATTAAAATAACTACGTTGCTGAAGTAAAATAGGTAGGATCAAAAACGCCAACTCAAGGTTGGCGTTTTAATTATCAGGCTAAAGGTGATTATTAAACTTTAGGGCCTGCGTTTTTAATTTCGTCAGATACGTCGTATTTAGCAAAATTTTCTGTGAAATCAGATGCTAGCTTAGCCGCATACTCTGCGTATTTAGCTTTGTCTTCCCAGGTATTGATTGGGTTAAGAAGCTTGCTATCTACGCCCGGCACTGCAACTGGTACGTCTAGGTTTAGCACGTCAATGTGTTGGGTTTCTACACCGGCTAATTTTCCAGATACGATTGCATCCACAACAGCTCGTGTTGTTGGAATATCAAAACGCTTACCAATACCGTAAGGACCACCTGTCCATCCAGTGTTAACTAGGTAAACTTTAGCGCCGAATTCACGTACACGCTTCATTAGAAGCTCTGCGTATACACCTGCAGGACGTGGGAAGAAAGGTGCACCAAAACAGGTTGAGAATGTTGATTCAATATCGCTAGTAGAACCAATTTCTGTAGAGCCTACTTTTGCTGTGTAGCCACTTAGGAAGTGAAATGCTGCAGCTTCTTCTGTTAGTACAGATACCGGCGGTAGTACACCACTCACATCACATGTTAGGAAAACAACAGCCTTAGGCTCACCTGCGCGGTTTTCAACTTTACGTTTTTCAACGTGCTCTAGTGGGTAAGCTGCACGGCTATTTTGAGTTAGGCTGGTATCGTTGAAATCAGGAACACGGTTTTCATCAAGTACCACATTCTCTAAAATTGTACCGAATCGAATAGCGTCCCAGATAACAGGTTCGTTTTTCTGAGAAAGGTCGATACATTTAGCGTAACAACCACCTTCGATATTAAATACACTACCAGGTGCCCAGCCGTGCTCGTCATCACCGATTAAGAAGCGAGTCGGATCTGCTGATAATGTTGTTTTACCTGTACCAGATAAACCAAAGAATAATGCGGTATCGCCTGCTTCACCTACGTTAGCAGAACAGTGCATTGGTAATACACCTTTCGCTGGTAGTAGGAAGTTTTGCACAGAGAACATCGATTTTTTCATTTCACCCGCGTAGCGCATGCCAGCAAGTAACACTTTACGTTGTGCAAAGTTAATAATAACTGTGCCATCGCTATTGGTACCATCGCGCTCTGGATCACATACAAACGAAGGTACGTTCATTACTTGCCACTGAGGAAAGTCGGCTTTGTTGTATGATTGTGGTTCGATGAACATGTTTTTAGCGAAGATATGGTGCCAAGCAGTTTCTGTTGTTACAACCACTGGAAGGTAGTGCTCTGGATCAGCGCCTACTTCAAGGTGAGAGATAAAGTGGTCGTTACTTTGCACATGTGCTTCTACACGTGCCCATAAGGCGTCAAACTTATCTGCATCGAATGGGCGATTTACATTACCCCATTGGATTTCATTTTCAGTACTTGATTCTTGAACAATAAAACGATCTTTTGGAGAACGACCGGTACGACGACCAGTGTTAGCTACAAAAGCACCATTGGCGGCTAAAGTCCCTTCGCCACGGCTGATAGCGTGTTCGACAAGTTCAGCTGCAGTTAGATCGACAAAACGGGTAGCGCTTGAAGTCATGTTTATACCTAAATTGTGTGAGATTGAACGGGATAGCTCTGGGTCTTAGTAACCTTTAAGCTGCAAATATAGTAACAGATGGATTAAGGATATTCGAGCTTATAAACACCGTAAAAACATATAAATTAAGGGAAAAACATGAATAATTTCAATGATACCGGTGTCATGAAAAATGCTCAGCTTGTGATACCGGTGTCATTTTTTGGACATAAAAAAGCCATAAAAAATTATGGCTATTTTATAGTGTGCTTTAAAATATCTAGATTAGTTAAATATATTTTTTATATCTTGTTCGTTAAACACATAATCTTTTAAACAGTAATGGCAGCTCATTTTAATCTCACCATTTTTTTCGACATCATCCATAAGCGCTTGTTGACCAACATTAACTAAAGCAGTCATCGTTTTTTCGCGATTACAACCACATTTAAATTGAATTGGTTGAGGGTCAAATACGCGTGGGTTATCTTCATGATAAAGGCGCGTTAAAATAGTACTGGCATCAAGCTCTAGTAGTTCTTCATCTTTAATAGTATTACTGAGTGCTTCTAAGTGAGTAAAATCTTCAATCGATTTTTGCTTATCTACAGGTAGTACTTGTAAGAATAGCCCACATGCCTTGGCGCTGCCCTCTTTAGTATCGGTTGCAAACCAAAGGCGTGTTTTTAATTGCTCAGACTGCTCAAAATAGCTTTCTATACATTCACTTAATGTATCATGCTCTAAAGGCACTATACCTTGGTAACGCTCACCTTGAGTTGGAGTAATCGTGATAACCATGTAGCCTTGGCCAATGAGCTCTTTTACCGTTGAGCCAGTTACTTCACTTTGTAATCGCGCAATACCACGCATATTTTGTTGATCATCACCATTGATCACCGCATATTTTACGGGGCCATCACCTTGTAGTTGAACTGCAATTTCGCCTTCAAACTTTAACGTTGCTGTTAATAAACAGGTTGCAACAAGCAGCTCACCTAATAATGCTTTAACGGGCTCTGGATAATTGTGTTTCGCAATCATTTCATTGTAAGCGTTGTCTATTTGTACGAGTTCGCCACGAACATCGAGGTTGTCAAATAAATAGCGGTGAAGTAAATCTTGTTGCATGAGCGGCTATACCTAACTTGATTTCATTTTTAAAAGTTCGCGTCTTTGCTTTTTATCTGGTTTTTTATCCGGATGAGGGGCAAAGAAACTGTTATTTTTGCGTGCAATACTATTTTCTTCACGCTTAGCAATACTAGCATCAGATTCTTGATACATGGTCTGTGCAATGGGGGCGCTTTGGCGCTTTTCAAGTATATTTAATACTGTGATGGTTTTTTCATCAACGCCTTGAGCTAGCTTTATAACTGCGCCAATTTCTACAATTTTACTAGCCTTACTGCGTTGCCCATTATAATGTACTTTGCCGCCTTGTACCATTTCTCGAGCTATTGCACGCGTTTTATAAAATCGAGCCGCCCATAACCATTTGTCCAACCTCACTTTAAGTGCGTCAGCGTTTTCTGAGCTGTCATTGAGTTTAGTTTTCTTTGTCATAAAACATCCCTAGTAAATTTACTGCCTAGGTAAATTATCACGAAACCGTTACCGCATGTAGCTATTGCTTGATAGCTGATACGATAAATAAATTAATCTGTTTACAAAGTTTAATATTAGCGTGCTTGTTGAATGAAAAATGAAAAGGTACTATGGCTGAGTGATTTCGTTATAAATTAAAATAAGAATACTACCTATGGAACAGCACGTTCAACAATTTAAACATTTATTAAGCCGTTTACCGCACGCGAGATTAAGTGCAATGGTTATGGTTTTAGTTGTTGTTTATATTGCATTTTTATTATCAAAATTGATGTGGTTATTATGGCCGCAGCCAATAACATCGCCCCTTGTTCCTATTAGTCACTCTAGCCAAGCAATGGGCGGTAATAACCAGTCTATAGATTCGATCATTGAGCAATTTTTATTTGGTAAAGTAAATGTAACAAAAAATACCAATACTGCTTCGCAAACTAAAGTTATCAATAATGCCCCTGAAACGCGTCTTAGTATTAACTTAACCGGTATTGTTGCTGTGAGTAATGATGATAAAGCGGGAATGGCTATTATTGAGTCACAAGGTCGCCAGACGAGTTATTTAGTGGAGGATGTGGTGCAAGGTACACGTGCGAAAGTATCGCAAATACTCCCAGATCGTGTGATTTTAGATGTAAGTGGCCGCTTTGAAACCTTAATGCTTGATGGACTCGACTTTACTAAAACAGTATCAATGCCAGTACTCGCTGCACGAGATGAGTCTGAAATGGGACCTTTAGCGCCTTCAGCACAAAGCGATGAACAAATTGATGCCACTGCCAACCTTGAGGTGAAAGAAGCATTAATAGAAACTCGCGAAGAGCTTTTAGAAGAACCTGGTAAGCTATTTGATTATATACGTGTTTCTCAAGCGATGAATGATGGGGAACTTATAGGTTATCGTTTGAGTCCAGGTAAAGAGCCCGAACTATTTAAACAAATGGGATTACAAAATAACGATTTAGCCGTGGCAATTAACGGTTATCAATTAACAGATTTAAAACAGGCAATGGCAGCAATGAATGAGCTGCGAAACAGTACAGATGCAACTATCACAATAGAGCGTGATGGTGAGCAAATAGATGTACTATTTAGTCTGCAATAACTTAGCTTTGGAGTTTTAACATAATGGTTCAGGTGCTACACCTCAAAAAAATTAAAAAAGGGTTAGCTAAGTATGCAGCACTTTTTTTAGCGGCAAGTCTTTCTATGTCGGTTGCTGCTGTTGAATATGCTGCTAACTTTAAGGGCACAGATATTAATGAGTTTATTAATATTGTTGGCAAAAACCTTAATAAAACCATCATTATTGATCCTAACGTGCGTGGCAAAGTAAATGTACGTAGTTATGAATTAATGGATGAGGCGCTTTACTATCAGTTCTTTTTAAATGTTTTAGAAGTTTACGGTTATTCAGCCGTTGAAATGGACAACAACATAATAAAAATAGAAAAAAGCTCAGATGCTAAAAAATCAAACGTGCCATTAATTACTGCTGATAGCCAAGCGCTTGGCGATATGATGATTACACGGGTTGTGCGAGTTAAAAATGTAAGCGTACAAGAGTTAGGCCCTTTAGTTCGCCAATTTAGCGATCAAAAAGACGGTGGTCACGTTGCTAACTTTAACGCGGCCAACGTAATGATGCTAACTGGTCATGCAGCCTCGGTTAACCGCTTAGTAGAAATTATTCGCTCTGTTGATCAAGCGGGTGATAAGCGAGTCGATATCGTTAAGCTCAAGTTTGCAACGGCTGATGATGTTGTCTCAGTAGTTGAAAATATCTATAAAGATAGTGGTAAGGGTAGCGTACCTGAGTTTTTAATTCCTAAAGTCGTAGCTGATGGTCGTACTAATAGTGTGATTGTCAGTGGTGAAGGCCAAGCACGCACACGTGCCATTGAGCTCATTAAACGTTTAGATGGAGAACTGGAAAGCCAAGGTAATACCAAAGTGTTTTACCTCAATTACGCAAAGGCCGAAGATTTAGTAAAAGTACTCCAAGGTGTGAGCAAATCGCTGGCAGAGGACTCAAAAGGTGGGGCAACCAAAACTCGCAGTAGTAATAAGAACGACACTAGCATTGAAGCTCATCCAGATTCTAATTCATTAGTTATTACCGCTCAGCCAGATACAATGCGTTCACTAGAGTCTGTTATTGCGCGCTTAGATATTCGCCGCGCACAAGTACTAGTGGAAGCCATTATAATTGAAGTAATGGAAGGCGATGGCGTTAACTTTGGTCTGCAATGGATTTCAGAAGAAGGCGGCATGCTGCAATTTAATAATGGTACCACTGTGCCTGTCGGTGCTTTAGCTGTAGCTGCTGAGCAAGCTCGTGACACAACAATAACTAAAACAATTATTGGAACAGAGACGGGTACTCCAACTGAATATGATGAAACAAAAGAAGGCGACTACGGCCCGCTTGCATCATTACTTGGTGGTATTAATGGTTTAGCTATGGGAGTGATTAAAAACGATTGGGGCGCAATCGTACAAGCGGTTTCAACTGATACTAATTCTAATATTCTAGCGACTCCCTCTATTACCACTATGGATAACGAAGAAGCGTCTATTTTAGTTGGCCAAGAAGTGCCAATTATTACTGGCTCGCAAACAGGTAGTAATAATACGAACCCATTCCAGACGGTTGAGCGCCAAGAAGTGGGTATAAAGCTTAAAGTGACACCGCAAATTAATGATGGTTCAGCGGTACAGTTGACTATAGAACAAGAAGTTTCCAGTGTAAGTGGTGCAACGGCAGTTGATATTTCAGTCAATAAGCGCGCAATTAAAACAACCGTAATGGCAGATGATGGCGGCATGGTGGTATTAGGCGGCTTGATAGATGAAGATGTACAAGAAAGCGTGTCAAAAGTGCCATTACTAGGCGACATCCCTATTTTAGGGCACTTATTTAAGTCAACTAATACAACAAAGCGTAAGCGTAATCTTATTGTATTTATAAGACCGACCATTATTCGCGATGGCGTTAGTATGAATAAACTTAGCTTTAATAAATATAACTTTATTCGCGGTGAACAATTTAAAAAACGTGAAGATGGTATTAATTTAATGCCAATGTCAGACACACCTATTTTACCTGAGTGGAATGACGAATTGTTGTTACCACCAACGTATGAAGAGCATTTACGCAAACAAAATGCACAAGAGCGTAATGATGACTAATGCGATAGAAGATATTAATCAAGATGTTGTTCATCCAATTACTCATAGTAATGATGAACAGCTTGCTCAAGATGACTTAATTGAACTGCCTGCAAAACGTTTGCCGTTTTCTTATGCCAGACGTGTTGGCGCGTTACTCAGTAAGCATAAAGATAACCAAATTGTGTATTACCGTGGTGAGCTTGATGTTGATGTATTATTAGAAGTGCGTCGTATTGCAGGACATGGCTTTACACTTGAGCAACTAGAAGATGATAAGTTTGAGCTATTACTAGAAGCATCGTATCAACGTGATAGCTCAGAAACTCAGCAAATGATGGAAGATATTGGTAATGAGGTTGATTTATTCTCACTAGCTGATGAGCTCCCTCAAACAGAAGACTTGCTTGCCGGTGACGACGATGCACCTATTATAAAGCTGATTAATGCCATGCTCAGTGAGGCAATTAAAGAAGGCGCCTCTGATATCCACATTGAAACGTTTGAGCAAGAGCTGGTTATTCGTTTTCGGGTGGATGGCGTACTCAAAGAAGTTCTAAAGCCTAATCGTAAACTAGCCTCTTTGTTGGTATCGCGTATTAAAGTAATGGCCAAACTCGATATTGCAGAAAAACGCATACCGCAAGATGGCCGTATTAGTTTACGTATCGCTGGGCGCGCTGTAGATGTGCGTGTGTCGACTATGCCATCGAGCTTTGGTGAGCGAGTGGTACTGCGTTTGCTTGATAAAAACAATGCACGTTTAAACTTAGAAGACTTAGGTATGACAGCTCGAAACCGAGAGCTGTTTGCCGACTTAATTAGCAAGCCTCACGGTATAATTTTAGTAACAGGCCCTACAGGCTCTGGTAAAAGTACCACGCTATATGCAGGTATGAGCCAAATTAACTCGCGGGATCGCAATATTTTAACGGTTGAAGATCCAATCGAGTACGAAATTCCTGGCATTGGCCAAACACAGGTTAATACCAAGGTTGATATGACTTTTGCCCGTGGTCTGCGCGCTATTTTACGTCAAGATCCTGATGTAGTTATGGTCGGTGAGATACGAGATTTAGAAACAGCCCAAATTGGTGTACAAGCATCACTTACTGGCCACTTAGTTATGTCTACGTTACATACTAATACCGCCTCAGGCGCAATCACTCGTATGGAAGATATGGGCGTTGAGCCGTTTTTATTATCGTCTTCATTACTAGGGGTATTATCCCAGCGCTTGGTACGTACTTTATGTAATAGCTGTAAAGAAGGTCACGTTGCAGATGAGCGTGAATGTGAATTACTCGGCGTACCGTTTGACAATGCTCCAACGATTTACCGCGCGGTAGGATGTGAAGAGTGTAACTTTAATGGCTACCGAGGTCGTACTGGTATTCACGAGTTATTAGTCGTCGACGAAACCATTCGTGAAATGATCCACAGCGGTAAAGGTGAGCAAAGCGTAGAGAAATACATTCGTAAACACAGCCCAAGCATTCGTCAAGATGGCTGCAGCCGTGTGCTTGCAGGTAAAACAACGCTTGAAGAAGTGCTGCGCGTAACGCGTGAGGAAGGCTAACTATGGCAGCGTTTGAATACCGCGCATTAGATGGCCGGGGAAAAGAAAAAAAAGGTATTTTAGAAGCCGATACAGCTAAGCAAGTTCGTCAGCTTCTGCGCGATCAAAAGCTTACACCACTTGAGGTTGTGCCTGCTGCGCAAGATGACAAACAAGTTAAAGGTCAAAAAGCTCCTTTACTCGGTTCTTTATTTAAACCAACCATATCAACAGCCGATCTCGCTTTGATCACTCGTCAGCTTGCAACCTTAATTCAGTCTGCCCTACCTGTAGAAGGGGCGGTAATGGCGGTTGCTGAGCAGTGTGAAAAACCACGCTTAAAACGTATGTTAATGTCGGTGCGCTCTAAAGTAGTGGAAGGTTATACCCTGGCTGATGGGATGAGTGAGTTTCCGCATGTATTTGACGATTTATACCGCGCTATGGTGGCGGCAGGTGAAAAGTCAGGTCACTTAGATCAAGTGCTCAACAGGCTAGCTGATTATACCGAGCAGCGCCAACATATGCGCAGTCAAATTACGCAGGCTATGGTGTATCCGATTATTTTGGTGGTGTTTGCTATTGGTATTGTTTCGGTGTTATTAGGTACCGTAGTACCTAAAATATTAAAAACGTTCGAAAAAACCAAACAAGTTTTACCTTGGACTACCGAGTGGGTTATGGCGGGTAGTCATTTTGTGCAAAATTACTGGTTTATAAGTTTACTGGTGATCACCGCTACCGCGGTTGGAATCAAGTATGCGCTTAAAAAACCTAAGGTACGGTTTTGGTGGGATGCAAAAGTATTACATATGCCAGGCATAGGTAAAGTTGCTAGAGGGATTAATACCGCGCGCTTTGCTCGTACTTTAAGTATTTTATCGTCAAGTTCAGTACCGCTACTAGAAGGAATGCGTATTTCTGGTGGGGTATTAGTTAACGAAAAAATCAAACAAGCTGTGGCTGATGCCGCAGAAAGAGTAAGTGAAGGGGCAAGCCTACGTGCTTCACTGCAGCAAACTAAGTTGTTTCCACCAATGATGCTGCATATGATAGCCAGTGGTGAAAAGTCTGGTGAACTTGAGCAAATGTTAGAGCGAGCCGCTAACAATCAAGATCGCGAGTTTGAAAGTATGGTCAATGTGTCATTAAAATTATTAGAACCCGCAATGATTGCCTCTATGGCAGTCATTGTACTGTTTATAGTAATGGCAATTTTGCAGCCAATTATGGCAATGAATAAGGCTGTTGGCCTTTAATTATTTTTTTATATTAATGATTTACTTAAATCATTTTTGTTTAGTGTTTTTAGAATAACGAGGTAATAACGTGAATAAACAATCAGGTTTTTCTTTATTAGAAGTGATGGTGGTATTGGTTATCATCGGGATGATCATGTCGATTGTGGCACCTAATATTATGGGTCAGCAAGAAGAAGCGGCTATTGATAAAGCGCATTTAGATATTCAGCAGTTAGAAGATGCTATGAGTTTGTACAAGCTTAAAAATAAAAGCTACCCAAGTACAGAGCAAGGTTTAGAGGCATTAGTGACTAAAACTAGTATTGAGCCTATTCCAAAACGCTTCCCAGATGGTGGTTTTATTAGCAAATTACCAGAAGATCCGTGGGGTAAAAATTACCAACTAATTAGTCCAGGAGAGATTGGTAAGTTTGACATTTTTTCTATGGGACCCGATGGCGAACCGGCTACCGATGATGATATTGGTAACTGGGATGAAGATAAGCAGTAATGGGCATTAACTTTATCATACGCTTAAACTTAGTTAATAGGGGTTTACCATGCGGGTAAACCTTAAGCACCTAGGTGCAAAGCAATATGGTTTTAGTTTAATAGAGATTTTAGTGGTATTGGTGATCATCGCCTTTGCCACCAAAATGGTGGTATACAGCTTAGATGGCGGCGCAGAGGAAGAGCTAGATAAGCAAGCAAGTAGGCTGCATACCACCATTAATGCCGCATCGGAATTTGCCGTACTTAACCAGGTAGAGTTAGGTTTATTAGTTGATCAAAATACGCTTGAATTTTTAGTGTTTGATGGCGAAAAGTGGACCAGCTTTAAGCGGGAAGAGTTATTTAAACCAATTGAGTTTGACCAGCAATTTAAAGTAACACTTAATTTAGAAGACCTACCTTGGGCACAAGATAACTTATTAGAGCAGTCTAACTGGCGTGAGTTAATGAGTGGCGATAATGAAGATAGCTTATTAGAACTTAAAAAATTAAAAGTTCCTCAAGTACTTCTTTTATCCTCTGCTGATGTAAGTGCATTTCAGCTCATGCTTGAGTTAAAAGATCAGGCGGAGCCGGTATATTTTATTGAAGGTAAATTTGCTGCGCCAGTTGATTTTCGTCGAGAGCCCCAATAATGAAAAAATACCAAGGTTTTACCTTATTAGAAGTCTTAGTTGCGCTAAGTATTTGTGCTATGGCGGGTATTGCTGCAATGCAAGCAACTGGTGAGCATATTCATCACTTATCTAGCATTGAAGAGCAAACGTATGGCTCATGGGTAGCTGAGAATGTATTGGTAGAACAACGAACGAAAGGCGAAAAATGGCAAGGTAAAAATGGTACCCGCGGTACTGAGATGATGGCGGGGATTGAATGGTTTTGGCGCCAAGATGTTGTGCCCACTGCGGATAAGAGCTTTGTAAAGGTCACTATTAATGTGTTTACAGATGATAAGTATGAAAATTCAATTTATGAGTTAAGTACTTACCTAAATAAAGGTAAGCCATAAGTGAAGCAGCGCGGTTTTACATTATTAGAAGTGATGGTGGCACTAGGAGTGTTGGCGTTTGTTATTATGGCCACCCACCAAATACTTGATACCACCACGCGTGCCAAAGAAGCATCAGATGAAAAAATTGCTGAGCTAAATGGGTTACAAACAGCCTTCAGGCTAATGGATCAAGACTTTAGCCAAATGACTAAACGCCAAGTGCGTAATGAAGCTGGGGATTTTCAAGAGAGTTACTTACTTGCAGGGCGCTACATTTTAGAAAGCCAGCTTGATGGCATTGCCTTTGTGCGTGATGGTTGGATGAATCCCATTAATTTACTTCCTCGCTCAGAGCTGCAAGCTGTTGGTTATCGAGTAATTGATGACAACTTAGAACGAGTATATCGCATTTATGTTGATCAACTTGATAATATGGAGCCTCGTAGCCAAGTTGTTTTAGCTGACGTAGAAGAGCTTAAATTTGAGTTTTTAGATGGTAACGCAGAGTGGCAAGAAAACTGGCAAATTAAGGCGTTACCTAAAGCGGTAGCTGTAACGTTAAAGCAAATGAACGCAGAACCAATTAGGCGCGTTTTTTTAGTGCCAGGACTCGGTAAAGAGCTACCAAAACCGGTTAATGATGGTACTAACCAATCGCAACCAAATGGCCGAGGAACGCCTTGATGAATCAAAAAACATCACGCGGCGCGGCGTTAGTTATTGTGTTATTTATTGTCGCGCTGGCTGCTATTTTAGCCGTAGAAATGAGTGCGAACTTAATGTTACAGGTACAAAGAAGTACTAACTTGCAAAGTCAGCAACAGGCTAAATGGTATGCTTATGGCGCTGAAGAATTAGCTATTAAAGGCTTAATTCAAAGTAAAAAAGACGATCCAGAAAAAACCACCTTAGCGCAGCCGTGGGCAAAGCAAGGTGATGTTAAGTATCCAGTTGATAACGGCACGTTAAGCGGTCAGTTAACTGATTTACAAGCTTGTTTAAACTTAAATGCGCTTGGTGCTGAGCCTGACTCAAACAGTACTAATAAAACGAACCCTGCGCATAAAGCGTTGTTTGCCATATTAGAAAATATAGAAGACTTACCCAGTGATGAGTCTGAAGAAGGTATGGCTGATAGTGTTTTTGACTGGTTGGATAAAAATAGTATTACGTATCGCTCAGGAGCTGAAGAGGGCGAGTATTTATCGCGTCAGTTTCCGTACATGACAGCAAATAACCTATTTGCTTCGGTATCTGAACTGCGTTTAATTAAAGGGTTTAACCCTTTAGTGATGGAAAAGGTGCTGCCTTTTGTCTGTGTGATCCCTGGCAGTACGTTACTTTCAATTAATGTTAATACGGTCACTGAAGAGCAAGCTTTATTGTTCAGTGGCCTAATAGACGAACTGAGTGTTTCGGGTGCTCAAGCGGTAATTGCAGCGCGACCTGAAAATGGCTTTGATAATATTGAAGAGTTTTTTGAGTCTGTTAAACAACAAGGCGGCAAAAATATCAAAGCAGTAGAAAAACTTTTTAGTTTAAAAAGTGAATATTTTAAATTACAAACGCAGGCAAAATTTGTTGATTTGCGTTTTTCGATGACCACATTACTGTATGCCAGCAATGGCGAGGTAACGATACTGGCGCGAAAATTTGGAGGCGTACAGTGACAGAGATACTGTTGATCCGCACGGGTCAAACCGAGCAAGATTTACTTAACTGGTTAATATACTCACCACAAGAACAAGAAATAATAGCCAGTGGCGAGCTACAAAATGCCAATCAGTTAAGTGAACTAACTGAAAAAGCATTAACCCGAGAACTTGTGGTACTTTTACCATGTGACCAGGTGCAATTAAAAACGGTGACACTGCCAACAAAGTGGAGCCGTAAATTAGAGCAAGCATTGCCCTATATGCTCGAAGAAGATATTGCATGTGATATAGACGACGTTTATATCGCGCTTGGGGAGCCAACTATGGTTGATGAGCAGCATGCAATTAAGATTGCGCTAACGAACCGTGATTGGTTTGAGCACTGGTTAGAAGTATTTGAACAACATCAACTCACTCCGTATCAAATAGTACCGGATGCATTACTATTGCCAAGCGCTGAAGAGTCATGTGTTACTGCCATCGAACTTAATAAACAGTGGCTCTTTAAACAAGGTGACTGGCACATTAGCGCGGTTGAAAGCAGTTGGCTAAACGAGTATTTAGTAGCATTAGGCAACCCAGATATCAAGCATTACAGCCCCGCTGATCAGTTTCCTGAAGCACTTAACTTATATCCGCAAACAAGTGACTATGAGTTACCGTTAGCATTATTTGCTAAACAACTTGATAAACTTAAGTTTAATTTGCGTCAAGGACCTTACACCCTTAAAAAGAAAACTGCGTTATGGTGGGGTTACTGGAAAAGTGCTGCCATTATTAGTGTGGTTGCCTTGGTATCAAGTGTGACTATTAAAGCGGTTGAATTGCATCAGCTTAATTCGCAGCTAGAAGTAGCTAAATCGCAAGTAGTAGAGCGATATCAAAAAGCCTTTCCCGGCACACGAGTACGCCCTCATTTAATTAAAAATCAAATACAGGGTGCATTGAATAAAGTACAAGGTGTTAGCGATGCTGGCTTTTTAGATTTAACCAGTAAATTGGTTAGCGTGTTTTCGCAAGTGAGTGAGTTTACGCCACAAACATTACGCTTTGACAAACGCCGTAATGAATTGCGCATTCGAGCGCGTGGTAAAGACTTTCAAACTTTTGGTAAGGTTAAAGCCATTCTAGAGCAGCAAGGGGTTACTGTTGAGCAGGGCTCGTTAAATAATGATGGCGATTTTATCGTCGGCGAAATCAGACTGCGAGGTGCACAATGAAGCAGCAGTTAATGCAATATTGGCGTTCATTAAAAGAGCAAGAGCAACAACTAATTATGGTTGCAGGCGTTGTATTTATCATTTTTGTTTTGGTGATGGGGGTTTTTAGGCCTTTAAATACTGCGATAGAGCGGGCACAGCAATCACAAATAAAACAGCAAGAATTGTTAGCCTGGGTAGACGAGAGTATTGTTAAGCTCAAAGCCGCGGGTAAAACGCAAGCTGTGAGTAATCAAAATCTCAGCCAAATAGTTAATAATACGCGCGGCCGTTACAGCATTAATATTAGTAAAATGCAGCCTAATGATAACTCACTTCGTTTAACGCTCGACTCAGTAGAGTTTAATCTATTAATCCAATGGATTGATGAGCTCGTTAATCAGCATGGTTTAAGCGTAGAAAATCTAGATTTAAGCCAAGATGATAAATCCGGTTATGTACGCGTAAGCCGTTTAGTATTAGAGAAGTAGTTAATGAAAAAAATAATAATATTATCCATCGTTTTTTTAATGAGCTTTATTGTTTTTAGCGTTATTAAATTACCGGCTGCGGTTGCTGTAAATTTAGCTAAACCGTATTTTCCACCGCAGCTAGAAATAGGACAAACTGCTGGCACGTTGTGGCAGGGACAAGTTATGCAGCTGCGCTTTGAAGGTGAGCAATTAAATAATGTACGCTGGGATATATCTGGCTGGGCGTTATTTAAAGCTCAAGTGAATACTAACTTACGCTTTGGTAATCCTCGCGAACGCAGTGACATATCGGGCTATGCAGATATTAGTTATTCACTAGCAAGTGATGAGCTTAAAATAACTGATACTGTAGTGCGTTCAACGGTTGAGCGAGCAATGCAGCGAATTGATTTACCGTTACCAGTTACTGCTAAAGGACGTGTAATTTTAGAGCTCGATGAATACGTTTCTGGAGCGCCATATTGCCAATCACTACAAGGTGAAATAGCCAGTCCTGATATTGACGTACAAGGTTTAACTGGTTGGTTCAATATTGGTGATCTTAGTGGCAAATTAAGTTGTAAGTCGGGCGATGTTGCTATACTCATCGAGCCAGACAATAGATTAGGGCTAGAAGCAGATGCTACACTAAAGGCTAATTTTGACTTTAAAGTTGCGGGATATGTTAAACCTGATCTAACTTTACCCAAAGAGGTACATGACGCGGTGAAGTTTTTAGGCAGACCAGATAACCAAGGTCGTTACCCACTTAAATTTTAATATTTTATATAAAGAGTTTTAATGCAAATACCTCAGTTTACTGAGCAGCATGCTAAGCTGCTCAGCGAGTTTTTAAATACCCAATCAGGCGCAATGAGCCTTACCCAAAGCCAAGGTTATTTATTTGGCGTTATATGTTCACCTGAGCCATTAGAAGTTCACCAATGGTTAGAAAATATTCTCCCTGATACAGCAAACGACCTTGATGAAGACATGTTATTTTTGTTTATGGCATTACACCATCAGGTGAGTGAGCAAGTATTTGAGTTGGGTTATAAGTTACCCGCTGAGTTTGAATATGACTTTTGCCAGCAGTGGTCAGCGGGTTTTTTAACCGCAAGCCAAGCGTATACCCATAAGTTATTAGCAAGTGAGCAACTAGACATTCAATACAAGCAAGCGCTTGAAAGCGCACAGGCTACGCTCAGTTTTTTTGCACTCGATAAACCAGTCATTGTGCAAATTGCACAACAAAATAATATTGATGAATTGCACTTATGTGAGCAGCAGTACGAGCTAATGGGCGACTTTGCGTTAGGTTTTGCTGAACTTATCGAAATTGTTGCGCTTAACAGTGGTTTATATACTGATGAAGGGTGGGAAGAGTAAGTTTTCTAGCGCTCAATCGTTATTCTTAACACCTAACCGCCAATTTCTAATTCAATATCAGTGCAACCTTGTTTGCACTGTATTACTCCCTTACCAGGCTCGCTGGTGGCTAAGTTAAGGGTTAATACGCCATTACAATGTTCGCATTTTAACGTTTTACCCTGTGCCAATTGCTTAAGCATGGTGCGATGTTTATGAAATGAGTTACTTGCTTTTTTATTTAATCCAGAAAAATCCATTACTTTACTCTCGCTTGCGCTAATGACTCTTTGATAATACGACATACAGTAAGTAATCGTTCTTCGTAAAAATAGAGGTTTAGATCACCTTGGCGACAATAGCGTAGTTCAAATAACTTGACTGATTCATCCGTAGTAAATGTTTTAGCAACATAGTCTTGCTCAGAACGAGAAAGTGCTAACTGTTGATTCACTTTATTTCTCGTCATGGTTGCTACAGGAAAGCGATCTACTTTAGTTGAGCTGCTTAACAAACCGATACCATCACCGAGCAACCGTTCGCGCGGCTCTTTTACCAAAGGATGATCAACGGTAAAAAATGCTAGGATCACAACCACTAGTATAAAAAATTTCTTCATAAATATACAAACCTTGATCCAAACAACACTTTAGTAGCCGGCAAGTGTAATAAAATACACCTTAAAAGCAAGTCACAAATTGAATAAATTATTAGCAATCTAGTCAGTAATTTTAGCTAATATGCGTATAATAAGAGGCAGTAGTTAGATATTTCTGAAATATCTGAAAGTATACAAGTGCGACTTAAAGCGTATTATGTTTAGCATGCAAGTTGCTACACTTAGGCGAAAAGTACAAAAAGATTGCTGAATTTTTATTTCCTAGCGGCGTTGAGGAACTTCAATGGATAAGCAAATTAAAGTAAAAAACATACCAACAGAGGTTAAGATCCAAAAACCTGATCTGAGCCGTCAAGAAGATAGATTTAACCCCCGCAATCGCATTTATGTACGTGCGGTTACAGGGCTTCATCAATTACTAAGACAACGCATTGGCTTTTTAGGCATGCTAGCGTTTATGTTATTGCCTTGGATCAACTTTAATGGCCAGCAAGCTGTGTTGTTTGAGCTAATGGAGCAAAAGTTTAATATTTTTGGTTTAACCCTATGGCCACAAGACTTCACTATTCTTGCATTTATTTTTATGCTTGCGGCGTTTGCTCTATTTTTAGTGACTACTTTTTATGGCCGCGTATGGTGTGGCTATACCTGTCCGCAAACAGTATGGACCTTTATTTTTATTTGGTTTGAAGAAAAATTTGAGGGCAGTGCTAATCAACGTAAAAAGTTAGATCAGCGGCCAATGGATTTTGATAAATTCTGGAGAAAAACCGCAAAGCACACTAGTTGGGTGCTATTTTCTCTATATACAGCGTTAACCTTTGTTGGTTACTTTACGCCTATTCGCGAACTACTCCCAGAATTTGTTACCTTTAACGTAGGCGGTTATGCCTTAGTTAGTATTATTGTATTTACTATTTGTACTTATGGTAATGCGGGTTGGATGCGCGAAATTATGTGTTTACATATATGCCCATACTCACGCTTTCAGTCAGCAATGTTTGATAAAGACACCTTTACTGTAAGCTACGATGAAGCGCGTGGTGAAAACCGCGGGCCACGTTCGCGTAAACAAGACCCAAAAGAGCTGGGGTTAGGTGATTGTATTGACTGTAACTTGTGTGTGCAGGTTTGCCCAACTGGGATTGATATTCGTAATGGTCTGCAATACGAGTGTATAAACTGTGGCGCGTGTATTGACGCCTGTGACGGCGTAATGGACAAAATGAATTATCCTCGAGGTCTAATCTCTTATACCACCGAGCGTAACTTGGAAACCCCAGAGAATAAAACTCATCCGCTGCGTCCTAAGCTGATTGGTTACAGTATTATTTTAGTCTTACTTACCGGTGCGTTGGTAGCCAATATAGCTATGCGTAAACCTATGGACTTTGATATTATCCGTGATCGCAATCAGTTGTATCGTGTCGATTTTAATGGCTTAGTTGAAAACACCTACACCTTAAAAGTGATTAATAAGGCACAGTACGAGCAAACATTCTCTATTGATGTTAAAGGGTTAGATAACTATAAATACATAGGTGATACCACCTTTACGGTGAACGCTGGTGAATCGCATAATGTGCCGTTATCATTAGTAATGGACCCTTATGATTTAAAAGCGCCAATGACCGAGTTTAACTTTGTACTGTCGCCAATAAACGAACCCGATAACCAAATATCGCAGCAAAGTAACTTTTTTAAAGCGCGATAAAGAGTCTGTATTAAAAGACGAACACTGATATTAACAAAAAAGCGGGATATTCCCGCTTTTCTTTTATATAAGAAGTATATGAGTAAATTTAGCTTTATTGACTTAACCCCAGATCTTATTTTGGATGCCATCGAAAGCGTTGATATTTACGCTGAGTCAGGGTTGCTAGCGCTAAATAGCTACGAAAATCGAGTGTATCAATTTGTAGCTGAGGGTGGAAAACGTTACGTTGTTAAGTTTTATCGGCCTGAGCGCTGGAGCAAAGCACAAATTCAAGAGGAACATGATTTTGCTTTTGAACTGGCAGCCGCAGAAGTACCGGTGGTTGCGCCAATAAAGCATAATGGGCAAAGCTTATTTGAACACCAAGGGTATTTATTTACTTTATTCCCAAGTGTAGGCGGGCGTTTATTTGAAGTCGATAATTTAGATCAGCTTGACGTACTAGGGCGTTTAATTGGTCGCATGCACCAAGTAGCGAAAACGCAGCCCTTTACCCAAAGACCAATCGTTAGCTGTGATGAATACCTGCATACAGCTAAAGTTCATTTACAAAAAAGTAATTTAGTTCCTATGGGACTAGAAACTTCCTTTTACACTATTTTAGATTTAGTTATTGCCCAAGCGCAGCTGCAATATAAAAATGTAGACAGTATTCGCTTACACGGAGACTGCCATGCTGGTAATATTTTATGGGCTGGGGATGCGCTGATGTTTGTTGATTTAGACGATAGCCGCCAAGGACCTGCAATTCAAGATTTATGGATGATGCTCAGTGGCGATCGACAAACACAGCTGTTACAGTTAGACACTTTAGTGAATGCGTATGAAGAGTTTTGTGATTTTGATCACTCACAACTGAAGCTGATCGAACCGCTTCGCGCCATGCGTATGATTCATTACATGGGTTGGGTTGCAAAACGTTGGAGCGATCCAGCTTTTGTACGGAACTTTTCATGGTTTGCAGATGACAAATACTGGGAGCAACAAATTTTAGCGCTTAAAGAACAGCTTGCAGCTTTGCAAGAAGCCCCGTTAAAATTATTGCCATAATATTTTTATTTAAAAAAGAAGTATAACGAGATATTCATGCTTAAAAAATTAAAACTAAGTTTACTGATCCTATGTTTACCTTTCGCAGCACTAGCTGCCAACTTTGAAGCAGGTAATCAATATACTGTGATTGACGTTGAAAAGAGTAAAACGCCAAACGTAACCGAATTCTTCTCTTTCTATTGCCCGCACTGTTTTAAGTTTGAGCCGGTAGCAAAAGGGATTGCAGAAAACTTACCTGAAGGGGCTGAGTTTGTAAAAAATCATGTTAACTTTTTAGGGGGCGTTTCACCACAAGCACAAAGTAACCTGAGCTTTGCTTACTTAATTGCTAAAAAACATGGTCAAGCCGAAGCAGTAACAGCGCAAATTTTTAAAAGCATCCATATTCAGCGTGCACCATTAACAGAAATTAAAGACGTTAAGAAGTTATTAGAGCTTAACGCAATTGATAACAGCACATTTGATAATGATATTGCTAGTTTGCCTATCATAGCAGCTGAACGTGCCATGCAAGATAAGCAGAATAAATATTCTGAGCTTGGCGCATTAACTGGCGTACCTACATTTATCGTAAATGACAAATATAAAATCAATATTAATACAATCAAGAGCCAACAAGAACTTGATGAGTTAATTAGCTTTTTACTAAAACTATAATTTTTGGAGCACCATAATAATGATCAAATTAGTTAAAGCAGGGTTGCTTGCTGTATTACTCCCTTTAGCTGCAACCAGTTTTGCTGCCACTTACGAAGAGGGCGTACATTATGATGTCGTCTCTGATCGTGCAACCAGAAAGCCAGAAGTAAAAGAGTTTTTCTCTTTTTACTGCCCTGCATGTAATAACATGGAGCCACTGCTTGCTGAGATCAAACCTAAGCTAGACAAAAACGTAAAGTTTAAGAAAAGCCATGTGGATTTCGTGGGCGTTCGTGACCCAGAACATCAAACCATGATCAGCCAAGCACTAGCTACTGCTGAAGTACTACCGCAAAAAGATAAAATTATTTCAGCGATGTTTGACCACATTCACGCAAAGCGTGCTCGTTTTAATGAGCTTGCAGATGTAAAAGATGTATTTTTAGCGCAAGGTGTAGATGGCGACAAGTTTGATAAATTATTTGAAAGCTTCTCGGTACGTACACTGAGCTCTAAAATGAAGCGCGACCAAGATTACTTTAAAGGAAAAGGGGCACTGCGTGGCGTTCCAACATTTATTGTTAATGGTAAATATAAGCTTAACTTAGGTGGCGAGTCAGGTATTTCATCGCCAGAAGATGTAAGCGCACTTATTAACTACTTAGCAAATAAATAATTAGTTTAGTGAAATAAAAAAGCTCCGAAAGGAGCTTTTTTATTTGGAGAAGAAAATTCATTATGGAAAAAATTTTAATCTCAAGTTGTTTGTTAGGTTTGCCAGTTCGTTATGATGGTAAAGGCCAAACAATATTGCACCCTCAACTTAATTTGTGGCAAAAGCAAAATAGATTAATCGTATTTTGTCCTGAGATTGCTGGTGGCTTACTCGTGCCTAGAGCGCCCGCTGAGATAAAGCAAAATCGAGTTATTACAAATACTGCCGAGGATGTAACAAGTGCATTTGAAGCTGGCGCTAATAAAGCATTAGCCCTTTGTAATAAGCATAATATTCGCTTTGCTTTACTAAAAGAGTCTAGTCCTTCGTGTGGCCGTAATACAATTTATGATGGAAGCCATAGTGGGGTGAAAGTAAAAGGCATGGGGCTGACCGCTAAGTTATTGGTAAAGCATCAAGTTAAAGTATTTAGTGAAGAGCAAATACCAGCACTTATCAAGGCGCTGGCATTATAGTATTGGATTTTATTTTTTCTGTAAAAATACACCAGATTCAATATGGTGTGTGTAAGGGAACTGATCAAATATTGCAAAGCGCTTAACCTCATGGGTTTGGCATAAGTGATCAAGATCACGCTCTAACGTATCTGGGTTACATGATATATAAATAATATTCTCATAGTTAGCCACTAAATCACACGTTAGGGTATCCATGCCAGCACGAGGTGGGTCGACTAGAATGGTTTGGCAGTTGTAACTACTAAGGTCAATACCATCTAAGCGAGAGAAAGTACGCTCGCCTTTCATTGCCTGAGTAAACTCTTCGCTCGACATGCGAATAATATCTAAGTTAGTTACTTTGTTTTGAGCAATATTATATTGCGCTGAATGCACAGACGATTTTGATATTTCTGTTGCCAGCACTTTATTAAATGAGCCCGCAAGTGCAATTGAAAAGTTTCCGTTACCACAATACAGCTCTAGTAAATCATTGTTTAGTGGTTTACATAGCTCTTGTGCCCACTCTAACATTTTAATATTCACCTTCGCATTAGGCTGAGTAAAGCTATTTTCTACCTGTTGATAGATTAGCTCTTGGCCATTTACCATTAAACGCTCAGTAACAAAGTCATCGCCTAATTTTTCTTTTTGCTTACGTGCACGGCCAATAAAGTCAATTTTGTACTGGCTACTTAGCTTTTCCTTTAAGGCATTAATCTCAGTTAACCAGTTTTCATCAAGTGGCTTGTGATAAAGCAAGCTTACTAAAATTTCACCGCTGAGGGTCGATAAATAATCTATTTGGAATAATTTACGACGCAGTACTTCGCAGCCTTTTAAGTTATCAATCATTACCTGCATAACTTCACCTACTAAAGGAGCTGCAGGGTCAAAGGTATCAACACGTATTTTATCTTTCGTTTGTTGATCAAACATAATGTGAAACAGATCGTCACCATCGTGCCATACTCTAAATTCTGCACGTTGACGGTAGTTAATAGGCTCAGAGCTAAATACTTCTAACTGTTTTACACCGAAACGTTGAAACTGCTCTGTAATACGCTGCTCTTTTTCATTTAATTGTGCATCGTACTGCGTGGTATCTATATTTATAACTGCCATTAACGGTATAACCTTATCGTTGAGATCTGTTTATCGGCGCTATTGTAGGGAGCGAAGCGTATTTGTCTAGTTTTGATCAAATATAGTGAGCTTTTTTTAAGCATTTTACTACAGTATAGGCTTACTTGGCCGATATAAGAGTATGTCTAAATAGGAGTCTTCTCATGAAAATAGGTAACTTTAGTTTTGTTCCAAACAGCAATGCCAATAAATACAATACTAAGCAAGCAATGCCACAGCCTAAAATAGACTCCCCACCAACTAGCTATCAGCAACGCGGAAAAGAATTGGCTGCTGCCGTATTGGGTGACAAAATGGCAAAAGAATTAGGCTTGCCGGTTGCTGAAGCGAAAAAAGACAAACCATTGTTTGATTTTAATGAAGTAGTCAAAAATGTTTTAGACTTTGTGACCAGCTCAGTAAAAAAAGCCAAAGCCAATGGTGCCGATGATGACAAGCTACAAGATATACTCAACCAGGCACGTAAAGGCGTGCAAACAGGTGTTGATGAAGCTGTCGATGAATTAAAAGGCATGGGCGTATTTAATCAAGAGCTTGAAGAGGGTATTGATAAATCAAAAGAGGGCATCTTTAATGGCCTTGATAAATTTGAGCAGAACTTATTTAATCCTCAGCCAGCAAGTGTAACGGTTAGTCAATCGCAATATGTGAACCTTAGTAACAGCGCTGATTATACTTTTACCACCGCAGAAGGTGATGAGGTGAGTATTAGTTTTGCAGACGCTTACCAATCCCAGTCATCTAGTCGCTATCAGCAAACTGAAAGCTCACAAGCATTTAGTACGCAATTTTCTGAGTCTCGTGAGTTGTCATTTTCTATGTCAGTAAATGGAGAGCTTAATGAAGACGAACAGCAAGCTATAAATGATTTAATGGCAGAGTTACAAGATGTAAGTAAAACCTTTTTCAGTGGCGACTTAGATAAAGCATTTGAACAAGCCCAAGAACTCAGCTTAGGAAATGAACAGCTGGTGGCATTTTCAATGGACTTACGTCAAAGCAAAACTGTGGCAGCTATTAAAGAGTATGAACAAATTAAGCCAACATCAGAAAAGGCCATTGCCGAAACCGTCGCACCTTTTAATGATGATCTAAAATCGGCTTACTCTAAAGCGCAAACACTAGGATTAGAAAGCCAGCTATCAGGTATCATTCAATGGCTAAATCAAGATCAAC